>QHSQ01000084.1 GCA_003221615.1 Candidatus Rokuibacteriota bacterium | reverse complement strand
TTCTACGGATTGATGTGATTGGGGGCCTCGAAGGGGCCCCCAAGCCCCCCGTCGCTCGGAAGCGCCCCGGCGCAGCCGTGGCGCTCCTCGATCTTGCGGGAGGACTCGGGTCCAGGGGTCCTCAGTCCTTCAGTTGCGCCGAAGCGCCCCGGGCTAACCGGGACGCTTCTTCTTTCTAACCGACCGCGGTCAGGTTTCTAACCGACCGCGGTCAGGACTTTGCCGCCGGCTTCGACTGGTTTGGCGTCTATCAGGATGACCGCGAGAACGCAGGGCGCGGTGCCGTTGTTAACCCAGTTGTGGATCGTGCCCCGCTGCACCATCACGTCGCCGGCCTTGAGGTGCACGACCGAATCGTCGAGCTCCATGTCGATCTCGCCGGAGATGATCACGATGTAGTCGATCGAGTCGGTCCGGTGGTTACGCGCGGCGAGCCCGGGCGCGAACTCGATCACGCGGAAGATCGTCCCGTTCTTCAGCGTCGTGTCGACCTTGCGCAGGCCCTCGTCGGCCGCACCGTCGTTGTTGGCCGGAAAGCCTTCGGTGGTCCAGATGTTACAGGCGGTCGCGCCCGGCCGGCCCGAGGCCACGTTCTTGGAGACCTCGTCGATCTTCACGATCGCGCGGCCGTCGGCGTCGTGGCCCGTGATGACTCGCCGCACCTGAAGCGCCATGTCTCGCCTCCTTGTTCAGAAGGCGCGCCTCGTCCGGCGGGGCCCCAGCCCCGCGACGGCCTGCGGCGCGCACGACCTCGCGTCGATTCGGGCGCGCGGCGCGCCCGCCCGCGCCGCGCATGATAGCGCGCCATCGGACCTCGCGGAATCGTCACGATCTGCGGCGCGAGCGGCGGTGGGCGTGTCGCTCGTCCCGCGCCCGCGCCCGTCGCGTCTCGATCGGGCTGAAGATTCTCGGGTACCGGCGCTTGAGCGCGGCGTATTTCTTCCGGAGCCAGCGGCTTTCGGGCAACAGCACGAAAATGCCGATCAAGATGACCAGAATGCCCGGACCCGGGATACCGGGGATGGAAAGCACGAGCCCGAGGACGATCAGCGTGAGCGCCGCCGCCCAACGCGCCAGGCGCTTGATCAAGGGAAGCATCGGGAGCGCCCAGTATACCCGGGCGGCGTGTTGCATTGATCTGCCCGGATAGTGTATTCCCGGAGCACGGCATCACCAGATCGGCGTGCTCGCGCGAGAGGCACAGCTCACCCAGAATGCGCGGGCGCGGGAGGTCGAGATGCATTTCGGCGCGTTCTTCTATGGAACCGTGGACATGCCCGACGCCGGCGTCGACGGGCCCCCGGCGCACACCCGGAACTATGGTCAGGAGAGCTATCGCCGCGCGTACGCCGATCTCCTCGCCTATGCGGAAGCCTGCGACACGCTCGGCTACGACTCGATGTGGACGGCCGAGCATCACTTCCACAATCACGGCTTCGAGGTCGTCCCGAACGTCGTCCTGCTCAACGCGGTCCTGGCCCAGCGCACGCGCCGGATCCGCCTGGGGGCGCTGATCCACGTCTTGACCGCCTGGCACCCGATCCACTTCGCCGAGGACTACGCCCTCGCCGACGTGCTGTCCGGCGGCCGGCTGCTCTGCGGGCTGGGCCGAGGCACCGAGGAGCGCGAGTCGAACGTGTTCGGCGTCAACGTCGGCTACGGCAACAACGCCGACGACGTCAGGAACCGCGACGTCTTCGAGGAGCAGGTCGAGATCTTCAAGGCCGCGACGTCGCGCGAGCGCTTCTCGTATCGGGGCAAGCACTACACGATCCCTCCGGAGGGCCTGACGTTCCGCGGCGATCCCGTCACCGAGTTCCCGCTGGTCCCGCGGCCGATCAACGCGCCCGTCGCCATTTATCAGCCGATCAGCAGCGAGGACACCCTGGTCTACGCCGCGCGCCAGCGGCACATCGGGGTGCTCGCCAACCATCCCTGGGAACGGATGGTGCCGTGGTGGCGCAGGTACGGCGCCCTCGTCGAGGAATTCCATGGCGTCCGGCTGCGCCCCGGCGAGGACCGCATGCTCCAGGTGCAGCTCCACATCGCCGACTCGGCGGAGGCGGCGATCCGCACCGCGCGGCGCGGCCACGACGAGCTCACCAAGCTGCTCTGGCCCAACATCATCCGCCGCAACGCGGCGCTCGCAAGCCGGCCACCCTTTTCGCTCGAGGAGCGCATGGCCGGCAAGTCCTGGATCGTGGGTACGCCCGAACAGGCGCGCGACTCCTTGCTCGAAATGCAGGCCGAGCTCGGCTTCGAGGCGCTGGTGATCTTCCCTCACTTGCCGGGCATGCGGCGGGCGGAGACGCTCGAGCAGCTCGGACGGTTCTGGGCGGACGTGCGGCCGGCGCTCGCGGCGCGCGCGCCGAGCCAGACGATGACCGCCGGCGTATGACGGAGGACGGAATGCTGAAGAAGCTCCCTGCGCAGCTCGCCACGGGTCTCCATGGGTCGATCCCGCCCCATCGCTACTGGGCGTACTACACGTGGCAGGAGATCGACGCGATCGCCAAGCGCGACCGCAACGCGACGGCCGTGCTCAACGTGGGCGCGGTCGAGCAGCACGGCCCGCACCTTCCGCTCATCACCGACACGCTCCTCGGCATGGAGGTACTCGGCGCCGCCCTCGCGCGCCTGCCGGACGACGTCACGGTGCTGGCGCTGCCGCCGACCACGTTCGGCAAAAGCGTCGAGCACATCACGTTCCCGGGCACCCTGACCTTCAGCGGCGACACGCTGCGCCTGGTGCTCCGGGATCTGGCCGCGTCGGTGGCGCGGAGCGGGTTCACGAAGCTCGTCCTGCTGGGCAGCCACGGCGGCAACGTCGGCACGACCGACGACTACTTCCGCGATCTCCGGATGGAGACCGACCTGCGCGTGTTCAAGATCTTCCTCGGCGGGATCGGCAACGTGCCCGGGCTGGTCGCGTCGGACGAAGCCGCCATCGCGATGCACTCGGGCGATTCGGAGACCTCGCTGGTGCGCCACATCGCTCCCGAGCTCGTGCACATGGACCGCGCCGAGGGCTACGTCTTCGAGCCCACGCCGGAGATCGGTTATTCGTTCAAGGGCCACGACGTGATCGAGGCGTGGGTGGCCTCCGATCTCTCCAAGACCGGCGCGATCGGGAACCCCCACCGCTCGTCCGCCGAGAAGGGCCGGCAGATGTTCGAGGCGAAGACTTCCCGTCTGGCCGAGCTGCTCCAGGCGATCTATCGAAGCCCGAAGCGAGAGATCCACCTGGCACCGAAGGACGCCTAGGAGAATCCCGTCATGCCCAACGTCACGCGCCGCTCGTTCCTGGCGACGTCGGCTCTCGCCGCCGCTGGCTCGCTCGCTTCCCCGAGGCCGGCGCGCGCGCAAACGCTCGAGAAGCTCACGTTCGGCACCAACTGGAAGGCGCAGGCCGAGCACGGCGGCTACTACCAGGCGGTGGCGACGGGCATCTACAAGAAGCTCGGCCTCGACGTGACGATCCGGATGGGCGGGCCGCAGATCAACCACCCGCAGCTCCTCGCCTCGGGCGTGATCGACTTCAACATGGGCAGCAACTGCTTCAGCGCCCTGAACTACGTGAAGAACAACATCCCGATGGTCTGCGTCGGCACCGTCTTCCAGAAGGACCCTCAAGTGCTCATCGCCCACGCGGGCCAGGGCAACGATTCGCTCGCGGCGATGAAAGGCAAGCCGATCATGATCTCGCCGGTGGCGCGGGCCGGCTACTGGCAGTTCCTGCGCGTGAGATACGGCTACGCCGACGAGCAGATCCGGACGTACACGTTCAACATGGCGCCGTTCCTCGCCGACAAGTCGGCGATCCAGCAGGGCTTCGTGACGAGCGAGCCGTTCAAGCTCGAGAAGGCCGGCGCCAAGCTCGTCGTCCACCTGCTCGCCGACGGCGGCTACTCCTCGTATGCGACCACGATCGAGACGTCGTGGAAGCTCGTCAACGAGAAGCCCGAGGTCGTTCAGCGATTCGTGAACGGCACCATCGAGGGCTGGTATTCGTACCTCTACGGCGACGGGACGCCGGCCAATGCGCTCATCAAGAAAGACAACCCGGAGATGACCGACGACCAGATCGCGCACAGCCTCGCGACCCTGAAGAAGTACGGCATCGTCGACTCCGGGGACGCCGAGAAGCTCGGGATCGGTGCGATGAGCGACGCGCGCTGGAAGGACTTCCACGCCACGATGGTAGAGGCGGGCCTCTATACGGCCGACCTCGACCTCAAGCGCGCCTACACCCTGCAGTTCGTGAACAAGAAGCACGGAATGAGCCTCAAGCCCGGAAAGTCGTGAGCCGCACGACCCGCGCCGTCGTCCAGCTGCAGAACGTCGACAAGGTCTACGGCAACGGCGTCGTCGCCCTTCGGCACCTCGATCTGGACGTCGGCGAGGGCGAGTTCTTGAGCCTCCTCGGCCCGTCCGGATGCGGCAAGAGCACCGTGCTGCGGCTCGTGGCCGGGCTCGGCGAGGTCTCGGGCGGCCGGATCGAATGGCCGAGCGGCAACGGGCGAGCGGGCCTGCCACACGGAGACATCGGCTTCGTGTTCCAGGAGCCGACGCTCATGCCCTGGGCCACCGTGTTCAAGAACGTCCTGCTCCCGCTGAAGCTGCGAGCCGTGGCGGCCGACGAAGCGGCCGGCCGCGTCCGCGAGGCGATCGCGATGGTCGGGCTCGACGGCTTCGAGCGCGCGTATCCGCGCGAGCTGTCCGGCGGCATGAAGATGCGCGTGTCGATCGCGCGCGCATTGGTCACTCACCCGCGGCTGCTCCTGCTCGACGAGCCGTTCGCGTCACTCGACGAGATCACCCGCTTCAAGCTCGACAACGATCTGCTCGCGCTCTGGGCGAGGCAGCGCTGGACGGTCGTGTTCGTGACCCACAGCGTCTACGAGTCGGTCTACCTGTCGACGCGGATCGCCGTGATGACGGCCCGGCCCGGGCGCACGGCGAGCGACGTCGCGATCGAGGCGCCGACGCCCCGCGACGAGGCGTTCCGGACTTCGCCGCTCTACAACGACTACTGCCGGCTGGTCTCGGCACGTCTGGCCGAGGCGATCCGCTCGTGAGCCGAGAGTAGGGCCGTGTCGAGCATCCCCTCGATCGAGCCGGAGCGAGCCGCGAACGGCGCCGGCGTCCGCGGCGCCGAGATGCCGCGGGCGGCTTCGAAGCCGCGGCGGCTCGACGTGGGCCGGGCGATGCGCCGCGTGCTCCCGCCGGTCGTCATCGGCGTGGCGGGCCTGGTCGCGTGGGAGCTGATCGTCCGATTGAACCAGATCCCGTACTACATCCTCCCGGGGCCGATTCTCGTGCTGCGCACGCTCGTCCAGGACTGGAGCACGCTCTACCCGTCGCTCCTCGTGACCCTGGCGATCACCGGGGCGGCGCTGCTCGTGGCCACGGTCGCCGGCGTGCTCATCTCGATCCTCTTCACGCAATCCAAGCTGGTCGAGCTGAGCTTGTTCCCGTACGCGGTGATCCTCCAGGTGACGCCGATCGTGGCGATCGCGCCGCTGATCATCATCTGGGTCAGGAACATTCCCACCGCCCTCCTGATCTGCGCATGGCTCGTCGCGTTCTTCCCGATCGTGTCCAACACGACGCTCGGGCTCAACAGCGCCGACCACAATCTCCTGAACCTGATGCAGCTCTACGGCGCGACACGCCGCCAGGTTTTCTGGTACCTGCGCCTGCCGAGCGCGATGCCGTACTTCCTCGGCGGCCTGCGCATCAGCGGCGGCCTGGCGCTCATCGGCGCGGTCGTGGCCGAGTTCGTCGCCGGGACGGGCGGCGCCCAGTCGGGCCTCGCCTATCGGATCCTCGAGTCCGGGTACACGATGCAAATTCCCAGAATGTTCGCCGCGCTCTTGATGATCACGGGCTCCGGCATCCTCATCTTCCTGGCGCTGACGGCGCTGTCGCATGCGATCCTCCGCAGGTGGCACGAGAGCGCCGTCTCGCGAGAGGGCTGAGGTGACGCAGGGCTTCCTCGCGGTACCTGAACGGAGCATCTATCGTCTCCGCAACGCGACCGTCCCGGCCCCCTTGCTGAGCGAGCGGCCTCCCGGCGTGTCGGTCTCACCCGACGGGCTGATGGTCGTCGACGTGTTCGTGCGCGACGGCCTGATCGCGGCGGTGGTGGCCCCGGAAACGCGGGAAGGCCCGGAGGCGAGCGTCGATCTCGCGCGCGGCCTCGTCTGGCCATGTCTGATCGACGTCCACACGCACCTCGACAAGGGCCACACGTGGGAGCGCGCGGCGAACCAGGACGGCACCTTCGACGGCGCCATTCGCGCCGTGTCGGCCGATCGCGCAGCGCGCTGGTCGGCCGAGGACGTCCGCCGCCGCATGGACTTCGGGCTCCGCTGCAGCTGGGCGCACGGCACGAAGGCGGTCCGGACCCACCTGGATTCCTTCGGCACGCAGGCCGCGATCACCTGGCCCGTGTTCGAGGCGCTCCGCAAAGAGTGGGCCGGGCGTGTCGAGCTCCAGGCCGTGTCACTGGTGCCGGTGCAGACCTTCGGCACACGCGAGGGCGACGAGCTGGCGGACCGGGTCGCGGCCGCGGGCGGGATCCTGGGCGCCGTCGCCTACATGGCGCCCGAGATCGACACCTTGCTCGACCGTCTATTCGAGCGCGCCGCCGAGCGCGGGCTCGACGTCGACTTTCACTGCGACGAAAGCGGCGACGTCGGTGCCCGAGCGCTCGGTCACATCGCTCGCGCGGTGCTGCGGCGCCGTTTCCAGGGGCGGGTAGTCTGCGGTCACTGCTGTAGCCTCGGCGTTCAGTCGCCCGACGTCGTGACCGACACGCTCGACCGCGTGGCCGAGGCGGGAATCAAGGTCGTCAGCCTGCCGATGTGCAACCTCTACTTGCAGGATCGGGTCCCCGGGCGCACTCCCCGCTGGCGGGGCGTGACCTTGCTCCACGAGCTCGCCTCGCGGCGCGTTCCCGTCGCCGTGGCGAGCGACAACACGCGCGACGCGTTCTATGGCTTCGGCGATCACGACATGCTCGAGGTATTTCGCGAGGCCACCCGTATCTGCCACCTCGACCGGCCCTACGGCGTCTGGCCGCGCGCGGTCACGACGACACCCGCCGAGCTCATGGGCCTCGCGGGAGGCGGCCGCATCGGGCCCGGGCTACCGGCGGATCTCGTGCTGTTCGAGGGTCGGACGTGGAGCGAGCTCCTGTCGCGCCCGGAGGCGAATCGCGTCGTGCTGCGCAACGGCCGAGCGATCGATCGCCGCCGGCCCGCCTACCACGAGCTCGACGACCTGCTCCACTAGCGATGGACCGCGAGATCCTGAACCCGCCCGGCGTTCATCCGCCCCAGGCGCACTACTCACACGTGGCGCGGGTGGACAAGACGCTCTACATCTCCGGACAGCTCGCGATGGATCGCTCCGGCGCAGTCGTCGGCGTCGGCGACGCCCGGGCTCAGGCGCGCCAGTGCTACGCCAATCTCGCGACGATCCTCGCCCACTACGGCGGAAGCCTTCGGCATCTGGTCAAGACGACCACGTACATCACGCACTGGGGCTTTCGACCGCTGGTGGCTGCCGCGCGCGACGAGCTCTTCCCCTCGCCTCCCTATCCGGCGAACACCCTGCTCGTCGTGGCCGGCCTGGCCGAGCCGCACTTCCTGGTCGAGATCGAAGCCATCGCCGTTCTCGACTGAACCGATGAGGAGAAACCGCATGGGCATCGGACGCGCGAGCAAGATCGCCGCCGGGATCATCTTCGTCGTGGCCGCGCTCGGGGTCGCAACGCCTGTTCTGCTCGTCCCGCTCGGGCTGGCCGTCTGGGTGCTCGGCGAAGCCCTCTGAGCGTAGAATCCTCGCCGGGAAGGAGAAGACGATGAGCTCAGATTCGCGCGCGTTCCAGGAGAAGACCGTCACGCTCTCGAACGGCCTGAAGCTCCACTACTACGAGTGGCCCGGGCCCAGGCCAAATCTCGTCCTGCTGCATCCGTCGTCGGGCTACGGGCGCATGTGGGAAGCGACGGCGACGGCGCTCGGCGCTGAGTTCCACGTGTACGCCCTCGACCAGCGCGGCCACGGTGACAGCGCACGGCCTGATGGCGACTACTCCGCGGAGGAATACGCCGACGATCTGCACCTGTTCTTCCGCCAGGTCGGCATCGACAGGGCGATTGTCGCCGGCCAGTCGCTCGGCGGCCGAGTGGGGCAGGTCTTCGCGGCGGTCTATCCCGGCGAGATCCAGGCGCTCGGGCTGGTCGGCGGGCCCCACACGAGCAATTTCTTCCCGACGCGCGAGGAAGTGGTCAAGGTGCTGAACGCCTCGCACCGGATGCTCGAGTCGCAGACCGAGTTCCCGTCACGTGAGGCCGCGCTCGCCTACCTGAAAACGGCGCGGCCGCGGGATCAGGAGCCATCCTTGCGCCATCGGCTGGAGCACAACTTCGTGGCGGCCGGCTCCGGCGTGGCCGCCAAGTACGACAAGGTGCGCGTGGCGCTCGGCCTGGCCCACATGGCGGACGATCTCCGCAAGTACGCCGCGCGAGCGACCTGCCCGGTCGCGATCCTGCGCGGCAGCCACAGCTCGGAGCTGACGGCCGCGCAGGGCAAGGAGATCGCGGCCTGCTGGACGAACGCGGTCGTCATCGACGTCGAGGGCGACTACGCGCTGCAGATGGAGAACCCGGTCGGGCTCGCGCAAGCGCTGTCGCGCTTCGCCGCGCAGGCCGTGAGGGGCTGAAGGAGGAGAGCCATGTCCACCGAGTCACTCGCCGAGCTGGTCCGCTTCGCTCCCGATGCCTACGGCGTTCGCTGGGCGAATCACGTGGCATTGTTCATCGTCACCGACGCGGGCGTCATCCTCGTCGACGCCAACGGACAGGTCAACCCGCGCACACCAAGCCTCATCAAGGAAGCGATCCGCTCCGTGACGACTCAGCCCGTGAAGTATTTCGTCTACAGCCACTCGGCCTTCGACCACAGCACCGGCGGTGCGGTCTTCGCCGACACGGCGCGCTTCGTCGGGCACAAGAACACAGTCGACCGCATCAAGGCCGCCAACGATCCGACGACACCGGCCCCGGACCTCGTGTTCGACAAGAAGACGACCCTGGAGCTGGGCGGGCGCGTCGTCGACCTCTATCCGGCCGACCTCTCACCGACCGACGACTACATCGTCGTCCACTACCCGGTCGGTCGGCTGGCGATGTTCGTCGATCTCATGCAGCCGCGCAACATCCCGTTCCGCACGCTTCTCGGTCATCCCGAGCGCATCGTCGAGCGTCTACAGTGGCTCGAGGACAAGCTGGACTTCGACGTCATCGTCTCAGGGCACGCGACGCCCCAGACGAGCGGCACGAAGCAGGACGTCGTCGAGCAGCGCGTGTACTACCGCGATCTCTCGGACGCGATCGCGACGGCGCGGGCCGCCGGCCTCGCCGACGGCTCGCCCGAGATGACGACCCTGGTTGGCAGCATCCTGCATCCGAAGTACGGAGCGTGGCGGCGCTTCGACGAATTCCTGGCCCTCAACATCCAGGGCATGATTGCCTGGCGCGCCGGGAAGTCGCCGTCCGCGCACTAGGTGGCCTTGCGGAGCTCGATGTATGGCTGGCGAGTGTGACCTGTGTCATCTGAACGAACATGCGGATCAGAAGGTCGTTCTGCGCCGTCCCACGGTGCTCTTCCTGCAGAACGAGAAGGAACAAGGCGCGCTCCTCGGCTCGGGCGTCATCATTCCGGTCAGGCACGCGGAAACCGTTTTCGACCTGACGCGCGACGAGATCGACGCGACCTTCGCGCTGCTCGCAGACGTCAGGGCGTGGATGGACGAGCGTTTTCACCCCGACGGGTACAACGTCGGGTGGAATTGCGGGGCCGCGGGAGGGCAGATCGCGATGCACGCCCACATGCACGTGATTCCGCGGTTTCGGCAGCAACCTTACGCGGGACGTGGCATCCGATACTGGCTGAAGCAACCGGCCAATCGGTGGTGGTAAGCGATCGGCAAATCACCTTCAGCGCACTCGCCTCGAGCCCCTGCCTTGGCCGATCGAACGCTGGGAGCGGACGCACCGCGGTCCGGAGGAGGATGTCGTGATTGAGTCGCATATTCTGTGTCAGCTCGGTCGCGTAGCTCCCTGCGTTCTTGCCATTTCGCTAAGCATCACGCCGGGCTTGGCCGCCGCCGATTCCAACGACGCCTGGGCCGCGCTCGTCAAGGGAGGCCATGTAGCACTGATTCGCCATGGCAACGCGCCGCCCGGCTACGGTGGTGATCCACCCGGCTTCAAGATCGACGACTGCAAGACGCAACGGAACTTAGACGAACAAGGGCGCAGAGAAGCCAGGGCGCTTGGCGAGGCTTTCCGCGACCACGGCGTCCGCGTGGACCGGATTCTGTCCTCGCCTTGGTGCCGCTGCCTGGAAACGGCCCGCCTGATGGCTGTCGGTCCTGTTGAGACTTCGTGGGCCCTGGTCCCGGACAGGGACCCAAGTGTCTCTGTGCGGCTCCGCGAGTTGAAGGATATAGTGGCCGCTTGGCGCGGGCCGGGCACGCTCGTGCTCGTGACTCACGCCTTCACCGTTCGGGCGCTGCTCGGGTTCCTGCCGATCCAGGGCGAGACTGTGGTGCTCAAGCCGGGGTCCGGAAGCGCGGCGGGTGCCGATCTCGTGGGCCTGATCGCGGCACCCGAATAAGGATGGATAACCTCGCGCTCGAGCGGACGCGCTTCGCGCGCCGCTCACCGCGGCGTTAGGCCTCGGAGTCCTTGAGAGAAGTGAAGCCGGTCGATGCCTGAGCTACCCGGCGGTACCCTCACGGTGCTGCACACCGACGTGGAGGAGAGCACCCCCCTGACGGTGCACCTCGGAGACCGATATCCCGAGGTGCTGGCCATCCACCGAACCTTGTTGCGGGCCGCGGTTGCCGCGCGCGAGGGCTACGAGGTTGATACCCAGGGTGACTCGTTCTTCGTGGTGTTCGCGCGCGCCACGCAGGCGATTGCCGCAGCGGTGGCGATCCAGCGCGCTCTCGCGGCCGAGGCCTGGCCGGAGGGCGGCGCCGTGCGGGTGCGCATCGGCGTCCACACGGGGGAACCGATCAGGACGGCGGAAGGGTACACGGGGTTGGACGTCATCCGCGGCGCGCGCATCAAGGAGGCCGGCCACGGCGGGCAGGTGCTGCTGTCCAAGTCGACCGCCGCGTTGATCGAAGACGCCCTCATCGGCGGTCTGAGCCTGCGGGACCTCGGCGCGCATCGCCTCAAGGGTCTCCCCCGTCCCGAACGCATCTTCCAACTCATCATCCCCGACTTGCCGGCCGACTTCCCACCCCTTCAGTCGCTGGATACCCGCGGGCGCGCACGCCCTGGCCTCCCGCCGGGGCGGGTGCTGACGACGGTGCTCTTCGTCGACATCCCTGGCGCGACTGCCCGGCTCGTCGCGCTAGGCGACCGCCGCTGGCGCGAGATGCGAGCGCAGTACACCGCGCTCGTCCGCCAGGAGCTTGCCCGTCACGGTGGGGACGAGATAAATGTGATTGCTGACGAGATCTTCGCCGTCTTCGACGGTGCCGCCACCGCCATCCGCTGCGGGTATGCGATCCGCGATGCCGTGCAGGGACTTGAGATGCCGGTGAGGGTCGGCATACACGCCGGTGAGGTCGAGTATGACGACGGGACTATCAGCGGCATCACGGTAAATACTGGCTCGCGTGTCTTGGGGGCAGCCCAGCCCGGCGAGATCCTCGTGTCCAACACCGTGAAAGATCTGATGGCCGGCTCTGGCATCACCTTCACGGATCGGGGGACGCATATCTTCAAGGGACTCCCGGGCGAGTGGCGGCTCTTTACTCCCGACGTGGCGGGGTTCGGGACTTCTCCGCGCTAAGAATGAAGTCGGAGCTTGTAGTATCCGATCTCCGGCCTGACATCACGTGCGAGCAGATCACTGGGCTCGCATGCGCTCGCCACGGCTGCTCAAATACCAGGCTGGTCTCGACAATTTCCCGGCCTATCTCCGCTTCCTACGCGAGATGGCGGTGGGCATTGGCCTTCGGCCGGGATGGGTAGCGATGAGCTATTTCTGGATGATCGAAGATCACGTCCGTCTCGTCGGGGTGTCTCGACTGCGGCCCAAGCTCACACCGGCTCTCGAGATCCAGGGTGGTCACATCGGCTACGATGTTCCTCCGAGCGCAAGGCGTAAAGGGTATGGCAGTCGAGTCCTAGCTCCAGCATGCAGCCGGCGCGCCGACGCGCGCCGCTGACGTTAGGCCAACACGGGGGCAGGTGTTGTCCGTCATCGACTTCTACGACGCACTCGCTCCCTGGTACCACTTGGTGTACCAGGACTGGGAGACAAGCATCGCGCGGCAGGGCGAAGCGTTGAGGTCACTTCTGACAACCGAATGGGGAACGGGCGTTCGTCGCCTGCTTGATGTGACAGTTGGCATCGGGACCCAAGCTCTAGGTCTCGCGGCGCGCGGCTACGAAGTGTTTGGCTCTGACATTTCGCGGGCCTCCGTCCATCGGGCAACCGCTGAGGCGGCGCGACGAGGCCTGACACTGCGCTGCTTCGTGGCCGACGTCCGCGCCGTCGCAGCGCGCTCAGCATCGGCCGATGCTGTCCTTGCCTGCGACAACTCGCTGCCTCACCTCCTTTCCGAGGACGAGATTCGAATCGCGCTGAAGGAGTGTCTCCGGTGCCTTCGTCCGGAGGGCGGCTGCGTGATCTCCCTGCGCGACTATGCGCCGCCACCGGCGCATGGCACCGAAGAGACGAAGGACTACGGCGACCGGGTCTGGGAGGGCCGCGCCTGCCGCCTCCGGCAGGTCTGGAGCTGGCGGGGGGAGGTCTATGACCTGGCCTTCGAGCTCGCCGCGAAGGACGGCACCGATGAGGTCGTGCTGCGGACTCCACAGACCAGTTATCTTGCGGTCTCGGTATCTCGCTTTGCCGCCCTCATGGAGAGCGTCGGGTTCAAGAACGTGCGCCGTATTGACGGCTGCCTCTTCCAACCTGTGCTCGTCGGCACTCGGTAGGTGTGGCCTCACTTGCGTTTGCACAGCCTAAGGAGCGGACCGGCCCAAAGTGGTCGGCCGCTCGCCATGACCGTTCCGCATGAGGTGATCCATGGTGACCTGGAAGGAGTTCGCCGCGGCCGAGCCCGATTTGGCCGAAACAGGGCGCTCGTTACTGTTCCAGTTCAAAGTCGGGCTCGCCTTTTTCGCCACCGTGCGAAGAGACGGTGCGCCGCGCCTGCATCCGGTGTGTCCCGTTCTATCTGACGGCCGTCTCTTTGTGCTCATCACGCCAGTCTCTCCCAAGCGGACAGATCTGCTACGAGACGGCCGCTACGCTCTTCAGAGCTTCCCCCAGCCGAAGGCTGGAAGCGACGAGTTCTTCATCGCAGGTAGAGCCATGCTCGTCGACGATTCGACAGCCCGCGCCGACATACTTCGAGGCGCCGCACATATGGCCGACGCTTCCGAGACCGCATTCGAGCTCTGGATCGATCGCGTCATGCACACGCGATGGGAGCACGTGCTGACTCCGCAGATGCGCTCGGTACAGAAGAAATGGCGCGCGGCGGAAGCTTCGCGCACATCGAGCTGACCTCAGTGCTGGACGCGCTGCCCAGAAAGCCGAGACAAAGAACCAATGGGCGCTCGTGATAACGGAACCTGTCGTATGAGAAAGGTCGCCGTCTTCGGGAATGCTGGGGGCGGTAAATCGACGCTGGCCAGGCAGCTGGCGGAGGTGACTCGGCTTCCGCTGTATCCCCTGGACACGATCCAGTACAAGCCCGGCGGAGGCGAAGTCCCGCATGCTGAGTACTTGAAGGCGCACAAAGAGCTACTGAGCCGAGACGCCTCTTTCAGGGCCTTTTCGTGGATCCGGAGGGCTGGCCAGAAAAAAGTCCCATGTGGAGCAGCACCATGAATAGCTATCGCGTCCTCTGGCTATGCCACCGCCGCCTGACACCTCGGTATAGGCAGCTCGTCGCTGATGCGGCGGCTGCGAAACGGGTTCACCACCTACGGTCACCAGCCGGAATGACGGCGTTCTTGGAGGTGGTGAAGCAAGAGCGTCTGAGTCCGTGATGAGGCGGCGCCCAACAACCTGGCGTTCTAGGCACGCATGAGCGGCAGTCGGCGGTCCTGACGCCGGAGGTAAGGCGTGGCGGGAGAAGCTGGCGGTTTGGACAAAGACGATCAGTAGTAGGCGACGCCCCCGTTCGCGTGAATGGTCTGCCCGGTGATGAAGCCGCCGTCGTCGGTGACCAGGAAGAGGCAGGTGGCCGCGATCTCGTCGACCGACCCCTGACGTCCGAGCGGAATTCCGCCGGCGTTCGGCGTGCGCCCTTGATACCACTCGGGGTTGGCGCGCGAGGTGTCGATGCTTCCGGGCGACACGACGTTGACCCGGATGTTCTGGGCGGCGAACTCCGACGCCAGCCCTCGGGCCAAACCAACCAGGCCCATCTTCGCGGCCGAGACGGCGGCGCGGCCGGAGCCGCCCATGAAAGCCCCCTCGCCGGTGAAGAAGACGATCCGTCCGTACTTGTTCTTGACCATCGACTCGATGACCGCGCGCGTGCAATAGATCGCGCCGTCCAGCACGACGCCCCGGACCGCCTCCCAGTCTTGCACCGTCAGCTCCGTGAAGGGCTTGTGAGGCCGGATCGCCGCGTTGTTGACGAGGATGTCGATCCGGCCGAACTCGGACATCGCCTTCGCGACCATCGCGTCGACCTGATCCTTCCGGGCGACGTCGGCCACGACGGCGATCGCCTTGACCCCGCGGGCCTGGGCTTCGCGCGCGACGGCTTCGGCCTCGGCCTGGTTCGTCCGGGAGTTGACGACCACGTGCGCGCCTTCGGTCGCGAGCTTCAGGACCGTCGCGCGGCCGATGTTGCGACCCGAACCGGTCACCAGAGCCACCTTGCCTTCGAGCTTACCCATGAGCCCACCTCCGGGTGCGGTGTCGTATCACGGAACGCGACTGGCGCGTCCGGTCCATCGAGGAAGGGATGGTACCACCGTAGCGTAGAATCGGGCCTATCGTGAGCGCGCTCAGCGAGCTCGACCAGCACCGCTACATCAGTCTCTCGACCTTCCGCAGGAGCGGCGCCGAAGTGGCCACGCCCGTGTGGTTCGCGGCGTCTGGCGGCAAGCTCTACGTGTTCACGGCGGGCGACTCCGGCAAGGTCAAGCGCCTGCGTCACACCACGCGGGCGCGCGTCGCGCCCGCGGATTCGCGCGGCCGCGTGCGAGGGCCCTGGCAGGGGGCGACGGCGCACCTCGTCGCCGAGCCCCAGGTGATCGAGCGGGCGCATGCGGCCCTGCGCACCAAGTACGGCTGGCAGGCGTCGCTGGCCGATCTCTTCTCGCGCCTCACGGGGCGGCTCCGGCGCCGGGCGTGGATCGAGATCGCGGTGGAGTCGCCGGCGACGTAGCCGACCTATCACATCCTCAGCAGGCGCTCCTCCCGAGGTGGGTCGAGAACCACTCGAGGATGTGGCGGAACCGCTCGAGCCGGTGGCGCGGCTTGCCCGAGCGCGACATCTCATGGTTCTCGCCGGGAAAGCGCACGAAGCGGACCTCGCGCCCGAGCTTCTTGAGGGCCACGAAGAGCTGCTCGGCCTGCTCGATCGGGCAGCGCAGGTCGTCCTCGGAGTGCAGGATCAGGAGCGGGGTCGCGATGTCCTTGGCGTACGTGAGCGGCGAGCGCTCGATGTAGCGCGCCATGTCCTCCCACGGGAGTGGGCCCCCGAGCTCGACGACGTTGAAGCTATGGCCGATGTCGCTCGTGCCGAACATCGTGTACTGGCAGTTCACCGCCCGCTCGGAGCACGCGGCCTTGAAGCGCTTCGTGTGCCCGACGGTCCAGCTCGTCAGAAATCCGCCGTAGCTTCCGCCGAGCACGCCGAGCCGATCCGGGTCGATGAACGGGTGGCGCGCGAGCGCTTCGTCGAGCGCGGCCATCACGTCCGCGTAGTCGCCCCCGCCCCAATCGCCGACCACGGCCTGGGCGAAGGACTCCCCGTACCCCTGACTGCCCCGCGGATTCGTGTAGACGACCGCATAGCCGGCGCCGGCGTACACCTGGAACTCGTCGAAGAAATTGTGGCCGTATTGAGCGTGCGGGCCGCCGTGGATGTTGAGAAGCGTGGGATAGCGCCGGCCGGCGACGAAGCCGGCCGGGCGCATCACCCAGACGTCCAGCTCGAAGCCGGCGCGCGTGAACCGGAACCGCTCGGGCGCCGAGAGCGCCACCGAGTCGGTCCAGCCACGATTCAACCCGGTGAGCCGGCGCTCGTCGCTTCCGTCGAGGCGACACACGAAGACCTCGGCGGGCGCCACCGGCCCGCTTGCCGCGAAGGCGACCAGCCGGCCGTCGGCAGATGTGGAGAACCCGTTCACCGCGCGCTCGCCGCCGACGGCGCGCGCGGGAGCCGAGCCGCCCGTCGCGGCCACACGCCAGAGGCCGACGTCACCGCGCTCCTCGGCGGCGACCGTGATGAACCGACCATCCGATGACCACAGCGGCCGCGCGTGGAGCGGGCCGCACGAGCGATCGAGCGCCGACGTGAGGCAGACGGCCTGGCCGCCGTCCGACGGCACCGTGAAAAGCTGGACGTTGCGGCCGTAGGCGTTCAGCCCGGCGCGCGCGAGAAAGGCGATCGTACGCCCGTCCCGCGCGAACGCAGGGAGCATGACCGGCCCCGTGGTCGCGGTGAGACGCTGCGGCGCGCCACCCTTCGGCGGCACGCGCCAGAGGTCGCTCGCGTCGTCGTCGTCGCGCGCGGCGTGACGGGCCGACGCGAACACGATCGATTCGCCGTCGGGCGCCCAGACCGGATCGGCGTCGATGAAGTCACCGTCGGTGATCTGAACGGGGCTCGACCCGTCGAGCGGGACGACGAAGACGTGCGGGCGCCGATCATACGTGAACCCCTCGCCGTTGAACCGATACTTCACCGAGGTGATGACGCGTGCCGGTCGCGACTTGCGCTTCTCCTCCTCGCTCTCCGGCTCCTTCTGGCCGCCGACCGGCGACACGAACACGAGCCGGGTGCCGTCCGGCGCCCACGCGATGCTCGAGACCCCGTGCTCCAGGGCGGTCAGCTTCGTCGGCTCGCCGCCGTCCGCCGGCATCACGTAGAGCTGGAGCTTGTCCTTGGGGGCGCGTTCGGAAAGGAATGCGAGCCGCGTGCCGTCGGGCGACCATTGCGGCTCGATGTCGCGCCGTGGCCCCGCGGTGAATTGCCGGGGCGTGCCGCCGTCGACGCCGACGATCCAGATGTTGGCGAGATACTCGTCGCGCTCCTCGGACAAGGACGTGACGACGAAGGCGACGCGTCGTCCGTCGGGCGAGATCTGGGGTTCGGTGACGAACAGAATTCGCGTCAGATCTTCGGGGGTCATGCCGCGGCTGGCGCTCACGGTTGCACCGACGCCAGGCGCTCGGCCAGCCGCGCCTCGATCTCGCCGGCTTCCGCGGTCGCGCCGAGCCCCTCGATCTCGCCGACGACGGCCGCGAGGCGCCGCGCGATCAAGCGCCCCTCGGTCTGGCGCCAGCCCAGCGCGAGCAGGGCCTTCTCGCACTGAATCGTGTGCTCCACGACGTGGGCGGCGAACCGGTGCAGCCGAAAGCGCACGTCGACGTCGTGGCCCACCCACACCGTCGGCCGCGTCATCGCCGCCGGCGCCACGTCACCCAGCAAGCGGTTCGTCTCGGCCCGCGCCTCGGCGAGTCGAGCGAGGACCACGCCGACCTCGCCCGCGATGGGCGCCGGCGCCGTGGGCGGCATCCGATTGTCGGGAATCCGCATCGGGTCCGCGTCCGTCCGGTCGACCGCGTACCGCGTCTGCAGGGCGTAGCGTTGCTCGACCGCGAGCATGTGAGCGAGGACCTCGCGGATCGGCCATTCACCCGTGCTCGGCGCCTTGTCGAGCAGGGCTCCCGGAAGGCCGGCCAGCAGACCGCGCAGCCCGCCGAATGCATGCTGGGCCAGCGCGAGGATGCGGCGAGATTCGGGATGCGCGCCCGCCGACACGCGCACGTAGACTTCCTGCGCGTCCTCGAGCGTCCGGTAGAGCGCGTACCGGACGTCCATCGGTCGGCCGCGAAACGGCCACGGGCGCCCCAGCACGTCCTCGTCGAGTGTCCCGCATCGAGCCAATGCCGAGTCGAAGTCGCTCACGTTCCGTTTCTCCTCATCGCCGATCGATCTCCGCGCTCACCACCGTCAGATCACCCGCCGGACTCGCCTGGCGATGCTGCGCCGTGGAGCACGCCGAGTCAAGGAGATGGCTCCGGGATGACAAGGTCGCGCGGCGCTTGCTATGATGCGCGCTCCGGCGGAGCGCCGTCATCGGAGACGACCAGACCGAACCCGCCCAGGATCAAGAGGAGTCTCTCGGCATGCACTGGACCCGGATACTGCCGGCTCTCGCCATGCTCGTGCTGCTCGGCGCCGGCATGGCCTCCGCCCAGACCGTGCTGCGGATCGGGCTGAACGACGATCCCGACGCCCTCGACCCGACGATCAGCCGCGCCTACGTCGGCCGCCTGGTCTTCGCCGCGCTCTGCGACAAGCTCTTCGACGTCACCCCCGATCTCAAGATCGTGCCGCAGCTCGCCACCGGTTACGAGTGGGCCGCGGGTGGCCGCTCGGTCGTGATCAGGCTGCGCCCGGGCGTCAAGTTCCACGACGGCGAGCCGTTCAACGCCGAGGCGGTGCGCTTCAACATCGAACGCCATCTGTCGACGCCGGGCTCGTTCCGCAAGAGCGAGATCGGCGAGATCGAGCCTCACCAACGCGATGATCGCGATCGGGATCGCGGCGTTGCCGGTCTTTCTCCGGCTGGCGCGCAACACCGTCCTCGCGGTCAAGGCCGAGGAGTACGTCGAGGCCGCGCGAGCGCTCGGCGGCTCGCCGCTCCGGATCGGACTGCGCGCGATTCTTCCCAACATGCTCCCGCCGCTCTTGATCCAATCGAGCCTCACGGTCGCCGCGGCGATCATCGCCGAGTCGAGCCTGTCGTTCCTGGGGCTCGGCCAGCAGCCGCCGGCGCCGTCGTGGGGCAGCATGCTGAATGCCGCGCAGCGCTATTTGTCGCAGGCGCCCTGGATGGCGCTCTACCCCGGGCTGGCGATCTTCGCGATCGTCCTGGCCCTCAACGTGCTCAGGGACGGGCTACGCGACGTCCTCGATCCGAAGCATCGCTGACGCACGCGCTTGAACCAGCGAGGGAGACCGTGATGGTGCGAATCATCGACATGGAGTGTAGTATCCCGAGAACTGAAGCGAGCCAGCCGGAGCCGGGCCACGACCAGGAGCCGACCGCGGCGCAGCCGGCCGGGTACGGCATGGCGAACTACAGCCGCATCTTTCGATCTCGCCGCGAAGGCTCGGACCATCGTCCGGACATCAGCCTCGACGCCTACGTCGACAAGCTCGGCAAGCTCGGCATCGTTCGCTCCGTCCCGTTCGGCATCACCAACGACGAGGAGACGACGCTCCTGCGCCGCTATCCCGACCGCTTCATCGGGCTGGCGCGCATCAGCATCAACGCCTTCAAGGGCATGACCGGCGTCCGCGAGCTCGAGCGGCTGGTCCGCGAGGAAGGCTTCAAGGCCCTCGGCGTCTCGGCGCTCGTCGACATGATTCCCGCGAGCGACCGGCGCTACTATCCGCTCTACACGAAGGCGGCCGAGCTTCGTATCCCCGTGCGGATCTACTCCTCGATGAACTACGCGAACGACCGGCCGTACGATCTCGGCCATCCGCGGCATCTCGACCAGGTCGCGATGGATTTCCCCGAGCTCCGCATCATCGGCGGCCTCGGCGGCTGGCCGTGGGTCAACGAGATGGTCGCGCTCGTGCGCCGGCATCCTAATCTGCACATGGACACCTCGGCGCATCGCGCAAAGTACCTCGGTCAGCCCGGCTCGGGCTGGGAGATGCTGATGCAGCTGGGCAACACGCTGATCCAGGACAAGGTGCTCGTCGGGCTCTCGGCGGGGCTCGTCGGCCAGCCGTACGAGACCTTGATCGACGAGTACATGAACCTGCCGCTCAAGGACACCGTCAAGGAGAAGTGGCTCTACAAGAATGCCGCGCGCGTGTTCGAGCTGGACTAGCGAGCCGATCATGACAGCGGAGTCGTCCGCGCTGCCCGGCTCGGACCGCGGCGGCGCGCTCGAGGGCGTCGTGGTCGTCGAGCTGGCCCAGAGCCTGGCCGGCGATTTCGCGGGCGGGCTGCTCGCCGACATGGGCGCGACCGTCGTCAAGGTCGAGCCTCGCGACGGCTCACCGCTTCGCCGCCGCGGTCCGGGCATCGCCGGCGAAGACTCGCTCTACTTCCAGTCGGAGAACCGCGGCAAGTATTCCGTCGTCGCCGAGCTTCCCGAGCTGGGCCGGGAGCCCTGGCTCGCGAAGCTGCTCGAAACTGCCGACGCGCTCGTGGAGGATCTCGGTCCTGGACAGCTCGAGTCCTTCGGACTCGCACCGGACAGCCTGCTGGGCAAGAACGCGCGCCTCGCGCTTCTGCGCATCTCGCCATTCGGTCAGACCGGGCCGCTGGCCGGCGAGCGCGGCGATGATCGTATCGCGCAGGCGTTCTCGGGTATGCAGTTCGCGACGGGATTTCCCGATCGCCCGCCGATTCCGGTGACGGTGCCGCTGGCCGAGTCATGGTCGGCGATCCTCGGCGCGGGCACGCTCCTGATGGCCATCTTTCACGCCAGACGAAGCGGCCACGGGCAGGTCGTCGACATCGGTCTCTACCAGACCGCGTTGCGTATGCAGGAAGACGTCGTCATCCGTTATCACAAGACGGGCGCGGTGGCCTCACGCATGGGCACCGAATCCGCGACGGTCGTTCCAGCGAACGTCTATCCCACGCGGGACGGCAGCTTCATCGCGCTGTCCGGCGCCGGCGATCAGCCGTTCGCGCGCCTGTGTGAAGCCATCGGGGCGCCCGAGGCCGTCAAGGATCCCCGGTTTGCGACGAGCGCGGCGCGTCTGGCCAATCGCGCCGCCGCCGACGAGCTCGTGCGGTCGTGGGTCGCCAAGCACGACGTCGCCGACGTGGAGACGCACTTTATGGAGGAGGCCGTGGCGGGCACCGCTGTCCGCTCGGTCGACGAGATCCTCGGCGATGCTCACGTGAAGGCGCGCCGATCGGTCCTGACGCTCAAGTCGTCCTCGGGCCGCGACTTCCTGGCCCCCGCACCGACGCCCAGGTTTTCGCGGACGAGCACGCGCGACTCCGTGAGCGCCCCGCGCCTGGGGGAGCACACCGCGAGCGTGCGGGCGAGCGTCGAGCACATCGCGGCTCGACCGAGGCCGGACGTGAGGTCGGCAAACGCCCCCGACGCGGGAGCTCTGGCCGGTGTGCGCGTGCTGGACCTGTCCCAGTGGCTCGCGGGCCCGGCGGCTGCCGCGCTGCTCGGCGACTTCGGTGCCGAGGTCATCATGGTCGAGCTGCCGGCCACCGGTACGGCCTCGATCGACGGCCCGGGCAGTCGCGGTGTCGGGTTTCCGGTGACGAACCGGAACAAGCGCAGCATCACGCTCGACGTCCGCTCCGCGCGCGGCCGCGAGGTGTTCCTGGATCTCGTCCGTCTGAGCGACGTCATCGTCGAGAACTTCAGGCCCGGAACGCTCGAGCGCTGGAACCTCGGGCCGCCGGAGCTCCATGCCGTCAATCCCCGTGTCGTCATCCTACGGTCGTCGGGATTCGGGCAGAGCGGACCGTACGCCGCCCGCGCCGCCTTCAACCCGGTGGCGCTCGCCTTCGGCGGCATGACCTATCTCAACGGATTTCCGGATCGGCCACCGTGTCGCGACGGCGTCACGGCCGGCGACTACTCGACCGCGCTCTTCAATGTGCTCGGCGTGCTCGCCGCGCTCCTTCGTCGCGATCGCGACGGCCAGGGACAGGTCGTGGACACCGCGATGTTCGAGTGCGCCCTGCGGCTCACGGGCGATCTCCTCGCGGTGCGCAGCGCGCTGAACATCAGGCGCGAGCGCGCCGCCGGCGACTCACCGCTCTATCCGAGCAGCCTGACCGTCGAGGCCGTCGAGGGGCGCTTCGTCGCCGCGTCGGCCGCGAGCTGGAGTGAATTCGCCGACGCGCTCGCGCGTCTCGGGCGTCCGCGAGTCGACGATCCCGTGGGCGTGCGAGAGGAGCTCGCGAAGCTGGTCGGTGCGGTCGCCGCCGACGAAGCCGCGCGTGTCCTGCGCCGGGCCGGGCTCGCCGCGAGCGTCGTCAACTCCGTGGCGGACCTGGTGCAAGAGCCACACCTCTGGAGCCGGGGCGATCTCGTCCGGCGCACCGATCCCGAGATGGGCGAGATCGTGATGCATGCGTCCGCGCCGCTCAGCGCGCGACGTCGACGATCCCGATCGTGATTACCGCGCACGATCCGGTGGGCATGGGATTCGTCCAAAGCTTCGCGCACCCGGGAGGAAACATCACCGGCGTGGCGTTCCAAGACGCGGAATTGAGCACGAAGCGGCTGGACCTACTGCGCGAGAGCGTGCCACGTCTTTCGCGCGCCGCGATCCTCTGGCACAAGGAAGGAAGCGGCACCGGGTCCGTGCAGGCCGTGGAAGCCTCGGCCCGAGGGCTGGGAATTCAGGTGCTCGTTCTTGAAATACGGGAACCGCAGGACTTCGCGAAAGCCGTCGCGTCGGCGAAGTCCTGGGGTGCGCAAGGGCTGGTCCAGCTCGCATCTCCCTTCATCACGAGGCATCGGGCGCCAGCCTGACGGCGCTCTTTCGTCGTATGGCGTACTTCGTCGATCGAATTCTCAAAGGCGCCCGGCCGGCCGACCTTCCGGTCGAGCAGCCGCGCGAATTTGAGTTCGTCGTCAATCTCAAGACCGCGAGGGCTCTCGGCCTCACGATTCCACCGTCGGTGCTGGGGCGAGCCGACGAGGTCATCCAGTGATCGACGCTCGACCGCCCGCTTACTTCGGCACCAGCCCCTTGAAGCGCGGCATGACTTCCTTGGCCAGGAGCTCGATCGAGTGCCGCCACGCCTGGGGGTTCTCCGAGTAGTCGAAGCAGAACAGCAACAAGGTGCCGAACCCGCCGACCTCTTCGTAGATCCCGTGAAGCTTCTCGGCCACCGTGGCCGGCGAGCCCACCAGCCAGTTGTGGTGCGCACAGTACTCGGGGGTGACGTCGGAATCCGGCACGTCCGGCTTGTGCTTCAGAAACTCCGTGAACTGGAACGACGCCAGGAGCGGCAGGAAGTACTCCTTCATCATGCGCCCCATCATGCCGCCGGCCGAGAGCCGCATGGCCTCGGCGTCGGTGTCGGCGATGAAGATCTCGCGCACGAGCCGCCACTGCGAGCGCTTCGGCGTGCGACCGGTCCGCGCGGCCCCCTGCTCGACCGCGTCCCAGTGGCTACCGACGTAGGTCGGATTCAGGTTGAGGCTCATCGGCCAGAACCCGCGCTCACCGGCGAGCTTCAGGGTGTCGGAGCCCTTGCTCACGCCGGCCACGCCGATCGGCGGGTACGGCTTCTGGAACGGCTTGATGTGGGGACGGAGCGTGTCGAGCATCGTCGCGGTCTTGGTGACGTGCCAGTACTTGCCCTTGTGATCGAACTCCGGCTCGTCGCTCCAGAGCCGCAGGATGATGTCGAGCGCCTCGCGCGTCATCTCGCGGTGCTGGCCCGAGTTGCCGTCGACGTTGAACATCGCCCAGTCGCTCGGTAATCCGCTGGCCGCGACGCCGAAGTTCAGTCGCCCCTGCGCGAGGTGATCGAGCATCGCCACGCGATGGGCGAGCTCAGCCGGGTGGTGGTACGGCATCAGGAATCCGCCCGGCCCGATGCGCATGCGCGAGGTTTGAAGGAGCGCCTGGGCTACCAGCAAATCGGGCGCCGGGTGCGGCTCCCAGGGCGCCGTGTGATGCTCGCCGATCCACGCCTCGCTGAATCCGAGCTCGTCCGCCCAGCGGAGCTGCTGGAGATCCCAGCGGTGGCCGTCGTACAGATTGCGCTCGGGCGGATGCGACGGCATCGTGAACAGTCCGTAGTCCATTCGGGAGCCTCCTTAACTGGAGTCGCGCCTGGGCCGGCGGGGCCCCAGCCCCGCGACGACCTGCAGCGCGTACCGCCGGCCTGAGCCCGGACCCAGGTGCGTGGATTCTACGCCCGCCCCGCGCCGAGTGACAGGCGTGCCCGCTTCGGGACATTGACCGCCCCCTGGTCGACTCGCTACGCTCTGGAGTCGATGGCCTCCGCGCTCCTCCCTGGGGCTAAGACACGGCGCTGGACGCGCGTCGAGTACGAGCGCCTCGTCGAGCTTGGAGTGTTCCAGCCCGGCGAGCGGCTGGAGCTGCTCGATGGCCAGCTCGTGGTACGAGAGCCACAAGGAAGCCGGCACGCGGGGACGATCCGGCGGGTGCTCGACGCGCTTCGCCGGGCGCTCGGCGACCAGTGGCAGATCGACTCGCAGCTACCGATCGCCCTCGACCACGAGTCGGAGCCGGAGCCCGACGTTAGCGTCGTGGCACGTGATCCCAGCGCCTACGTCAGCGCGCATCCTTCCCGCGCCGTATTGATCGTCGAGGTCGCGGAGAGCTCCTACCGAATCGATCGCGAGCACAAGGCCGGTCTGTATGCGCGGGCCGGCGTTCCGGACTACTGGATCGTGGACGTCGTCGGGAACGCTCTCGAGGTTCACCGAGACCCGGAGGCGTCGGCGGAAGCGCCCTACGGCTGGCGGTACCGCAACGTCGCGACTCTCCGGCCGCCGGCCGCCGTGACGCCGCTTGTCGTGCCTGGCTCCGTGATTGCCGTCGCGACGCTCCTGCCCTGACCCGCAGACCCCTGACCTGCTCTCAGGCCGGGCCCACGAAGCCGATATAGGCGCCGCACGCCTGCTCGGGTTCGACCAGCATGGCCTGCTCGCCCGTGTTGCGGACGCCACGCGCCGGCGGCGGCATGTCGTGACTCGCCATCCAGCGGGCCGCAGCGTCCATGCTGCTGGTCCGGTAGAGGACCTGGAAGGGGCCGGGCCCCCGGCGCGAGAGCGCCTCGGCCGCCGGGCCCGGCTCGGCGGGCTGAGCGACGGTCAAACCCGTCGGTCCGAGGTCGAACACCGCCATATCGGCCTTGATGACGGCCCCTCGCTGGATCTTCGGCACGGGCATCCCGAGAACACGCCCGTAGGGTTCGGTGACGGCGGCCAGGTCGGGCACCGCGATGTAAACCCGATCCAGCCGGAGCGCCCCGTTCGGATGGTCGCCGGCCCGTGGCACCTGCCGTCGCCGCTCGGCGAGCGGGGTCAGGTGCTGGACGAAAAAGACCGGTGTGCATGCTACACCCCGACGCCGCTCCCCGGCGAGTTCAACGCCCAAAATCAGTGGTTCTCCGGCACTCTACTCCGGCTTCTCCGGATAGCTTCGCCCCTCGGCACCGCCTAGCGTGGTGTTCAGGGGGACGACGATGACGACATGGATAGGCATCGCACTGTCAGTGGCTTGGCTCTTCATGGCCGAGACCGCCCTGGCCTCGTCGCCGGTTGGACCGCGTGAGGCCGTTGAAGCGGCGGTCGGACGCTTCATGACCATCATCCAGAACGGCCGACCGGATGGCGCCGCCGTCGGCGAACGATCGGACCAGATCCGTCAGATCGTCCGGGGGTTGTTCGATTTCGACGAGATCTCGCGACGAGCGCTCTCCCGGCACTGGCAGGCGCTCCCGCGCGAGGACCAGGCGGAGTTCGTGACACTCTTCCGGGACCTCCTGGAGCGCGCCTACCTGACGCAGGTCGAGGCGGCCGCCGGCGGCGAGAAGATCAGCTTCATCGGCGAGTCGATCGAGAATGGCTCCGCGACCGTGCGTTCGAAGGTCGTGACCCGACAGGGCTCGGAGATCCCGCTCGACTACCGCCTGCACCAGCGCGACGGCAACTGGCGTATCTACGACGTGGCGGTCCAGGGGGTCAGCTTCATCGCGAGCTACCGGACGCAGTTCGACCGCGTGATCCGCGCGGAGTCCTACAGCTCGCTGCGCGAGCGGCTCCTGAAGAAGGCCATGGAGACGACCGCGGCGCAGCGCTGATCCGAGGCGCGCGACGACCGTCCGCGGCGGTGTATGCTACCCCCGCGTCGCCGTAGGCGACGACGGGAGGGTAGGCATGGCGGACCGGGTCGTCCTCGTCGAGAAGACCGAAGGGGTGGCGATTGTCACCTTGAATCGCCCCGAGCAGCTCAACGCGATGAACGCCGAGCTCAACGCCGCGCTGCGTGAGGCGGTTGCGCGGATGAACGCCGACGACGAGGTCGGCTGCATCGTGATCACCGGGGCTGGAGCCCGCGCGTTCTCGGCCGGCGGTGACATCCACGAGCAGCGCGAGGACGATCGCCGGTACAGTCAGGCCGAGCTCGACGCGCGCAGCGCCGTTCGCACTCGCGGCAGCTACGAGATCAGCGCCTGTCCCAAGCCCACCATCGGGATGATGAACGGCCTGGCGTACGGCGGCGCCGCGGTGCTGGCCTCGTCGCTGGACATGCGGGTCGGCTGCGAGCACGCGAGCTTTCGCTTCCTGGCCGCCGCCTACGGACGGATCAACAGCACCTGGACCCTGCCGAACCAGGTCGGCTGGCCGGTCGCCAAGGAGCTCCTGTTCTCAGCGCGGATCGTCGAGGCGCCGGAGGCCCACCGGATCGGGCTCCTCAATCACCTCGTCCCGTGCGCGGAGCTGCGCGCCAAGACGATGTGGCTGGCCACGATGATCGCCAAGAACAAGCGCGAGGCGGTGATGGGCGTGAAGGCGCTCCTGCTCCGCGACCTCGGGTGCGACCTCGAGGAGCAGTGGGCGAACGAGCGGGACTACACGACCAACGTGGTTCGGGGCGCCAAGGCCGAGGCCGCCTTCCCCGAATTCATCGCCCGCCACGGGCGGCCGATCGAAAGCCCCTAGCGACGCTACTTCGTCGCGTCGTTCACCTTCTTCGCCGCCTCGTGATCCCTCCTACTTCTTGAGACTCGCGACCGCCTTGTCGTACGCCTGCTGCAGATCCTTGTAGGCGTCGGCGAAGCCCTGCTTCGTGGCGTCCCAGGACTGGGCGGTGGCGCGGCCGAGTTCGTTGAGCTTCTTGGAGGTCTCCGCCCGCTTGGCCTTCAGCTCCTTGAGCTGGCGCTGGGCATCGGCCTTGGCGGCGCTCTTGTCACGCGAGATCTGCCCCTCGAGATCTTTGATCTTGACGTCGAGCTCGCTCATCACCTTCTTGCCGTAAGCGACGGCTTCGTTCTTCTTCTCGACCGAGTAGCTCTTGATCTTGTCCGTCGTGTCGCCGGATGTCTGCGTCGAGGTCTGTCCAACGGCCGGCGCCGCCGACGTCAGGATCGCGCACAGTCCGATGGCCAGCATTCCCAGAGAATCTCGTCGAGTCATGGCAGCTCGTCCTCCTCTCATTTCGTTTCCAGTTGAGCGCGGCCTATCGCCGGCGCCATCACTTCTTGAGCTTGAGATCCTCGTACGGCGCCGAGTAGGGGTGCAGCGCGATCAGCCCGAGCCCCGCCTCCTCGACGCGGGGACCGACACCGTTCAGGAAGCCCAGCTCCCAGAGCGGCGCGGCCATGACTCGCTCGTGCGCCAGACGCTGGATCTGGTGCAGCAGCGCCTCGCGGCGCTTGGGATCGAGCTCGCGGGCCTGCTGCACGAACAGGTCGTCCATGTCGGGATAGCCGCCGAACGAGTAGAGGCCGTCCTTGAGCAAATAATTCTGGATGCGGGTGGCGGCGTTACCCTGCCCGCCCGCGCCCGAGTACATGATCGAGGTGATCTTCTTGTCCTTCCAGTTGCCGAGGAACGCCGCACGCTCCATCGGCCGCAGCTTCGTGCGGATGCCCACCGCGCCCAGATAGTTGCCGATCGCCTCCGCGACGCTCCCGTAGGAGTTGTCGGCCGCGTACTCGGCGTCGAAGCCGTTCGGATAGCCGGCTTCGGCCAGGAGCTTCTTGGCCCGCGGGGGATCGTACGGATAGGCCGGGATCGCCAGCGCGTACTCGTAGGCCGACGGGATGATGCTCCCGGTGGGCCGCGAAAAGCCGAGGGTCTCGGCCTGATTGATCCCGTCCTTGTCGAAGGCGAGCGCGGCCGCGAGGCGCACGCGCTTGTCGTGCCAGGGCGACTTTGGATCCCACTGCGGCGCGCCGAAGTTGAGCCACTGCGTCGCGTTGCCGACCAGGCCGACCAGCTTGAGGCCCGGCGTCTTCTTCACCTCTTCACCGAGCGGGCCGCGCAGCGAGTACGCGATGTCAACCTCGCCTCGCTTGAGCATCGCCAGGCGTGTGAGGTCCTCCGTCACGGTCTTCCATACCAGACGCTTGACGGCCGGCGTCTTGCGCCAGTAGCGGTCATGCGCGTCCAGCACGAGCTCGATCCCGGGGTTGAACGACGTGAGCTTGTACGGGCCGGCGCCGATGGGCGCCTTCTTGAAGCCCTCGTCACCGACCTTCTCGACGTACTTCTTGGGAACGATCCAGCCCGCGCCGCTGGCCGGCGAGCCGTAGAACGTCATGAAGTCGGGCCACGGCTCCTTCAGGCGAAAGCGCACGCGGTACGGGTCGACCACCTCGACGGCCGCGACCTTCTCCTTCAACAGGCTGGCGGCGGCGCCCTTGTACCGCTCGAACGAGAACTTCACGTCCTCGGCCGTCAGCGTGTCGCCGTTGTGGAACACGACGCCCTTGCGCACGACGAACTCGTACACGAGCCCATCCTTCGACGTCGTCCAGGACTCGGCGAGCGACGGCGCGAACGGCTTGCCGGGCATCGGCTTCACCATCGCGTCGTGCACGGCGGTGAGCACCATCATCACCGAGATGATCCCCGTGTGCTCGGCCGGATCGAACCAGATCGGCGCGAGCGAGATGTGGACCGCCCACGTCATCTGGCCCGCCGGCGCCTCGGACCGCGCCTGCGCCTCGACCGGCGCGGGCGCGTACGGAACGAGAAGGGCGAGCAGCAGAATCAGGATCGGGAGCGGCCACCGAGCGTTCATGGCTGTCTCTCTCCGCGCTGAGAAGGAAGTCGCTTCCGGTGCCGCAAGCTTACCACGCACGCCCGGCGCGCTAGGCCGGCGAGCGGAACATCTCGTCGACCTCGATCTGGTAGCCGTCGGCCAGGCTGTTCGTCTCGTTGGCCATCCCGACGACGGCCATCAGCTCGCCCAGCATCGCCTCGGTCATGCCGCGGCCGCGCGCCGACGCCGTGTGAGAGGCGATGCAGTAGTTGCAGCCGTTGGTCGCGCTCACCGCGAGGTAGATCATCTCCTTGGTGAGCGGATCGAGGGCGCCCGGCGCCATCACCGACTTGAGCGTGTCCCACGTGCGCCGGAGCGTGGGCGGATGGCTGGCCAGCGCCTTCCAGAAGTTGTTCACGCGATCGATCTTCCGCGTCGCCATGATGTCGTCGTAGACCGCGCGGACTTCGGCGCTCGCTTCGGCGTACTCGAGCAGTTTTACGGTCGCCATGACGCCTCCTGTCCGCTGCACGGTACCATCGCCGGTGAGCTCCGGGGAGATCCTTGACAGGGCCCGCGTCGGCGCGGTACGACAGGGCACCGTAACCATGCCGGTGACCACGTCGAGGAGAGATCCATGAAAGTCAAAGCGGCGAACGGCTTCGCGCGCGCGCTCAAGGCCGAGGGCATTCCGTGGGTGAGCTGCTATCCGACGAATCACGTCAACAACGCGCTCGGCGAAGAGGGCGTGCCGATCCTCATGATGGGCGAGGAGCGCTTCGCCGTGGCGGTCGCCGACGCCTACTCGCGCGTCACGTGCGGCAAGCAGATCGGCGTCTGCACGATCATGGCCAATCTGAACGCCGCCGGCATCCAGATGGCGTACGGCGCGATCGGTCAGGCGTGGGAGGATTCGTCGCCGATCCTGGTCATCACCGAGGGCGTCGGCCAGGGCGCCGCGCGGCACACCCACTACGACATGGCCGAGGCACTCAAGTCGGTCACCAAGTGGGTGGGCAAGGTCGACCGCGCCGAGCTCATCCCGGACTACGTGCGCCGGGCCTTCACCCACCTTCGATCGGGCCGGCCGGGGCCGGTGCTCCTCATCATTCCGCGCGACCTCGGCGAGTACGACACCGACGAGCATCCGTACTCGCCCGTGAAAGGCTGGAAGTCGGGTCCCGATCCCGACGACGTGAAGTCTGCGGTGAAGGCGCTGCTCGCCGCGAAGGATCCGCTTCTCTACGTGGGCGAGGGCGTCTACTACGCCGACGCCACGAGCGAGCTCCTGAGGTTCGCCGAGCTGGCGCACGTGCCGGTACTGACGACGCTCAAGGGCAAGGGCGCGTTCCCCGAGAACCATCCGCTGTCGGTGGGTGTTCGCGGCTCGCTGGCCGACCACTTCCTGAACAAGTGCGATCTGCTCTTCTCGATCGGCTCGAGCCTGTTCCCCAACCGGTTCAGCCACGCCGTGCCCAACCCGGACAAGAAGACGATCATCCAGTGCACGGTCGACGTCCTCGACATCAACCGCAGCTACGAGACCCGTCACGCCGTCGTCGGTGACGCGAAGCTGACCTTACAAGCGCTCATCGCCGAGCTGTCGGCGCGCGGCCCGAAGAAGAACCCGGAGCTCGTCGAGGAGATCCGTAAGGGCAAGGAAGCGTTCCTCGCGAAGTTCCGGCCGTGGCTGGAATCGAACGAGACGCCGATCAATCCCTATCGGGTGCTCGGTGATCTGATGAAGGTGCTCGACCCCAAGCGCTCGTTCGTCACCGCCGATTCGGGCAACACGCGGGATCAGACCAGCACGGTGTACGAGGCGCAGATCCCGCGCGGTCATCTCGGCTGGGGAAACGTGTCGACGCTCGGGTTCAGTCTCGCGGGCGCGGTCGGCGCCAAGCTCGCGTTTCCCGATCGGCAGTGCGTGCACGTCACCGGCGACGCGGGTGTCTGCTACATGATGGGCAACTTCGAGGCGATCGCGCGCTACAAGATCGGCATCACGACCTTGCACATCAACAACGGCGGCTACTCGGGCTATGGGCCGGGCTTCTGGGGCGGCGGTCACGATCCCTACACCTGGAAGGTGTCCGATCACGCCTCGGCGTGCATGGCGAACATGGCGAAGTCAGTCGGCTTCTACGGCGAGGACGTGACGCAACCGTCCGAGGTGCTGCCGGCGCTCAAGCGCGCGCTGGACGAGAACGCCAAGGGCCGCCCGGCGTTCCTGGAGTTCATCTGCTCGCACCACCCGGTGCACGGCGGCTGGGTCCGGCCCGGCGCGGGCGGCGGCCACTAGGAGCCAGGCACCGTCGCGCGGGCGGGCGCGGCCACGTGACGCGCGCGTAGCGTCAGCCCGCCGCGCGCGAGTGACTCCGAGCGATCAGGCGCCGGGCGCGGACAGTCGCCGAGCGGCCACGTAGCCGCGCACGATCATCAGCAGCGCGAAGGCGTGGAAGCCGACGCCGATCCAGTCCTGGATCAAGACGAAGATGGCGCCGTCGAGCGCGAACAGCGTCATGCCCACGAGAAAGGCCCAGCCGTGTCCCTGGACCGCACGCTGTCCAAGGACGACGAAGATGACGATCACGGCCACGCCGACCAGGCCGGCCTTCGTACCGCCACTGCCGGACTTCGCAAGCTCCTGGACGATCTGAGTGATACCCAGCCCGAGAATGAACCGCCATTCCTGCCCGGCGAAGGCGATGGCCGCATTGATCAACGAGAGTCCCGCGATCCAGTAGAACCACTGGCCGCCGTTCCGGCGCTGGCGTTCCAGCGTCTTGCGCTCCTCGCCCGTCGCGCCGGTGCGCCCGGCCTCGCGTGGAGCGACGGCGGGTCTGGCGAACGTCGACGCAGGCCGCGGCTGAGGAGGACGACTGAAGGGACTAGGGCCAGCGTGCCGTCTGTTGGCCTCGACTTCCATATGCCCTCCCTGTCACCATCGATGTCAGATTGGACGGATCGGCCCTCGTCAGGGCTCGATTTGGCGACCGGAGGACCAATGGGGGCAAGGCGCGTGCCACCAGGTCGATGGCACGGGCTTCCGTAAAGTGCCTCATTCCGGGAATCCGGCCGGCCGACTCTGCAAGCCGGCCGGCCGCAAGATCAGGGCTACTTCTTCCGCGGATCGTCGGCCGGATTGACGAACGTGATGTCCGTCGGTCCGACGCCGTGAACCTGAATCAACGTCTCCTGACCGCCGGCCCACGCAAAGTGCCGGTGCGTCGGCGGGATGGAGACGAAGCCGCCGACCGGCAGCTCCTTGCCGGAGCCCTGATCGAACTTCTCGCCCATGCCGATGAAGAACACGCCGGAGAGCACGGTCACGTTCTCACTGGCCTTGTGGAAGTGGGGCGCGACCTTGTAGTTGGCCGGGAACTTCACGCGATAGACGAAGAGTCCTTCCTTGCTCGGATCGCCCTGGACGACCGCGAGCTTGGCTCCCGGGAACGTCGGCGGATCGACCCATTTCAGAGCGTCGGACGTCACGATCAGATGCTGCCCTTGCTGAGCGGGGGCCGACGTCACGCCGACGAGGAGCGCGATCAACAGAGTCAGAAGAATGCGCATGGTCAATACCCTCCAGGATTTGGTTGGCTCCCGACGAAACTATTACGGGCACACTAAGGCCCGGCGATGAGGCACGTCAAGCGAGGAGACCGGTGATCGACGCAGTCGTATTCGACCTCGACGGCACGCTCTGGGACACGAGCGCCAGCTGTGCCGTGGGCTGGAACCGCGTGCTCG
>QHSQ01000219.1 GCA_003221615.1 Candidatus Rokuibacteriota bacterium | reverse complement strand
ATGAAGACGAGCTCCGCATCGAACGTCTTACCCGTCTGCCTACCAAGCTCGTTCGCCCAGAAGAAGACGCGATGAGAATGGTTGAAGAGGAGCGGCGTACTGAACTCCCGAAGCAGGCCGGTTGCTTCGCGGGTCAGTAGAGTGTCAGGAACCCCAGCTTGCACGTGTTGAAATGTTAGTGAGGGGGTCGGAACTGGCAGAATAACCTTTGGGCGGCGGAAGGTCGGCGCGTCCTCTCGATCCATCGGTCTATCTCCTAAGCGGTTTTATCCTACAAGCCCAGATCGGAGAGACCGGGATGACCGTCCGGACGGCGGCCGAGAGGCCACCGGTACTGGCGGTCCGCCTCGTCGATCGGCAGATCGTTGATGCTCGCGATCCGCCGAGCCATGAGACCGTTCCCGTCGAACTCCCAGTTCTCGTTCCCGTACGAGCGGAACCAGTGCCCACTGTCGTCGCGCCACTCGTAGGCGAATCGGACCGCGATCCGGTTCTCGTAGAACGCCCATAGCTCCTTAATGAGTCGATAGTCCAGCTCCCGGGCCCACTTCCGCGCCAGGAACTGAACGATCGCCTCCCGGCCGGAGAGAAACTCCGCGCGATTGCGCCACACGCTGCCCGGGGTGTAGCCGGTCGCGACTCTTGCCGGGTCACGAGTGTTCCAGGCGTCCTCGGCAAGCCGGACTTTCTGGATCGCGGAATCGCGGTCGAAAGGCGGAAGCGGCGGCCGCGGACTTGGTGACGTCGTCATGGGAGTGTCGTTCTTGTGACGGCGGTGGCGGCGCGGGCGTCCCGCCCCCACGCGATTTCCGCAAGGACGCGAAATGCGACCGCAAGACGTCCCGCCCTTCTAGCTCGCGGCTTCCCCGTCCCAGCCGTGGCGGCCCCACCAGGGTCGGATAGACGGCGCCCGCCCGCGGCCATAGCTGCGTATTCCGGCGATCATGATCGGTCAGTCCGGGCGATCGTGATCACGCGTTCCGGTGATCGTGATCGCTGATCGCTCGTCGGAGCGAAGCGACGGTCGCGATTGTCGCTGCTCTCCTCCTTCCTGACAAGGGGGTCGACGTCTCAGAGGGTCGAGTGGGTCTCGGCGCGGGGGATACTCAGATACCGCCCCGAGCGAGATCGCCGCTCCTGAGCCAAATGCGCGATCGCCTCGCCGAGGTCGCGGGCCGTCAATCCCGCTTCCGTGGTGCCGACGGCTTCGTCGTAGCGGCGGCGGCGGCTGGCGCCGCGCTGTCGCCGCGCGGCGCCTTGGCGCGGACCTCCCGCATCGAGGGTCCATGGAGCTTGATGACGTGGGCGGTGTGGATGAGCCGGTCGCAGATCGCGTCGGCGAGCGTGGGCTCCCCGATCACGTCATGCCAGGCCTCGACGGGGAGCTGACTGGTGATGAGGGTCGACGCACGTTCGGCGCGATCCTCGAGGATCTCGAGCAGATCGTGGCGCTCGGTCGGGGCGAGCGGCGCCAGGCCCCAGTCGTCGATCACGAGCAACTCGGTCTTGGCCAGCCGGGCGAGCAGGCGCGTGTAGGAGCCGTCGCCGCGCGCGACGTGGAGGTCGTGAAACAGGCGCGCGGCCCGGGCGCAGTAGGCCGAGTAGCCGGAGCGGCAGGCGCGCGCGGCGAAGGCTTCGGCGTGCCACGACTTGCCGATCCCGGTGGGCCCGAGGAGGAAGAGGTTGCGATGCTCGGCGATCCAGGCGCACGTCGCCAGGGCATGAAGCTGGGCCTTATCGAGGCCCCGCCGCGGGCTGTGCCAGTCGATGTCTTCGAGCGACGCTTGGCGGCGCAGGTTGGCGGCCCGCAGTCGCCGTCGGAGTTTGCGTTGCTCGCGATGCGTCCACTCGGCATCGACGAGCAGGCCGAGGCGATCCTCGAAGCTGAGCTCGGCAAACTCGGGATTGCCGAGTTGACGATGGAGGGCCTCGGCCAGGGCCGGGAGCCGCAGGGCGGTTAGTTTGTCGACGGTGGCGTGAGCCAGCATGGCGTCGTCTCCTCTCGGGTGTAGTAGGCCCGGCCGCGGATGTTCGGGTGGACGGGCAAGCGCGGCGCGGGCGCGGAGGCGTCGGGCAGCGCGATCCGGTCGGCGCCGCTCGCCAAGATGTTCTGCACGGTGCGGTAGCGGGGCGCGCCGAGGTGCAGCGCCCGCACACAGGCGGCGTCCATTCGCGCCGCGCCGTAGGTCTTGCTCAAGCGCATGAGGCCCAGACACGCGCGATAGCCCTGCTCGGGATGCGGCTTACTCGCGAGCAGGGCGGCGACGAGCGCGGCGGTCGCGGGGCCCGTCGTCTCCGCCCAGTTGATGAGGCGCGAGGGCGTCCACTCCGCCTGCGCCCGATGGGCGTGCGGCATGTGGGCGGACTCCGTGGCGTACTGGCCGCGGCCCCAGTGCCGACGATGCGAGGCGACGCGCCGGCCCTTGAGAAACAGTTCGACCGTGGTGGCGCCGAGGCGGACCTCGACCCGTTGGTGCACGAGCTGGTAGGGGACGCTGTAGTAGTTGTGCTCGACGAGGACGTGGTAGTCGATGTTCACGCCGGCGTCGCGCCACTCGGCGAATTCGTACCGGCTCGTCGGAAGCGGGCGCAGCAGCGGCCGATCGAGTTGCTCGAACAGCACGCGGCGCGAGACGCCGAGCTTGCGCATCGGGCGCGCGTTGAGCGGCGCGAGTAGTTCACGAATGGCGGCGTTCAGCTCCGCGAGGCTGAAGAAGCGGCGGTGGCGCAGCACGGCCAGGATCCAGCGTTGGGCGACGAGCACGTTCGCCTCGACGACGGCTTTGTCGCGCGGGTGGCCGGCGCGGGCGGGGACCACGGCCGCGCCGTAGTGTTGGGCGAACTCGAGGTAGGTGCGATTGATGATGGGCTCGTAGCGGCACGCCTGGGTGACGCCGCTGCGGAGGTTATCGGGCACGAAGATCGCCGGCGCGCCGCCGAAGAATTCGACCATCCGCACATGAGCACTGATCCACGCGGCGAGGTCCTGAGACGGGCAGGCCTCGGCGTACACGTAGCTGCTCGCGCCGAGCGCGCCGACGAACAGCTCCACGGGCCGGACCTCGCCGGTCGCGACGTCGGAGATCACGGGCCGCTTGCCGGAGAAGTCCACGAAAGCCTTCTCGCCGGCGCGGTGGATCTGCCGCATCGTGGGCGCCAGGGCCCGCGCCCAGTCGTGGTAGTGCCGGCAGAATTGGCTGTAACGATACCCGGCGGGCTGTTGCGCCAAGTACTCGAGGTGCAGCCGCTGCAAGGTGACGCCCGGGCGTTTGAGCTCCTGGTGAATCCACGCCATGTCCGGCACCGGTCGCGGGACACCGACGAATTCGCCCACCCGCCGGAACAGCCGCGCCTCCAACTGCGCGTCGTCGAGGTCGGCGGGGAGCGGCCATGTCAGTGCCGCGCGCTGAGCCCGGCGGCAGTACTCCGACACCGTCCCCAGGCCCACGCCGCACGCACGGGCGATCGCCCGGTGGGGCAAGCCCTGCTCGTGCTTCAGCCGCAGAATCTCTCGCACTTGTCTCATCAGTAGCCTCTCGGTCATGTCGGTGGGGTCCCTCCTCCGCGAGGGCACCCTACCGGGCACGGCTGGCTACCGACGAGCGATCACGGTCGGAATCGGCGATCACGATCCCCGGAACGGGTGATCACGATGCGCCGGAATCGGTGATCAGGATCGACCGGAAGGAGCGATCACGATCGGCCGGAACGAGCGATCAGGATGAGTCGG
>QHSQ01000218.1 GCA_003221615.1 Candidatus Rokuibacteriota bacterium | reverse complement strand
CGCGCCCAGCGGCTTGCGCCGCGTGAACCTCCCGAGCGCGCGCAACGTGTCGACACCACCCACCCAGGAGCGCGCGCGCCCGTCAGCGGTCTTCGCCGGCACGACCTCCTCAGGACTCTCGGCTCGCGTGGTCACGCCCGAGGCTCGACTAGTACCGTATCCGCGGGTCGAGGACGGCATAGAGCGTGTCGACCGTGAGATTGATGACGACGATCAGCGACACCACGACCAGGTTCACCCCCTGGATCACGGGATAGTCGCGCTGGTTGATCGCCTCGAACAAGAAGCGGCTCATGCCAGGCAAGCCGAACACCGTCTCGATGATGACGGTGCCGCCGATGATCTGCGGGAGCTGGGTTCCGAGCAAGGTGACCACGGGGATGATCGCGTTGCGCAGGCCGTGCTTCATCACGATCACGCGCTCGGCGAGGCCCTTCGCCCACGCGGTGCGCACGTAGTCCTGGCGGAGCACTTCGAGCAGCATGCCGCGGGTCAGACGCATCAGCGCGGCGCCGGTCGCGATCCCGAGGATCACGGCCGGCAGGAGCAGCTGTGTCACATGGCCGACCGGATCCCGGGAGAACTCGACGAATCCGGTCACGGGTCGCCAGCCCCACCAGATCGCGGGCAGCACGATGAGAAGCGTCGCGAGCCAGAACGCCGGGACCGACAGCCCGAGGATCGCGAGGCTCCGCGCGAAGTAGTCGCTGAGCGTATCCTGGCGCGCGGCCGAGATGATGCCGACCGGCAAGGCGATCAGGAGGGCGAAGAACAGCCCGAAGAACGCGAGCTCGAACGTGACCGGCAGCCGCTGGCCTATTTCCTCCAGCACCGGCCGCTTCGTCCAGAGCGATTCGCCGAGATCACCACGGGCGACCCGGCCCAGCCACTCCACGTACTGCACGGGCAGCGGTCGGTCGAGGCCGAGCTTGGCTCGCAGCTCCTCCAGGTCCTTGGCGTAGGCCTTCTCGGCCAGCATCAGCATCACCACGTCGCCCGGGATCAGCCGCGGCAGCGTGAAGACGATCAGCGACGCGATCAGGAGAGACGGGATCGCGATCAGGAGCCGCTTGACGAGATACCGCCTCAGCACGGGCGGCTGACGACTCGCCTAGCGATCGAGCCAGGCGGCCATGAGCCGGCCGCCGTAGTCGTAGCCCATGTTCGGGCCGTAGTTCTTGATCGCGCCTTCCCACACCGCGATGTAGACGCCCGACGGCATCTGGACGTAATACTGCTGCTTGGCCAGGTGCCGCTGGATGTCGTAGATGATCTCGCGACGCTTGGCGGCGTCGAAGGTGCGCCGCTGGCGGACGAGCATGTCGGCCACGACAGGGTCGTTGATGTGGCTCTGGTTCTTCAGCTCCTCCGGGTAGTACTGCCCGAACAGGAAATTGTCGGGCTCGAGGAATCCCGTCTGGGGCCCGTAGGTCATCGAGTCGAACTTGCCGTAGAAGCAGGTCGCGATGTAGGCGCCATACTCCTTCTGATCGATCTTCACGTCGATCCCAACGGCCTTGAGGTCCTTCTGGACGAGCTGCATCGAGTCGACCAGGATCGTGGAGCCGTAGGTCGTGAAGCACATCGTGCCGGGGAATCCGTTCGCGTATCCGGCAGCGGCCAGGAGCCGCTTGGCCTCGGCCGGATCGTGCTTGTAGTACTTCGCCCCTTCCCCGAGCTTGTCGAACGGGACCGACCACTCTTTCAACGCGGCCGGCACCGCCGGGTTCATCGCGCCGACGCCCTCGAACACCGCTTCGATGATGGCCTTGCGGTCGATGGCCATCGACATAGCCTGCCGGACCCGCACGTCGCTGAACGGCTTCTGGTCCGTCCGCATCGAGATGTGGCTCATCACCGGCGACGCAAACTCGAGGGTCTGCAGCTTCGGCCGCTTCTGCTTGAGCGTGTCCTTGATCTGCACCCAATCGACGCGGTTGATCGTACCCGGGAATTCCCAGCCAAGATCGTACTTGCCGCTGAGGAATGCGGCCATACGCGACGCGTTGTCCTCGTCTACCGTCGCCTCGATGCGATCGATATACGGCAGACCGGACTGGAAGTAATTCGGATTGCGCGCGTAGGTCAGCCCGACGTTCGGACGATACGAGTCGAGCATCCAGGGGCCGGTGCCGACGACCGACTCCCACTTCTTGAGATCGCCGTACTTCTCGACGACCTCCTTCGCCACGATGGCGACCGCGTGGGGGTTCGCGAGCATGTCGAGGAACCAGACGAACGGCTCCTTCAGCGTGAACTTGACGGTGTACTTGTCGGGCGCGTCGACCTTGTCGACCGACTTGAGCATGTACGCGTTGGCGTTGCCCTTCACGGTCAAGAAGTGGTTCACGCTGAACACGACGTCGTCGGCCGTGAGCTCGCGGCCGTTCACCGGCGGCTTGGCCTGCCACTTCACGCCCTTGCGCAGCTTGAAGACGTAGGTCGTCTCGTTCGGCTGGGTCCACGACTCGGCCAGGTCGCCCTCGATCGGGAACGTGCCGGGCACGACGCTCGGCCCCGCCTTGTGCCGCAGCAGCCGGCTGTGCGTGAAGCTGAGCGCGATGTGCGTCTTGTACGAGATGGTCTGGAACGGATCGAAGTGCGGCGGATCCCAGGTCCGGATCGCCAGGGTGCCGCCGCGCTTGGGCGTCTGGGCCCGCGCGACGGCCGGGGCCATCGACGCACCGGCCAGCACGGTGCCGCCCAGCTTGAGCAGGTGCCGTCGGCTGAGGGTCATGGAGTCCTCCGCGACCTCATGCGCCGGCGGCGATGACCGCGAGCGCCTGGTCGAATATGTCGAGCGTTTCCGCGACGTCCTTGTCGGTGTGGGCGAGCGACACGTAGATCTTGTTCGCGGCCTTGACGACGCCGCGCCGGACCAGCTCCTGGTTGAAGCGCTTGATCCGGTCGCGATCGGCCGTCAGGGTCGCGCGATAGTCGACGACCTCGCGGTCGGTGAAGAAGATGTCGAAGACCGGCGGCTCGCCGCTGACCTGCGCGGCCAGACCGTGCTTGCGCGCGGCGGCGGCCAAACCTTCGCGGAGCCGCGTGCCGGTCTTGAAGAGCCGCGGGTACATCCCGGGCTTCCTGAGCTCGGCCAGGGTCGCGAGGCCGGCCGCGCACGCGATCGCGTTGCCGTTGAACGTTCCGGCCTGCCAGACGTAGTCCGCGGTGCCCTCGAGCGCCGCGTCGAAGTGACGCATGATCGGCTTAGGCCCGGCGATGCACGCGAGCGGAAAGCCGCCGGCCACGACCTTGCCGTAGGCGGCGAGGTCGGGGACGACCCCGTAGTATTCCTGGGCGCCGCCGTAGGCGAATCGGAATCCGGTCACGATCTCGTCGAAGATGAGCGGCACGCCGTAGCGCTTCGTCGCGGCGCGCAGCCCGGCCAGGAACCCCGGCGCCGGCACGATCGTCCGCTGGTAGGGCTCGATCAACACCGCGGCCAGCTCCTCATGGTGGGCGGCGATCAGCGCCTCGGCCGTCGCCAGGTCGTTGTACGGCGCGATCAGCACCTCGGCCTCGATCGCGTGCGGCACGCCGGCCGAATCCATCATCGGCGCCGGAAAGGCCTTCGGGGAGCGCGGCACCACGCTCATCAGCGCGTAGTCGTGCGTGCCGTGGAATCCGCCCTCGAACTTCATGATCTTCTCGCGCTTGCGGAACGCCCGCGCGACGCGCAGCGCGAAGAACGTCGCCTCCGAGCCGCTCGAGGTGTAGCGTACCTGCTCGGCGCACGGGACGGCCTTGACGATCTCCTCGGCGAGCTCGATCGCCGGCTCGTTCAGGAGGAAGTACGACGTGCCGCGGGCCATCTGCCGCTCGACCGCCCTGACGACGGCCGGATGGGCGTGGCCGAGCAGCATCGGGCCCGAGCCCAGGAGGTAGTCGAGGTAGCGTCGCCCGGCCATGTCGTACAGGTACGCGCCCCGGCCCTCCTTGACGACGAACTCGAGCCCGGGACCACTTCGGTGACTGCCCAGGAGACCTCCGGGAAGGACCTGATCGGCGCGACGCAGAAGATCGTCTTGATTGCTCATCGGTGAGCCTCCGTCAAAACCGTTCGGTGATCATACGCGAGAACCCTCACCGGTCAAGAGCACGCCGGCCCCGGCAAAACCCCCGCGCTTGAGCAGGGCGAGCGCGCGATTGGCGTCCTCGAGC
>QHSQ01000301.1 GCA_003221615.1 Candidatus Rokuibacteriota bacterium | reverse complement strand
CCGCGGCCGATCCTTACTGGCTCGTCGCCGTCGACGATGCGCTCGCCCGGGCTCGTTCTACCCTGCTCCATCAAGCACGCAACAAGCACTCACACAGAAGGAGCGAGAGCCATGATTCAAGTGACCGAGAGGGCACGGGAAACCTTCAAGAACAAGCTCGAATTGATCGAGCGCCCCGACGTGATGCTACGTATCGGCCGCACGGATTCAGGCCTGGGGGTCTTTCCCGACACGTTGAAGGACGATGACCAGATCTTCGAGCACGATGGATGCGCGGTGCTGCTCATCGATCACGAAGTATCCGAGACGCTCGCGGACACGACGATCGACGTCGAGGAGCACGCCGACGGCGCTCATTTCGTGGTCCGGAGATAGCCGGACGACAAGACCACACGCATCACATGAGGGTTGACACATGAACACGTTCGCGCTGTTCGTTGCGATGCTGACCCCGGCGATCTTTGTCGCCGCGGCGCTCGCCCAAACGCTCGCCCAAACGCAACTCCCGCCACAGGCCGAGCGGAGCTCCCCGCCCCGCGGCGCGAGGACGCCGGCCCCGGAATCGGCGAACGCGGTCGAGGGTCGAATCGAGAATGTCGATCCGTCCAGGACGGCGATAACCCTGAGTGACGGCACGAAGCTGGTCATGCCGGCTGGAGCCATCCTCAAGCCCGGCGTCGTCACCGAGGGCATGCTCGTCGTCGCAAGCTACAGGGAGGAAAACGGGGCCAAGGTCCTTACGGGACTCACCGTGAAAGACCGGGGCCCAGCCACTCGCTGAAGCGGCACCGAGGAGCTCATGAGCCGCGAGTCGACGAAGGCGCGCCGCTCAGCCAGGCGACGCGTCTTCGTCGCTGCGTCGGCCGACTCCGGTCCGGCTGCCTGCCGGGTTCGCGCATCGCTCGAAACGCAGGCAATGCCCATGATGACACCGAGCCTGGTGAGAGTCAGGGGCCAGCCACCATGGCGTCGGGAGGAAACCTAAAGGGGCGGGGAGAAAGAGTCCAGCGCGCAACGATCGCCCACCACCGGTCGCCGTCGTCGCATCAGTGTCACAAATCGTGCCGGAGCGATCCGTCCAACTCCGCGTTCCCGCGGGGGTCGCCACGGACCCGCGCCCTGCGTCGTAGTGTCACTGGGCAGAAGCAGACGCTGACCTGCGGCGTCTCGCATCGCTGAACTGACGATCAGCCTTGAGTCGAATTCTTCGGAGCATCGCGGGCGCAGAACGCATCATCCTGCCGACGATGCGTCCGCGCCGTTGATTGTGGGGGGGGTGGCTATTCGGACCGTTTCGGCGATTCGCTCGGTGTCGCCGGAGCTGGCTCGCTCTTCCTCAAGGAGAGTCTGGTCAGCACCTTGTCCCCATTTTCCTGCTCCCGGTACATCGCTACCACGAGCGTGCCCTCTTGGAGCGCTCCGGGCCGGAGCGTTGCTCCAGGTGGCGTCAGCAGCGTGGTGCCGTCTTTGAGGGTGAGCTGGGTTCCAGATTGGTCAACGCTCAGCACCTGACCAACCAGTATCTTCTCTTCCGCTTGCGCTTGAGCCAGCGCGAACACCGGGGCGAAGCCAAGCACTGCGACCAGGCCTGCGAGCATCAGCTTCTTCACTTAATCCCCCTGTACCGCAGGATCGCTGCGGCGATAAGTTGATGACTATCAATGGCGCAGCCCGACGTGGGAATCCAGAGGGGCATTCCCGCAACGCTGCATCGGGGCTTTCTGCAGAAGGTCGCGCGCGTCTAGTGAACGCTCGGGAGCGGGACCGGTGCTCCACTCCCGAGCGTCATGTCGTCGTGCGCAGCACCACGGCTGCGCGTCTCGGCTTGCGCCGGGACTTGATCTTATGACACTAAACCAGGCGCGCCATCAGCGACAGACCAGCGACGGCGCGCCACTTCCGTCCGGTGGTGTCTCCATGATTGACTCCCAAACGGGTTAACACCCAGACCAGGAGGTGGCGTCGGTCCTCCCGTCGAGTTCAGTCAACCGCCGTCTGCGTGGTCTGTCAACGAGTCAGACGCTCCTACAGGTCTGCTGATATGGAAGGACCAGCTGTCAAGTGGTTTGGAATGGCGTGCTGGATCTCTCAGTCGATGTTGAGGTTCGCGCCTCGCGGGCGTGAAGGCAGAGCAATTCCCGAGGACGCTGGCGCGCGGCTGACGATGGAGCGGCTGCGACGACGAATCAGGCTGATATGCGCGGGTTGCTCCGAAGAGCCGAGCCGCATGACACCGCTTCGTCGGGAGCTGCCTCTGTCTAGAGGCGCGAGTCGTCCCGATCCGAACACCGGGCGTCGCATAGCAGACGTGAGGACTCTCCAGTCGTGCTCGCATCGCGCCGTGGCCAACGCCGCTCGGGAATCTCGGAGTCACTACCCTCGACCTCTTCTCGCTTCGGTCACGGTGGTTACGCGGCTTGCCGCCGGTTCTCGGGTCGAGTCATGGCGGCCCAGATGAATCCCACCAGTTCGCGGGCGATCGCCGCCACGGCGATCGGTGGGCGCTTGCCGTGTCCGACCAGATGGCGATAGCGGCGATGCAAGCGCTGCTGGGCGCGCCACGCCTGGCCAACGATTTCGTCGGGCTGCCCCTGGCTGCGGCTGGCCAGCGCGCGGCCGATGGTGGGCCGGTGGCGATAGTGCCAGGCGTCTTCCACGAGGACGCGACGTGCGTGACTGTTGCCGGCCTTGGTCAGCGCGCCGCGGCGCTGGGACTCGCCCGAGGAATACTCGCTCGGCACGAGTCCCAGGTACGCCATGAGTTCGCGGGGCCGCCGGAACCGCTGGAAGTCCACGATCTCGGCCAGGAGAATGATCGCCGACAGCGTGTCGATCCCGCGGAAGCAACGGAGCCAGCGGACGGGCTCGCGATAAGGCGCGGTGCCCGCGACCGCTTCGAGCTCCTTGTCGAGTTCCGCCTGCCGCGCCAGTGCCTGCTCGAGCGCGAACACCGTAGCCTCGAACGCGCGCTGCAGCGGGGGCAGGTCGAACCGCTGCTCGCGGATCCACCGCCAGTGCCCCTGGCTCCAGTTCTTGCCGCTGAGGTAGGCACGGCCATGGCGGGCGAGGAGCTTGAGCACGCGATGCCGCCAGCGGAGAACGTCGCGGCGGAGATCGTCCCGACAGCGGACGAGATCGCGCACGGCTTCCTCGCTCTCGTCGAGGACGTGGATGGCGGTGAGCTCGCCGGCGCGGAACAGGCGCACGAGCTTGGCAGCGTCTCGTCGGTCGGTCTTGATCCGCTGCCCAGGGCGTCGCGGGGTCAGCGCTGGGGCGATGACGGCGCACTCCACACCGAGCGCAGTGAGCTGGCGGTGGAGATCGTAGCCGGAGACTCCGGCCTCGTAGCACGCCGCCACCGGCCCTTCGCGCTTCAGTCGCTCCAACAGGCGGCGGATCTGGCGCGGGTCGTTCACGATCTCCCGAAGTTCGGGTTCCGCGTCGCGGGGGCGCAAGATCCCTGCGACGATCTTCCGCTTGCTGTCATCGAGCGCCACGTAAGTAGTATCCTTGTCCATGACCGGCCTCCTTTTGCATGTGGCTCTGTTCCCACCTGGAACAACCCACGACAGTGCAATAGGTCGGGCCGGTCCTTCCATATTGTCTAGACTCCCCCGCAGCCACCCTGAACCGAGGTGCCCATGCGGATGATCGGGCTCGTTCTCGCACTCAGCCTCGCTCTTGCGCCACTCGCGGCCGAGGCGCAGCAGAAGGGGAAGGTCTACCGGATCGGCTTACAGTCGATCGCAACGGTGACCTACACCGACGCTTTCCGCCTAGGTCTCCGCGACCTTGGTTATGTATAAGGCCGAACGATCGTTATTGAATATCGGGAGGCCCAGAGCTACGAGCGCCTACCAGAGCTGGCGAAGGAATTGGTAGGCCTCAAACCGGACATCATCGTGAGCGCCGGAGGAAGTCTCGTGGCCAGAGCGGTCAAGGCGGTGACGAGTACCATTCCTGTTGTCTTTCTCGCCAGCGATGTCGTCGCCGGTGGTCTCGTAGCAAGCCTTTCCAGGCCCGACGGAAACCTTACGGGTCTGGAAATCTTTACAACCCAACTAGACGCCAAGCGCTTAGAGATTCTCAAGGAGGCTCTCCCGACAATCACTACCGTGGCTCTCCTCTGGAATCCTAGCTCTGCGGCACACAATGCGTCGAATCTGGCGGATCAGCGACGGGGTATGGAAGCCGCCGCCCAGGCGGTCGGCGTGCGGCTGGGAATGCTTGAAGCACGGGATCGGCGCGAGATCGACACCGTATTTAGAACGATCCAGCGCGAGGACCCCGGCGCTCTGCTCGTGGGTAGCGACGCTATATTCACAAGCGGGCGGCAACGAATCGTTGAACTGGCGACGCAGTTGCGCATTCCGTCGATGTACGGATGGCGGGAGTTCGTGGAAGTGGGTGGTTTCATGTCTTATGGAACGAGCCTTCCCGATCTGTATAGGCGTGCCGCCACCTATGTGGACAAGATCCTCAAAGGCGCCAAGCCCGCGGACCTTCCCGTCGAGCAGCCAAGCAAGTTCGAACTGGTGATCAACCTCAAGACGGCGAAGGAGCTCGGTCTGAAGATCCCGCCGCCAGTGCTCGGACGGGCGGATCAGGTTATCGAGTAAGCCGTGCTCGACCAACGGCCAGTTCCTCCAGGCAGCCGTCGGGTTCGCCACTCTCCCGCTGCCCTCCGACGACCGCGCTCTCCACTCTCTCCGCACGTGGCTGGACTCGTGGGCTGGGATTGGACACATCGCTGTGGGGATGCACCGCCAAGGCCTCGACCTTCAGTTGACTCAG
>QHSQ01000300.1 GCA_003221615.1 Candidatus Rokuibacteriota bacterium | reverse complement strand
GCGCACGCCGTGGCATGCGGTCCCGTGGGCGGCATGGGAGGCGTTGAGAACTGCTGGCATTGAGCAGGGAGGGCCTGGGTGCTATCCTCCCGCTCGCCGGCCACTGGAGCACCCGGGGTGACGCGAGCAGGCGTCGTGCCCTCCTGGCGGCCCCATCCGTCCCCCTTTGCATTGGGGATGCTCCAATGGCGGAACAGCAGACCGCGACGTGCCCGGAGTGCTCTCGGACGATCTCGCCGGAGCACCATCGTCTTCGGCCACGGGCTTCTCGGCCATCTCAATTGTCGCCGCCCTCGTGTTCTGAGCGCCGAAGAACGCACACTCCTCTTTCATCCACTGTCGGGACCACCAGTTCGCCGAGTGCGTTGGTTCCACAGGAAGGTTCTACCTGCGAGAGGTCACCTCACTTGATCTCGGCGTCCGCGCCTACAAGTGCCCGTGGTGTCACACGGACCTGACCGACAGCATCCGGGCGCATCTCTACGGCTGCGCGATGCTGCCGGAGGAAGTCCGAGGCAGGGCGCGGGCCGCGCAGGAGACGGCGCGAAGCCTGGTGAAGCGAAGCCATCAGTTGCTTGAGGCAGCGGATCTCGCGAGGCGAGAGGCCGAAGCGGCGCTCCACGCGCTCCGGGCGACAATTCGCCAATCGCCGAGCCGCCGCGTTGGCTGATCAGCAGAGGGTCCTCCCGATGGAGCTTCAAGTGGGCGATCGTCTGTCCGATGAGACAGGGGAAGAGTTGGAAGTCATCGGCCGACCGTACGCGACTGGTGGCGGAAAGAACGCCCATGCTCGCCTTCAACGGGTGGGAGATCCTGCAGCGCACGAGATACGAAGCTGGAG
>QHSQ01000083.1 GCA_003221615.1 Candidatus Rokuibacteriota bacterium | reverse complement strand
CTATCCGTTCGTCGCCACGATGGCGGAGACCTTCTCGGTCGAACGCCGCAAGATCATTCGCATGCTCGGCGGCACGGTCATCCTGACGCCGGCCGCCGAGCGCGGGATGGGCATGGTGCGCAAGGCCGAAGAGCTCGCGAAGAAGCACGGCTGGTTCCTGGCGCGCCAGTTCGAGAACGAGGCGAACCCGGCCTACCACCGCAGCACGACCGGTCCCGAGATCCTCTCGGACTTCGCCGGTAAGCGCCTGGACTACTTCGTCACCGGCTGGGGCACCGGCGGGACGCTGACCGGCGCTGGGCAGATGATCCGACTGGCCCGGCCGGACGTGCAGATCATCGCCACCGAGCCGGCCGGCGCCGCGCTCCTCTCGGGCGAGCCGTTCACGCCGCACAAGATCCAGGGATGGACGCCGGACTTCGTGCCGGCCGTCCTCGACCGGACGGTGCCGCATCGCGTCCTGCCGGTGACGGATGCCGAGGCCATCGAGACGGCGCGGGCCCTCGCGCGCAGCGAGGGAATCTTCTGCGGCATCTCCTCCGGCGGGACATTCGCCGCGGCCCTCAAGGTAGCGGACGAGGCGCCGAAGGGCTCGGTCATTCTCGCCATGCTGCCGGACACCGGCGAGCGTTATCTCTCCACGGCGCTGTTCGAGGGAATCGCCGAAGGCAGCGATCCGGAACCGTAACCGCCGCTCACGTCACTCCCGGGTCTCGACGACCGTGGGGAGCACGACGTGAAAGCAGGCACCGCGCGGAGCGTTGTCGGAGGCCCACAGGCGGCCGTTGTGCGATTCGACGATCGACCGGCTGATGGACAATCCCATCCCTGTTCCTTGAGGCTTCGTCGTGAAGAATGCGTAGAAGATCTGCTCGGCCTGCTGCGAGGGCAGCCCGACCCCGGTATCGATCACGGACACCATCAGCCGGCCGTCATCCTCTTGCCGCGACCTGATGGCGAGCTCGCGCGTCTCATCGACGTCCTTCATCGCGTCGACGCTGTTCATGATCAGGTTCATCAGGACCTGCTGCAGTTGCACGCGATCTCCCATGAGCCGGGGAAGATATGACGCGAGCTCCGTCCGGACGGATATCCCGTGGCGCGTGATCTCGCTGCTCAGGAGGACGATCATTTCTCGAATGACGTCGTTCACATCGACCAGCTCCCGTCGCGGGCTGCCTTTCTCGAACAGCAGACGGGTGCGGCTGATGATCTCCGCCGCGCGCGTTCCGTCTTCCACGATGCTCATCGCCGAGGCGCGCGCCGCTTCGAGATTCGGGGGATCGCCGGCGAGCCAGTTCAGACACGCCTGGGCGTTCGTGACGGTGGCGGCAATCGGTTGATTCACCTCGTGTGCCAGCGAGGCGGTCAGCGCTCCCATGATGGTGACCCGGTTGACGTGTGCGAGATCCTCCCACGCCTGACGGAGCGCTGCTTCGGCGCGATTCTGCTCGGACAGGGACGCGATCAACGCGACGGCCAGGATGACGAACGTCGCGCCGGCCACCACCAGCGCCAGATGGGTTTGATCGAGACCCGTCTGTCGCTGGGCCTCGTCGAACTGGCCGTGCGCAGTAAAGCGGGCCGCCCGCATCGCCGTGTAGTGCATACCGGAGATGGCCACGCCCATGACGGCGGCGGCACCGAGTCGTTGCCAGAGACGCGTCGTTCGGAATGTCAGCCACAGGGCCGCCGTCGACGCGCCGATCGCGACGACGATGGAAAGCGTGACGAACAGGGGGTCGTAGCTGAGATCGGCCGGACTCCGGAGCGCCGCCATGCCCGTGTAGTGCATGGCGACGATACCAAGGCCCATGAAGATGCCGCTCAGAACGAGGCGACGCCCCGATGCGCTCTGGCGACTGATGACGTAGAAGCCGCCGCTCGTCACGAAGATCGCCACTACCAGCGACAGGATGGTCAATCCGACGTCGTAGGACATCGCGAACGGCATCTTGAAGGCGAGCATGGCCACGAAGTGCATCGACCATATTCCGCCACCCATGGTGGCCGCGGCCGCGACCAGCCACACGCGACGCGCAAGTCCCCGGGCGACGCCCACGCGAGCGCCGAGATCGAGCGCCGTATAGGACGCGAACGCGGCGACGAGAATCGACAGGACCACGAGATCCGGATCGTGTGTTCCGATGGCGATCATCGGCTTGCCCTTATTTGTGTCAGAGCCGAGAACCGTGAGTGCCGCGGCCGCGAACTCATCGGTAGTCTACGTCAATCGGATTCGCAGAGCGATGAGTCGACGCTCCGGTTGCATCTTCTTGCGCAAACCTTCCGTGAGCGCCGGCCCGTGTTCCTCCCAATGGCGTCGAAAAAGACGAGGAGTAACCTTCATGGGACTGCCAACTGGCCGGCTCGGTCATCGCGATCTCCACATCACCCGGGTTGGATTCGGATCGTGGGCCGTCGGCGGTGGCGGCTGATGAGGGCGAATCGCTGGGGGATCGCGGTCGTCGGTGTACTGATCCAGGTCGCACTGGGCGGTGTGTACGCGTGGAGTGTGTTCCGCACATCGCTGGCGGGGGATCTTGGGTGGACCATTTCTGAAGTCAGCCGGACCTTCACCATCAGCATCGTCATGTTCGGCGTCGCATCGTTCTTCGGCGGATTGTGGCTGAGCCGCACGGGGTCGCAGACTGTGGCGATCACCGGTGGTCTGCTCTATGGCGTCGGGGTGGTTCTGGCCGGCCGATCTGACCATGGGCTCTGGTGGCTGTACCTGACGTACGGAGTGGTCGGCGGCATCGGGCTCGGGTTGGCGTACATCGTGCCCGTCGCCGTGCTCGTCAAGTGGTTTCCCGATCGACGCGGGTTGATCACCGGAATCGCAGTCGGCGGATTCGGCGCGGGTGCCCTGGTGGAGAGCGCCGGCGGCGCCCGACTGCTGCAGAGTGTCGGAGTCCTTCCGACGTTCGCCTATCTGGGCGCGGCATTTCTGATCGTGACGATGGCGCGCGGCTTCTTCATGCGGAGCTACGGGCTGATGCTCACGGCCTGGGGCTTTGCCAGCGCCTTCGGCCCACTGTTGATCGCCCACATGCGGCATGCGAGTGGCAGCGACCGGGGCGCGCTTCATGTGATCGCCGGCGCCATGCTCGTTTCGCTGCTGCTTCCGCTCATCGTGTCGCCGCCCAAGCGTGCTCCCGATGAGGAGGCGGTCACAATGCCCGGAGAGAAGGCCCGAACGGCAGCGTAGAGCCCCCCGGACGGCAGCGCAGAGCCGCTGAGACCAGTTGCAGCGCACCCTCCCAGCCGGAGAAGCGCCGCGGCCCGTTCCCGCATCTCAACGACACGATGGGCTTGCTGATCGTCGCGGCCGGCGCCCTCTGGGCGGTCGTCATGATGTGGGACGCGTTCGAGGCGCTCGTCCTGCCCCGGCGCGTGACGCGGCGGCTCCGTCCGACGCGAATGTTCTATCGCGTCACGTGGGAAGTGTGGTCGGCGGTGGCGCGCCGCATGCGTCCCGGCGGCCGCCGGGAGACTTACCTCAGCTTCTTCGGACCGTTATCGCTGCTGGTGTTGATGGCCGTGTGGGCGGCCAGTCTCGTCGCGGCGTTCGCGCTGCTCCAGACCGGGAGCGCCCTCAACGTCCGCGGCGGCGGCTCCTTCACCGACCATCTCTATCTGAGCGGCGAGACGTTCTTCACGCTGGGCCTCGGCGACGTCACGCCGGTTACTCGAGTGGGGCGCGCGCTGGTCGTGATCGAAGCCGGTGTCGGGTTCGCGTTCCTCGCTCTGGTCATCGGCTATCTGCCCGTGCTGTACCAGTCGTTCTCGCGCCGCGAGGTCAACATCACGCTGCTCGACGCTCGAGCGGGATCGCCGCCGAGCGCGGAAGAGCTGCTCCGCGGCGAGTGGCCGGACCAGGAGGCGCTGACCAGGCTGCTTCGCGAGTGGGAGCGCTGGAGCGCGGAGGTGCTGGAGTCGCATCTCTCGTATCCCGTGCTCTCGTACTACCGCTCGCAGCACGACAATCAGTCGTGGCTGGCCGCGCTCACCACGATCCTCGACGCCAGCGCGCTCATGATCGTCGGCATCCCTGGTCCCGGCGCCCGCCAGGCCAGGCTGACGTTCGCGATGGCGCGGCATGCGGTCGTGGACCTGGCACAGGTGCTCGGGCGCCCGCCCATCAAGTCAGCCCCGGACCGGCTGCCGGCGCCGGACCTCGCCCGGCTCCGTACGGGGCTCGCGGCCGTGGGCGTCGTTGTCGATGGGGGCGCCGGTGCCGACGACAAGCTCGTCGAGATGCGGCGGATGTACGAGCCCTTCGTCGCGGCGCTGTCCGAGTACCTGCTCATGCCGTTGCCGACCTGGCGCGCCGGCGCCGACGCCCGCGAGAACTGGCGTGCGAGCGCCGGCGCCGGCCGCGTGGGCCGGCTGCCCTGAGCGCGTCGGCGGAGAGCTCGTCCCGCCCGCCGCGGCGGGGATCATGGCCGCTCGGTCTGAGCCTCCAGGAACGAGTAGTCCCACACGGAGACGCGGTAGTGGTCCGCCGATGGCAGATGCGAGACCTCGAAGTACGCGCGCTCGTATCCGCCGACGCCTTCGGGGACCCATGCGATCCGCTGGCCGACGACCGCCCCGGACGCGTCGAGAGCCTGCGCCAGCAGACGCAACGGCTCGGCGGCGTGTCCGGATGTGTTGGTGATGTAGCCGCGAATGCGGCGCTCCCCGCCGGGCTCGGGCGAGACCGACCAGTCGACCTTGAACCAGTGTTCCCAGCCCAGCATCAGGGTCGTCGTGGATCCGGACGGCGCCAGGGAAGGACTGTTCAGGGCTCCGCACGCCGTCGTCGTGACGGCCGTCAGCGCGAGCAATCCCGCCGAGAGGAGGGATCTGATCTTCAGAGTCATGGAGCTTGCCTTTCGCCGGTCGGGGGTCGAACGCCGGCCGGGAAGTTGATGATGTCGCCGTTCGGGGTCCGACCGAGCAGCGGCGGGGTGAACACCTCGTGATCGGAGAGCCGCCGCTCCCAGTGCCCGGGCACCATGACGGGACCGTCGGTCCCCGGAACTTGAACGTAGCGATCCGGAACCCATGTCGACTCCGGCGCCGGGACCGTGGGCGACGGCGCTTGCGGCATCGAGCGTGTCGTCGCGTCGTTGAGGTGGTCGAAGATCGCGCCCGACGGCGTCGTGCCGCCCAGCGCTGGCCTCATCTGGCCCGACGCGAACTGAGGCGCCGCGACAGTCACGGCCACCGCGACGCCGAGTAGCGCGCTGTGCAGTCTCATGATGGCACTCCCTTCTGAGTCCGAGATCTCATCGCGTGTTCGTCGCGCGATTGAAGCGTCAGGGTCCCTGTTCGATGACGTCGTCGGTGTTCGGTTCCGCATACGCGGCGCCGCCCAGCGGAGCGACGATGGCGACGAGCAACAGCGCGAGGGCGATTACAGGCTTCATCTTGATTGCCTCCCTTCCGTCACTTCTTAGGATGGCGGAAGTGCGGCGGCGGGATCCGGAGTCGCAGGAATGAGACGGCCGTCGTGTTGTCGCGGTCGGACGGAGCGCTACCGCGTCAGATCCCAGTAGAACCAGTTGTCGTAGCCGTCGTACGGCCACATCGAAGAGGCCCACTGCGCGTTCCGGCGATCCTGCTCCGCCTTGACAGCGAACTCCAGGCTCGCCGCGACGAAGCGACGCGTCTTCTGCGACAGGGCGTGGTCGCCCTGAATCAGCTCGAGCGCATCGTCGACCTGTCCCGCGACGCCAGCGCTGTGGGCCAGACCACGAAACGCGCGAAGCTGCTCCGCGGCCGCTCCGTTGTCGCCTCGCTCGAGATAGCTGAGCCCGAGGTACAGTCGCGCATCCGCCCGCTTCGGGTCCTGACTGACCGCCTGGCTGAGGTTTGCGATCGCCTCGTCGTAACCTTGCTGCTTGTAGCGCGTGATCCCCAGCCCCACGAGGGCATCCGTCCGTTCCGGGCGCTCCTTGAGGGCCGTCTCGAACTTCGCCGCGGCGTCCGCGTAGCGACCCTCGTCGAGCGCGGCCTGTCCCAGACCGTAGGTGGTCGCGCAGCCGCTGAGCGTGAAGACGAGCGCGGCCAGCAGCGCGGGATAGTGCCGGCCCCTTGGCATCGCGGCCTTTTCCATGGTCGATCCTCCGGTTCTCATGATGGATCGTCCTTGTGACGATCGGCCGACGCCGCGGGTTGCCGAGCGGCCCGCCGCCCTTGCGCATTCTTGCGAAAAGCTGCACCGGGCCTCTTCGCATCGGTCACCGATCGTGGCGCATCGCAAAAGTGGGAAGACCCATGAATCATTTGGGAGTTGCCGAAGAGCTCGAGCGCATCGTCGCGCTTCGCAGCGGCGCGCGGGTGCGTCTTCGACCCATCCGGTCGGACGATGCGCCGCGGCTCGTATCGCTCTACGGGCGTCTCAGCGCGGACACGGCCTACCGGCGGTTCTTCACTCGCATGAGGACCCTGCCACCAGAATTGGCGCGCCACCTGGCGAACGTCGATCACCAGCGGCGGCTCGCGGTTGTCGCCGAGCCGTGCGAAGGACAGGTCCCGGTGGTGGTCGGCGTCGCCGGCTCGGAGCCGACGGACAACCCGACCACCGCCGAGGTCGCGCTCGTGGTGGAGGATGCCTGGCAGGGGGTCGGTCTGGGGACGATCCTCCTGGACGAGATGATCGAAGCACGTCGACAGCGCTCCGTCGAGGCACACGCACTCGACTGGACCGCCGTCCCGGCCCCTGACGATCACGACGTGACTGGTGCAGTCGGGCCACGGCCGCGCCCGGTGGGCGATCAGCGGCACGGCAAGAAGACCGGCCAGCACGAACAAGAGCGACAGAATCCCGATGGCGAGTTTCATCTCTGCTTTTCTTTAGGTGCGCGAAGCCGCCTCATGGATTCGACGACTCCACGGCGTCCAGCGGTCCGCACGAATGCGACGCAACCCCGCCGGCGGTTGCGCCATCTCAAGGGTGAGAGAAAGGAGGGATACGAGATGAAGCGAGTCATGATTCTTGCGCTGATGCTGTTCGCCGTTCTCGTTCCGCTGACGGGTATCGCCCACGCGGACTTGAAGAGCGACGAGGCCATCGAGCAGGCCCCGTAACGTTGGAGAGGCCGGACGACGCGACGCCCGTGGCGGCCGCGAGGCCGCCGTGGGCGCCGGCCGTCGATCGCCGCTGAAGTGGAGCGATGGCGGCGCGTTCGGTCTCCCGGTGACCTGGAGGTTCCGTGGCTCAACCGCTCGCGATGTCGGTGGCGCTGATCGTCGTGACCTTCGCCGTTCTCCACTGGCTCGAGGCGCAACGATCGCGTCGCGCGCTCGCACGTCGAGCGCGCTGCGAGCAGCCGAGCACGAGGTCCCAGACGCGCCTGCCGGCGCAGCCGCGGCACCAGCGCACGATCACCGCCGCACGCCAGTGAAGAGGGGGACAACATGAAGGGCCTAGTGGCCGCAATCATCGGTCTTGCCATCGCGGTGTCGGCGGATCCGTCGGCGGCGTACGTCGCCGCCATCACTACGTCGATCCCGATCGCCAGCGCCGGAGACGATGACCAGCTCAAGGACGCGCTCACCTCGGCGATCGACGACGTGCTCCACCACGCGATCGCCTTCACTCCAACCGTGGTGACGCTGCAGAGTGCGCGCGTCGTCGACGATCGGATCTACATCCTGCTGCTGGTCGCCGATGGTGACGGCGAGGAGATGCTGCAGAAACTCTCGGTCGAACGGATAAGGAACTCGATCGAGTGATCGGCGCTCTCGGGTGGGCGCGGCAAGACGATGCCGCGATGGACGAAGTCACAGATGATTCGATTGCCCGTCGCCCAGTCGTCGCCGTGGCTCGAGCTGTGATACGCAGAGAGATCGGCGGGATCGAGCAAGGGCTGGCCACACTGGACGCAGAGACTCATGACCGTCTCCCGCGTCGCTCACTCGATTCCTTCATGTCCGCCCTCCTCAACCGCAACTGGACTCCTCCTTGGGAGGGCTTGTCGGAGCCCAGTTGCGCTTGCGGATCCGTGCTGAAATCCCCGCCGTTGGATCTGCCGGTCAGTCGTCGGGCCCTCCAAGAAAATAGGAACTGGAGGCGTCCATGACGGATCTCGATGTCCACAGCGCGGCGGTGAGGATTCCGTGCGCGCTCGGGTTGGTCCTCATTCTCCTGACCACCAGCGCATGGGGTCAGAGCTACGACGGGTGGTTTCGCGTGAGCTGGGCGCCGGAGCCGGAGGGGGCGACGCGGATCCCCCGGATCGAGGCCACCGTTCACAACGACTCGCGGTATCGAGTGACCGACGTGCAGCTCCGGGTCGATGGTCTCAGCGCCGACAACCGTCAGGTGGGCCAGCGGGTTGTGTGGGCACTCGGCGACATCGCCCCGAACGGCGAGACGTCCTTCGTCGCCGAGACCATACCCGGGGCGGTCAACTATCGGATCACGGTGGTCTCGTTCGATCTCGTCTCGGTCGAGTCCCCGTAGACTCGTGCCCTTGCAGATTCTTGCTGAAATCATCCCGGCCACGCGCAGACCCGGGCGCGGGCCGCATCAACAGGAGCGAACGTTGAGTCGAGACGGGGGGACGCGCGATGCGTCGAGGTCTGAAGGCTGCCGCGCTGGTGTCGGGTCTGATGATCGTCGGGATGGTGGCCGGAGCCCGCGCGATGCAGGGGCCCGTCGCGGGGTCGAGCGCGCCGGTATCGAGCTACATGCCGGTGAACGAGGAAGACTTCCGGATCGTGTTCGCACGGATGCGCGCCGCCAAGGCGGAGATCGAGAAGCGCCAGCGGGACTTGCTCGCCGCACGATACGACCTGACCGATCGTCCGGTGGCCGGCGCAACCATGAGCCGCGGTAAGGCGATTCAGGGCGGCGTCCGGGCGAAGCTGCCCGCCGGGGTCACCTGGGACGCCCTGGCGAAGATGACGCCGGAAGAGATCCGAGACAAGGGAATCTTTCCGACGGGGTTCCTGCCGCTTCCGCATCCGAATCATCCGGAAGGTGGCATGGTGTTTCCGGCCTTCCACATCAACGAGGTCAAGAAGCAGACGGGGCGAGACCTCACCCGTTTCGACCTCGACTTCGACCTCCCCGATGCGCTCCTTCCGGAGTTCCCCGCGCCGATCTACCTGACGACGCGCCCCGATCTCGGTGACGTCTCGCGCGGTCGCCTCGTCACGACCGACAACTACTACGAGCTCTTCAACGGGATCCTCAATCCCAAGCAGCTGGAAGGATTGCGGCTGCTCGTGACGCCGTTCGCCCAGCAGCAGTTCAACCTCACCGCCGATCGGCGCAGCGAGCGTCCGAGCCTCGGCGTCTCCTGCTTCGACTGCCACCAGAACGGGAGCACGAACGGCGCGACGCACCTGGTGGGAGACATCCGTCCACAGCAATTCCGCCACCGGATCGAGACGCCGACCCTGCGGGGGGTGAACATCCAGCGGCTCTTCGGCTCGCAGCGGGGGCTGAAGACCGTCGAGGACTTCACCGAGTTCGAGCAGCGCGCCGCCTATTTCGACGGCGACCCGGTCATCGCCACCAAGAAGGGCGTGAACGTCCTCGAGCGGGGGAGCCAGATCCACGACATGGCGGAGTTCCAGGAGATCCTGGACTTCCCACCGGCGCCCAAGCTCGACGTCTTTGGCAAGCTCGACCGCAAGCGCGCGACTGAAGCCGAGCTGCGCGGGCAGGCCCTCTTCTTCGGCAGAGCCCAGTGCGCGGCGTGTCACACGCCGCCCTACTACACGGACAACCTGATGCACAACCTGCGCGCGGAGCGGTTTTATCGACCCCAGATGGTCAACGGCATGATGGCGTCGGCCGACGGACCCATCAAGACATTTCCGCTGCGCGGTATCAAGGACACGCCGCCCTATCTCCACGACGGCCGCCTGTTGACCCTCGATGACACCGTGGAGTTCTTCAACCTGGTCCTCGGCACGCAGCTGACCGCGGACGAGAAGCTGGACCTCGTGGCGTTCCTGCGCGCGCTGTGAGGCGCCGACCGGAAAACAGCGAGGGCGCCCGAGGCCGACACAACGCACCCGAGAAAGAGAGAAGGGACATGACCAAAAAGCACGATGTCGCCTGGTTGATCGAGCGAGCCCGGCCGCTGACCGTTCAGGACGCCCGCGAGCTCCAGCAGTACGGGACGGTGGCGAGATTGCCCATCGCGCTCGACGCCGCGGTCTGCGCCGTGAGCGTGGAGAATCTCAACCAGCTGCTGGCCGACACGATGACCTTGCGGGATCTGTACAAGAAGCACCACTGGCAGGTCAGCGGACCGACGTTCTACCAGCTCCACCTGCTGTTCGACAAGCACTTCGCCGAGCAGAGCGAGCTGGTCGACGGGATCGCCGAGCGCATCCAGTCACTGGGCGGCGTGAGCATCGCCATGTCCCACGACGTGGCCGAGATGACGCTGATTCCACGCCCGCCGCGCGGCCGCGACGAGGTCCCGATGCAGCTCTCGCGGCTGCTTCACGCGCACGAGATCGTCCTGAAGGAGAGCCGCGCGATGGCCCGGCAGGCCGCCGAGGCGGGTGACGACGGCACCAACGACCTCGTGGTCAGCGAGGTGATCCGCACCAACGAGCGACAAGTCTGGTTCGTCGGCGAGCACCTGGTGGACACGCCGCTGATCGCGCATCACGGCGGCAACCGCGAAGAGATCTGACCTCGAGGGGGGGCGGCATGGACGACCACGAGATCCTCGGCCGGATCAACGAGCTCGCCCGCGAGGAGCACGAGCTGTTCGAGCGTGAATCACACGGGCAGGTGACCGACGCCGACCGTGAACAGCTCCGACAGCTTCAGATCTCGCTGGATCAGTGCTGGGACTTGCTGCGGCAGCGACGGGCGCGGCGGGCGGCCGGGCTCGACCCGGACGACGCACAGGTTCGGGACGCGAGAATCGTCGAGGGATATACGTATTGATCACGCGGCGGCGGCGCGGTCGAGCGCCGCCGCCACGTCCTGATGCCCTCTCAGGCCGACGCAGCAGACCCAGCCCACCGGCGGGATCGGCTCCATCGGCGCCCCGCAGATGCCACAGACCGGTTCGTCGATCGCCCGACCGTCCAGCGCTCTCGGCTCGTCACGCATCATCGTGCTCATGACCTTGCGATGATCATGCGCGGTCCGAAGTTGCCCGGGGCCCGCCATGGTTGGGAATCTTCCCGAGCCCGAACCCTTTCTTGCCGGATGGCGTCACAAGGAGTGAACGGGACAGGTCGCGACGCGAGTCGCGACGCCGCCGGAGACAATGCAAACAGCTCTCGAGGTGGGATCGTGGGACGTGGCGGTCTCTTCAAGCGCGAGCCGCGCCATCTGACGCAGGAGCTCCTCGCGGCGGCGACGGCCGTGCTGGCCTTCGCCACGGACGCCGGGAGTGTCCCGATAGGACCGTGGCCATCCGTCCTCGGCTCGCGCGAGGCCTTCTCACCTGAAGTGTCCGCGGCCGTCGAGCGCATCTGGATCAAGCCGACCCTCAGGCGCACCGTGAACGGACCGCCCGCGCGCGTCCCGCTCGAGGTCTACGCCGCGTTCGTGGACACGCCGGAGGTGACCGCGGCCGCGGCCAGGTTCCGAAACCTCGGGAGCTATCACGTACAGGCGATCGATGACGACCGCTACCGCGGCGACGATGGCGGTGGAGCCCGAGGAGTCTCTCAAGTGCTCCGACGCGAGCGGCAACGGCGCATCATCTTTTCCGAAGGCACGCACACCGGCCCGTTTCTCGGCACGATCAGCGGAAGCGCGCTGACGGTCCTGGACCTCGAGCAGCACGGGGACCGGGTGAATCCGACGCTCACGGCCTATGTGCACATCGAAGACCGGGTCGCGGCGGCCCTCGCGCAAGTGCTCGTGGCGAGCTTCGGCTTCCTGGCCGACCGGAAGCTGGCCGAGGGGCTTCGCGTCACGGCGGGAGTCGCCGAATGGGCGGTCGAGCCATCCGGCGGCTTCTGTGAGTGGCTCGCCCGCGAGCCGCTTCCCGCGGCTCGGCGCCATCGCATCGTGGCCGCGCTTCCCAGCTGCGCGCGGGCCCGGGCTCAGCTAGGCGCCGACGCTTCGGCGGGCGCGAGGTGACGAGGCCATGATCTGGAAGCCGAGCATCCGCCGGTGGCTCGTGACCACGATCGTCCTCGCGCTCGCCGCGGGCCTGTTGTGGGCGGGGCTCGAGTCCATCGATAGGCTGGATGAAGCGATGGCGAAGGCGGCGAGGCAGCGCGAGCTCGTTCCCTGAGCGCGGCGGCCGTCGTCGGACGGCTAGCGCGTCGAGCCGTCCGCGGTCGCGCCTTCGTTCAGCACCACCACCTCGACCCGGCGATTCTGCTGTCGACCGGCGGCGGTGTCGTTCTCCACCACCGGGAACTTCGGGCCGTACCCTTTGGTGCGGATCCGCTGCAGCGCGATGCCTCGGGCCACCAGCAGGTCTCGAACGGCGTCGGCGCGCTGCTGCGAGAGCTTGATGTTGAACTCCTCGTTGCCGACGTTGTCGGAATGACCTTCGATCAGCACGTTGCGCTTCGGGTACGCCTTGAGGAACTCCGCCAGCTTGTCGATGCTGCGTTGCGCGCCGGGTCCGACTTCGGCCTTGCCGGCGGCGAACAGCACGTCACCGACCGTGAGCACGACGCCGCGATCGGTCTGCTGCGCCTTGAGGCTGGCCAGCTCGTTCGCGAGGGCCGCTGCCTTGCCTTGCTCGGCCGCGCGGTCCTTCGCCTCGACATCGTTCGTCTGACGACGGCCCTGCTCGAGCTCACGGGCCTTCGCCTCCGCCTCACGGGCGCGCGCCTCGGCCGCACGGCGCGCCTGCTCGGCTTCCCGCGTCTTGATGTCCGTCTCGCGGCGCGCCGCGGTGAGCTCACGGTCGCGCTTCTGGAGCAGCACCTCGGCGGTCTCCTTGCGGAGCTGTTGCATGCTCTGCTCCGTATTGCCGGTGGCGCCCGTCACCGACGCCAGCTGAGCCTTGCGCTCGGCCAGGTAGCCGAGATGCAGCTTGTCGTCGTTGCCCTTGGCCTCCTGGGCGGCCTGCAGGGCCTTCTGCGCGTCCACCAGCCGGAGCGGGGCGTACGCCTGCACGTGCGGATCGGACTGCGCTTGCTGGTAGGCGGCTTGCGCGCGCTCGATCTGAGCTTTGGCCGCACGCGTGGCATCCGACGAGGCGCAACCGACGGCGACGATCGGGAGAGCGAGCACCGCAACCACTCGTGTGAGCTGAACGGTACGCTGACGCATCGACGGCACCTCCGCGGCCGAGCCCGTTACCTCGGAAGACGCTCGAGCTCCTGGCGCAGCACTTTGATGTATTGGTTCATCTCATCGGACATCGTGTTGACGCGCTGATTGGCGGCCAGGGCTCGCGCGTATTCCCCGTCGATCGCCGCCTGCTCCGCCGACCGGATCGCCCGGTCGTGGTTCCCCTTCGCCATCGCCGCCTGGGCGGCCTTCAGCTTGTCTTGCGCCGTCCTGAACTCGAGCGGCGCGCTGACGGCGGCGCCCGCCTGCTGGGCGTCCTCGACGGCCCGCTCGGCCTGCGCGACCTTGGCGGCCGTCAGGGGCCCGTGACTGGCGCAGCCGACGGCCGACAACGTCGCGAGCGTGATGCCGGCGAAAATACGCCAGTGGGGTTGTCGGGTCGGCTCGTTCACGGCGGCCTCCTTTTGTTCTCCATCGTCGCCTGTCGAGTCAGGTAAAACCCTGAGCGTCCGCGCGACGCCTCTTTTCGATATTAAGCATGAGCGGCGCCGCGGCGCATCTGATCGCGCGGGACCGCACATCAAACAGAATGTCGTCGACGACGAGGGGAGAGAGACGAAATGGAGCTGTTCATCTTCGCGCGATTTCACGCGCACGCCGGTCACGAGAGCGCGGCGGCCGACGCGTTGCTCGACGTCCTCGCTCCGACGCGCGGGGAACCCGGCTGCCTGAGCATTCACGCGTTCCGGTCGAGCCGCGATCCGCGGCTCTTCTACATTCACTCGCACTGGAAGGATGAGACGGCGTTCGAGCAGCACGCCGGCCTACCGCACACGATTCGCTTCGTCGCGCGGATCGAGCCGCTGATCGACCACCCTCTCGACGTCACCCGCGCCGAGCGAATCGGCTAGCGGTCGAAGGAGCGAATCGGCGAGCGGTCGAAGGACTGTCGCGCCGACGTCGGGGATTTCCCCGAGGCCACTTGAAGGGAATCGCCTGACTCGGAACGCGCCGCCCGAGCCATTTCTGCCGGCAAGCACGCGTTCTTTCGAGCTTCTTGCTTGTCAAGAGTCTTCTCACGGGTGAGACTCGTGGGATGGCGCCGCCGCGAATCCCCGCGGAGCGACGGGCGGCTGTACTCGCCGAGATGAGCGCGCTCCTTGGTTCGTCGCTCGACTACGAGAGAGCCCTGCCGCGATTGGTCGGCCTGGCCGTGCCGGTGCTCGGCGACCTCTGCGCGATCGACCTGATTCAAGACGACGGAGTCCTGCACCGCGTGGCCAGCGCCCACGTCGACAGCACGAAGGACGCGCTCGTCTACGAGATCCGTGCCCGACACGGGTTCAATCCCGCGGCCGCGCACGGCGTGCCCGCCGTGGTTCGCACGCGCCAGCCGGTGCTCATCGCGCGTGTCGGCGAGGCCGACCTGAACGCGATCGCGCTGAACGCCGAGCATCTCGCTCTGTGGCGGCGGCTCGGCCCGAAGTCCTGGATCATCGTGCCGCTCGTCGCGCATGACCGAGCCCTGGGCGCGATGACGCTCGCGATCACCGAATCCGCGCGGCGCTATGGCCCGACGGACCTGGCCTTCGCGACGGTCGTCGCGACCCACACGGCGGGCGCCATCGAGAACGCGCGGCTCTATCGCGAGGCGCAGGCCGCCCGCGCCGCCGCCGAAGCGGCCAACCGCGCGAAGGACGAGTTCCTCTCCACGCTCTCGCACGAGCTGCGGAATCCGCTCAACGCCGTTCACGGTTGGGCGACGCTCATCGAGCGCGGTCAGATCGGTGAGGCGCAGACCCGTCGCGCGATGCAAATCATCGTCCGAAACGTCAATGCGCAGATCCGGCTCGTCGACGATCTACTCGACATGTCGCGGGTGGTGAGCGGCCGCATGCGCCTCGTCGTCCAGCCGGTCGATCTGCGCGACCTCATCGAGGACGCGCTGGAGGCGGTCCGTCACGCGGCCGAGGCGAAGCGTATTCGGCTCCAGCCGGTGCTGGAGGCGCCCGGCCTCCTGGTCAGCGGCGATCCGGGACGGCTCCAGCAGATCATCTGGAATCTGCTCGAGAACGCCGTGAAGTTCACCCCGAAAGACGGCCGGGTCCAGGTGCAGCTGCAGCGCGTGCGCTCGCACGTCGAGATCATCGTCAGCGACACGGGACAGGGCATCGCGGCCGACGTCCTGCCGTATATCTTCGATCGGCTGCGACAGGGCGAGGGCGGAAGCACTCGTGGCCACGGCGGGCTCGGCATCGGCCTCGGGCTCGTTCGCCACCTCGCGGAGCTTCACGGTGGCAGCGTCTATGCCGAGAGTGCCGGTGAGGGGCAAGGCGCGACCTTCGTGGTGACGCTGCCGCTCATGATCGCCGAAATGCGGGAGCAGCCGATCACCCATCGAGAGAGCCCACCGCTCGAAAGCACCTCGCTCGCTGGAGCCCGCATCGTCGTGGTGGACGACGATCCGACGGCCGTCGAGCTGATCAAGGAAGTGCTGGTGCAGGCCGGCGCCGACGTGATCGAATGTCGGTCGGCGGATGAGGCCTTGCGGGCGGTCACGCAGTCGCGTCCCGACGTGCTCGTCTCCGACATCGAGATGCCGGGACAGGACGGCTACTCGCTCATCCGCAAGGTGAGAGCGCTCGGGCCCGAGCGAGGCGGGAAGGTGCCGGCGGTGGCCTTGACCGCGTTCGGCCGACCGGAGGACCGGATCCGGAGTCTGACAGCAGGCTTCAACATTCACGTCTCGAAGCCGGTGGACCCCGCCGAGCTGATTGCCATTGTCGCGAGCATGATCGGGCGCGCCGGGTGACCGTGGGCCCGCCGGCGGAGCGGCTAGACATCGCCGTCTCGGCACGATAATCTCTGCGCAGTTCCCACCATGGTTGCTGGTCGGCCGTTGGTCCGTCCGGCGAACGAACCACGAGGATTGAGACGCGATGGGTCGAGGAAGCGCGGGGCCGGGCGATCTCCCCGGGGCGACCGAGCACGGACGCAAGCCCACGATCGCCGTGTTCAACTCGAGCGAGGACACGGTCGATCTCTTGCGCACGGCGCTGGAGTCGGAAGGATTCCAGACCGTCGTCGGCCACATCCCGGATGTGAAGAAGGGTGAGATCGACCTCATCGACTTCATCAACCATCACGCGCCGGCGGTGATCGTCTACGACATCTCCCCGCCGTATGACGCAAACTGGCGATTTCTTCGCCTCGTGCGCAGTTCCGAGCCGCTGAAGCGGCGGCAGTTCGTGCTCACGACGACCAACAAACCGGCGCTGGAGCGGCTCGTGGGCGATAACGAGGCGTTCGAGATCATCGGAAAACCGTACGATCTCGGGCGGGTCATCGAAGCGGTGCGGACGGCGCTGGCGCGGTCGGCCTAGCGTCCCGCCGCGAGCCCTAGCCGGCGCCCTCCGAGCTGGGATTCGCCGAAAGGCCCCGCCACCACTGGAAGGCGAGGCCCTGGATCAGCGACAAGCCCACCCAGACCGTGTCGTCGGTGACGTACGCCGAGACGAACGCGCCGGTCAGGCCGCGCATCGCCAGGACGATCGCGACCGCGGTGGCGAGATTCACGGCCAGGAAGATCAGGACGATCCCCACCGACTCGAGCATCTTGCCGATGGCGGCTCCGAGCCTGGCGCTGGAGAGCCCGAGCGTCCTGGCGCCGAAGTAGTACGCGCCGATCGACGTGAGCCCCGCCAGCGCCGCGATGAACGTCGCCTCCATGCAATGTCCTCCCGCGTCTAGATGTATCCGGCGATCCGATAGTAGAGCCAGCCGACGAATTCCTTGGCGAGCACCCGCATCAGCTCGAGCCGTGTCTCGGGCGAGTCGGACTGGGCGTACGTGTCCGACGGAGCGGGATGGACGGCGAACCCGGCGCGCTCGAACAGCGGGCGCGCCCGGGCCAGGTGCCCCGCGTTGGTCACCAGAAGTATCGTCCGGGCGCCCCTCGACCGAAGGAGCGTCCTGACGCGCGCCGCTTCCTCTCGGGTCGTGTGGGCTCTGATTTCCGTGAGGATCGCGTCCGCTGGAACCCCGTGGAGCCGTGCCTGCTCGGCGCGAACATCGGCTTCGGTCGGCCCTCCCGCGCGTGCCCCGCCCAGGAGGACCAGGATCGGCGCGAGACCTCGCCGGTAGAGCTCGATGCCGTAGTTCGTTCGGCGCAACGATTCGGTGCTCAGCATGCCCGCCGGCGAGATCCATGCGCCCAGCACCACGATGGCGTCGGACGGCTCGAGCTCCGGTGGGACGGCCGTCCACTGGTTCAACCGATTGGCCAGCGGGCTGAACGCGGTGACGAGAAAGGCGACGACTCCGACGAGACCGATCAGGCGGCATACGCGATCGCCTCGACCGCCACTCGTCCCCACGCCGTCCAGTTTCTGTCGGCACGGCGGCGGGACCAAGAAATCAGGACCTGACTTCTTGACGGTTCCCGCGGCCGTTCTGCGCGGTCGGCCGACCAGACGCAGGACCGAGCCGCTCGTGTAGCGCCCGGCGTAGCCGGACGTCCACGGTACGACCGTGAACGGCCGGGGCCGGCCGATTTTCTCGATGGGTCAGGCCAGCGGCAGGCGAATGGCGAAGGTGCTCCCGACGCCGGGCGCGGTCTGAACCGAGAGGTGACCGTCGTGGGCCAGGACGATCGAGTGGACGATCGACAGGCCGAGCCCGGCGCCGACGACCTCGGAGCCGCGTGCGGCGTCGAGCCGCACGAAGGGCTCGAAGATGCGCTCGGCGTCCGCCGGGTCCATGCCGACGCCGGTGTCGCTCACCGTCACGACGGCGAGCCGGCCATCACGCTCCAGCGACAGCTCCACCTTGCCGCCCGCCTTCGTGTACTTGATCGCGTTGTCGACCAGGTTGACGAGCGCGCGACGGAGCGTCGAGTGATCCCCGTGGACGATCACGGGCTCTACGGCGCCGAGGCGGACGATGACGCCGTGCCCGTGCGCCAGGCGCACGCCGGTGTCGACCGCCTCCATGAGCACGGTTTCGAGCTCGACCGCGTGGCGAGGGAGCGCGGTGCTCATCCGGAGGCGCGAGAGCAACAGGAGGTTCTCGGCGAGGGCGATCAGCTGCTCGACTTCCTCGAGGCTCGAGCGGAGCACGTCGCGGTACTCGCGCGGGTCCCGCTCGGCCCGGAGCGCGACCTCGATCCCGCCCTTGAGAACGGTCAGCGGCGTCCGCAGCTCGTGCGCGGCGTCGACGGCGAATCGCCGGACGTGCGTGAAGGCCGCATCGAGACGGGCGAACATCGCGTTCAGGGTCTCGGCCAGGTGATCCAGCTCGTCGGACGTTCCCCGGAGCGGCAGACGCCGCGTGAGATCCTGGGCGCTGATCCGACGGGCCGTGCGTGACATCGTCTCCACCGGCCGCAGCGCGGACCGCGCCAGCCACGCACCGCCGACCAGCGCCAGCCCGAGCCCGAGCGGCACCATGACGGCGAGCGTCTCCATGTACCCAGCCAGCGCCCGATCGATGTCGGAAAAGGTGGCGCCGACCTGGATGAACCGCGCCGGCTCCTGCGTGACGGGAATCGTGAGAAGTCGGATGTGCTCGCCCCGGGACAGACGAACCGTCTCGAACGTCGGATCGCCGGAGCGCGCTCGCTCGCGCGCTTGGGCCGACAGCGGCAGGTGCCGACCCCGCAAGGCACCGGACTCGGCCTCGGGTTTGCCCCCCGGCCCGGTCACCCGGTAGAACACGTCCAGAAAACGCGGTCCGAGCATGTCGCGCACCTCGGCCTCGGAGCGTCGGGCCTCGCCGATCCCGGCATCGCGAACCACCTGGCCGACCATCACGAGCTCGACGTCGGCGCCGCTGATCAGTGTTCGACGAAGCATGAAGTACGAGAACGCGCTGATGACGAGCACGATCGCGAGCAAGACGCCGCCGTACCACAAGGTCAGCCGCGTGCGGACGGACAGACTCCGGCGGAGGAGCCTCATTCTTCGACCTGCAGGACGTACCCGGCGCCCCGCACCGTGTGAAGCAGGCGGCGCTCGCGGTCGCGCTCGATCTTCCGCCGCAGATAGCCCACGTACACGTCGATGACGTTGCTCTCGGCGTCGAAGGCCAGGCCCCAGACATGCTGCGCGATCATCTGCCGGGTCAGGACGCGCCCGGCGTTGCGCAGGAAGTACTCGAGGAGCGCGTACTGCCGGGCGGTGAGCTCGATCCGACGATCGCCGCGCGCGACCCGGCGGGTCGCGGGATCGACGGTGAGGTCGTCGAGGCGCAGCATCGGCGCCCGGTCGGCGTCGCGCCGCCGGAGCAAGGCACGGACCCGGGCCAGGAATTCCTCGAAGGCGAACGGCTTGGTCAAGTAGTCGTCGGCGCCGAGATCGAGGCCGGCGACCTTGTCCGTGACGCTGTCGCGCGCGGTCAGCATGAGCACGGGCACCGCGATCTTGCGGGCCCTCAACGTCTTCAGCACCCCGAACCCGTCCTGGCCCGGCAGCATGACGTCGAGCACGATCAGGTCGTAGGCGGGCTCGGTGAAGGCGAAGTCCAGGGCCTCGGAGCCGTCCCTCGCGATCTCAACGGCGTGGCCTTCTTCGCACAGGCCCTGCCGCACGAACCGCGCGACCTTGCGATCGTCCTCGACGACGAGGATCCTCACGCTCCACCCCCGGCACGCACGATCGCCGAACCTGAGGCGATTCTCATGTGCCTCTCATGCGCCCGTCATGGTGCCCGTCCATCGTGGAGCCAGAGGCAAGTAATCCTGATCGTGGAGAGAGATCTCATGTGGCTCGACCGCTATTCCGCCGTGTGCCAGGAATGTCCCGACCTGGTGGCCGTTTACGAAGCTCCCGACGGCCGCATCGCGTTGTTGCTCCGCCACACGCTGGTGCCGCTGCCCGAGG
>QHSQ01000082.1 GCA_003221615.1 Candidatus Rokuibacteriota bacterium | reverse complement strand
GTTGAAGCTGAACTCGCTGACGGTCCCCGGTTCGTGCCAGCCCGGATAGTAGTAATACCGCGCTGTATTGTGGAGGCCGAGCTCCATGTCGTCGTGCGGCCCGACCCATTCGGCGGCATCGATCACGCCCCGCTCGAGGGCGGCGAAGATCGCGGCGGCCGGGGTGAGGACGGCGGTGCCTCCCGCCCGGGTGACGACCTTGTTGCCGAGGCCCGCGCCGATGCGCATCTTGAGCCCCTTGTAGTCGCCGACCGTGTTGATCTTCTTTCTGAACCATCCGGCCATCTGTGGGGCAAACGCCGGGCCCTGGCGCGGCACGAGGTTGAAGGCGGCGTAGGTCTCCTCCCAGAGCTTGAGCCCATCACCCTGGAAGTACCAGGCCGCCATGCCCTCCGGGTTCATGCCGAACGGCACGGTCTGGAACCATTCGATCGCGGGCTCCCTCTCCGCCCAATAGGACGGGGCGGCCATGAACGCCTCGATGGTGCCCTGGGATGCGGCGTCGAAGCAGGCGAAGTCCGGCATGATCTGGCCGCCCGCGAAGACCTCTATCCGGAACCGCCCACCGCTGATCTCCTCGACCACCTTCGCCAGCCGCAGGGCCGAGCCCTGCATCACCTTGAGGGCCGGGGGCCAGGCCGTGGACATTCGCCACTGGACCTTCGGCTGCGCGATGACGTTGGGGGCGTCGACGATGGCGGAAGCGGCGATGGCCGCCACCGCGCCGCCCGCCTTCACGATGAACCGGCGTCGTTCGGGCATCACCCCTCCTTACAACGCGACGAGTTGATGGTAGGCGCCTTCCGCGACGTGGTCCCACGGGCCCACCAGCGCCTGGAATTTCGTGAATGACGCGTGCACCTTCTTGGCCATGGGAGTCTTCTCGGATTCTTCCCTGATGACCTCGACCGCCAGCTTCTTGAGATCGCGCAGCACCGGCGCCGGGAGATGGAGAATCTCGACCTTACCCTTGAACTCCGTCTTGAGTCGCTCCAGCGCGATCGCGTTCTTGATGTGAAAGTCAGTGCGACTATAGACCTGCACTGCGGCGGCGGCATGGTCGAGCGTCCGCTGGAGATCGACCGGGAGCGCGTCGTACGCCTTCTTGTTGAAGCCGAAGTCGTTCATGGTGCCCGGCTCGTGCCAGCCCGGGTAGTAGTAGTAGCGCGCGGTCTTGTGTAGGCCCAGCTTCATGTCGTCGTGCGGGCCGACCCATTCGGAGGCGTCGATCACGCCCCGCTCGAGGGCCGCGTAGATCTCGCTGCCTGGAGTAAGCACCGTCGTGCCGCCCGCTCTGGCGACGACCTTGCCGCCCAGGTTCGGAATGCGCATCTTGAGTCCTTTGTAGTCGCCGATCGTGTTGATCTTCTTCCGGAACCATCCGGCCATCTGCGGGGCGTCCCACAGAGCGGGGCGCGGCACGAGGTTGAAGGCGGCGTACGCCTCTTCCCAGAGCTTGAGCGCGTCGCCCTGGTAATACCAGGCGGCCATGCCCTCGCAGTTCATGCCGAACGGGATGGTCCCGAACCACTCGAGCGCGGGCTCCTTGTCCTTCCAGTATTGCGGGGAACCCATGAACGCCTCGATGGCGCCCTTGGAGGTGGCGTCGAAGCACTCGAACGGCTGCATGATCTGGCCACCGGGGAAGACCTCGATCCGGAACCGCCCGCCGCTCATCTCCTCGACGACCTTTGCCAGCCGCTGGGCCGCGCCCTGGTGTATGTCAAACACCGCGGTGAAGGCCGTGGACATTCGCCACTGGACCTTCGGCTGGGCGATGACGTTGGGGCGTGGGCTACAGCGCCAGCCGCCGCCGCCATCGCACCGCTTGCCGTCGCCAGGAATCTGCGTCGGTATTTGACCATGCTGGCTCCTTCAGTCGGACAAAGGCGCGATCGAGTGGTGGCGGTCCCACGCGAGACCGCGTCAGGCTCTGCGGCCCCGGGTGCGTCATCGCGGCGCCTCGCGAGAGCGTCGCCATAATGGGCGGTTGGACGGGGGGAGCCTATAAGAAGGTCCAGAGCATGTCAATGGAACCCATTGCTCCCCTGCGAGCTGTTCCTGCCGCGGCCCTGGGGTGGTGGCCGCGCACGTCTCCACGATGAACGCCACGCCGTTGTGGTAAACGTATCGCCGCAGCGTAAGGAGGAAAGCGATGCCAGTCTTCACGCGTCCTGAGGCCGAGATCTACTACGAAGTCCACGGATCGGGTTACCCGCTGCTGCTCTTCGCGCCCGGGGGCCTGCGCTCTGAGCTCGAGTTCTGGCGCCACAGCCCGAGCAATCCCGCCGCGCCGCCGCCGTGGATGAACCCCATGGTCGATCTCGCCGGCCGGTTCTCGGTGATCGGCATGGATCAGCGCAACGCGGGCAAGTCGCGCGGCGCGGTGACGTCGACCCACGGCTGGCACACGTACGCCAGCGATCACCTCGCGCTGATGGATCATCTCGGCCATCGCCGCTTCCATGTGATGGGCGGGTGCATCGGCGGCACCTACTGCCTGACGCTCTGCGAGATGGCGCCGGAGCGTGTCACCGCCGCCGTGTTGCAGAACCCGATCGGCCTGCACGAAAATCGCGACACCTGGGACGAAGCCGTCAGCGGCTTCGCCAAGACGATGGTCGGCCGCGATCCATCCGTGACCGAGGACGTCATCAAGAAATTCGGCCACAACATGTTCGGCGGCGACTTCGTCTTCTCGGTGAGCCGCGAGTTCGTGCGCCGGTGCCGGACGCCGCTGCTCCTGCAGCCGGGCACCGACAAGCCGCACCCGGCGGAGACCAGCGCCGAGATCGCGCGTCTGGCTCCGAATCTCCAGATCCAGAAGGACTGGCGCGGGCCCACGCATCTCGCGGAGTCGATCCGCATGGTGACCGACTTCCTGACACGCCACACGCCGTCGTCATGAACGATGCGCTGACGGGCGAGACCGTCGAGCTCCTGCAGCAGCTGATCCGCAACCGGTGCGTGAACGATGGCACCGTCGCCTCGGGCCAGGAGGTGCGCAACTCGGACCTGCTGCGCGCATACCTCGAAGGCAGCGGTCTCGACATCGACGTCTACGAGCCCGACGGTGCGCCCGGCCGCGCCAGTCTCGTCGCCCGCATCGAGGGCACTGATCCCGCCGCCCCGACTCTGTGCCTGATGGGCCACACCGACGTCGTGCCCGTCACGCCCTCGCACTGGACGCGCGATCCGTTCGGCGGCGAGCTGGTGAACGGCGAGGTGTGGGGTCGCGGGGCGATCGACATGCTGAATCTCACCGCCTCGCAGGCGGTCGCGCTCAAGGCGCTGGCCCGCCGCGGCTGGCGGCCGCGCGGCACGCTGGTCTATCTGGCCTGCGCCGACGAGGAAGCCGGCGGCGCGCTCGGGGCCGGGCACGTCTGCAAGCGACACTGGGACGCGCTCCGCGCCGACTACCTGCTGACCGAGAACGGCGGCACCGTCAGCGCGCACGACGGCCAGCTCAGCGTCACCGTGCACGTCGGCGAGAAAGGCGTGGCCTGGCGACGCCTTCGAGTGAAGGGCACGCCCGGTCACGGCTCGATGCCGTACGGCGCGGACAATGCGCTGATCAAGGCCGCGCACGTCGTCACGCGCCTGGCCGACTACCGGCCGGCGCCGTACGTGAGCGACCTCTGGCGCGGCGTCGTCGGCTCGCTCGATCTCGACCCGGCGGTGAAGGACGCGCTGGTCGATCCCTCGCGTGTCGACGAAACGATCGCCAGGCTTCCGCCGGGGATGGCCAGGTCCGCGTGGTCGGCGACCCACACGACGTTCTCGCCGAACATGTGCCGCGCAGGCGTGAAGACCAACGTCATCCCGGACGTGGTCGACATCGAGGTCGACATCCGGACCATTCCCGGCGACAACGAGGACGAGGTGCGCCGCCACCTCGACAAGGCGCTGGGCGATCTCGCCGAGGACGTGCTGGTCGAGAAGCTCTTCTCCAAGCAGGCGTCGGTCTCGCCCACCGGGACGCCGCTCTGGGACGTGCTCGGCCGGGTCGTCGACCGGCACTATCCGGGCGCCAAGCTCCTGCCCCGTCTGATCGTCGGGTTCACCGACGCGCCGTACTTCCGGGAGCACGGGGCCGTCGCCTACGGCTTTGGTCTCTTCTCGCGCGCGTTGACCGCCGAGGCGATGTCGGGCCGGTTCCACGGTAACGACGAGAGGATCGACGTCGAGTCGCTCGCGCTCACGACTCAGGCGTGGCTGGACACCTGCGAGCTGTTTCTCGGGTAACGCCGTCCAGGAGCGTGTTCGCGAGCAGCGCCGCCAGGATGAGGGCGCCGCCCGTCAACGTCGCCGCGGCGGGCCGCTCGTTCAGGACGAGCCAGACCCAGAGCGGGCCGAGCACGGTCTCCAGCATGCCGACGAGCGCGCTCTGCGCCGCGGGGATCGAGCGCGCGCCCGCCATGAAGAGCAGGAACCCCGTGCCGTAGTTTCCGACGCCGAACAGCGCGAGCAACGCGAGGTCGCGCGGCCCGGTCTCGAGCGGCTCGGAGAAGGGCAGGGCCACGAGCGCGGTGAGGGTCGTCGCCAGCGCCGACGCGGGCGCCATCGGGGTCTCGGGATACCGGCGAACGAGGACGGTGGCGATGGCGAAGCTCGTGGCCATCACCAGCGCCAAAAGATCGCCGACGATCGTGCCCCGGGAGTACGAGTCCGACACCATGATCACGGCGCCGGCGAGCGCCACGCCCATCGTGAGCCACGTGCGTGGAGCGACGCGCTCGCCGAGCCAGAGCCAGCCCAGCAGGCCGGCCACGTAAGGCCCGGTGGAGATGAGGATCAGCGTGTTGGCCACGGAGGTATGCGCCAGCGAGAACAGAAAGCACGTCGAGGCCAGCGCCATGCAGACCGCCACGGCGACGACCGGCCGTCCCCCGTCGCGCCACTGGGCGAGGATGCTGCGCCGCCGGGCGATCCACAGGACGACCACCAGGAAGAGCGAGGCGAATAGACTCCGCCAGAGGCTGGTCGTCCACGGGCTCGTCGTGACGAGGCGGGCGATGAGGCCGCCGCTGCTCCAGCAGACCGCGGCGCAGGCCACAAGCAGGGCGCCACGCCGTGAGGCGGGCGTCGCCTGATCCCGCCGCGTCGCGCTCCTGCCGATACTTGACCGCATCCGGGCCGCGGGCTAGTCTACAGCACTCTTCGCAACGACAATCGAACCCCGGAGCGGAGGCTCTGAATGCAATGTCCCCGATTCGAGGCGCATAGCGTGTTTCGCCGGCTTGCAGTCGTGCTGATCCTGATCGCAGGCGCGTCGACTGTCCTGACGTTCTCGTCACGGGCGGGCGCCGCGGCGAAGGGCAAGCTGACCCTCGCATGGCACGCCGGCTTCGCCTCGCGCTGGCTCGACCCGCAGGAGCACGACGGCACCGCCACACCCGACAACTTCTTCACGGCCATCCACGACGCGCTCATCAAGAATCAAGGCACTCAACTCTTCGATCATCCCGCCCTGGCCGAGCGGTTCACGATCGCCCCGGACTCGAAGAGCGCCACGTTCACATTGCGCAAGGGGCCCAAGTTCCATAACGGCGATCCGGTCACCCCGCAGGACGTCAAGTTCAGTTACGAGAACTACCGCGGCTCCAAGGCCGACGTCTTCAAGAAGAAGACCGAGCGCGTCGAGATCGTCGACGACCGTACGGTCCGCTTCGTCTTCAAGGAGCCCTTCCTCGACTTCGCCATCCTCTTCGGGACCGCCAACGTCGCCGGCCCGGCCTGGGTGGTGCCCGAGAAGTACTACAAACAGGTCGGTCCCGACGCGTTCAAGCAGAAGCCCGTCGGCGCGGGGCCCTACAAGCTCGTGCGGCACGAGCCGGGTGTGAAGGTCGAAATGGAGGCCTTCGACGGCTACTACCGTCCGGTCAACGTCAAGCAACTGGTGATGATCTCGGTGCCGGAGGCGGCCACGCGCGTCGCCATGCTCGAGCGCGGTGAGGCGGACATCGTCTACAACGTCCCCGGCGAGCTCATCAACAAGGTTGGGAAACTGCCCGGCGTCACGCTGGCGCCGGTGCTGTCCGGCTCGTTCTTCGTCGAGTTTCCCGGCTTCCAGGACCCGAAGAATCCGTTCCACGACAAGCGCGTGCGCGAGGCGGTGAGCCTGGCCGTCGACCGCCGGGGCATGAACCAGGCCGAGACGGCTGGGATGGGCAAACCGACCGGCAACTGGATCAACGACGACGTTCAGTACGCGATCGAGTGGCCCGAGTTCCCGCGGAACGTCGAGAAGGCCAAGCAGCTCCTGCGCGAGGCCGGCTATCCGAACGGGTTCGACGTGGACTGGGTCACGCCGCTGCCCGCGTTCTACTCGCGGGGCGAACGCCTCATCTCGCAGCTCCGTGAGGTCGGCATTCGCGGCCGGCTCCAGACCATGGAGCGCGGCATCTTCTTCCAGCGGCTCCAGGGCGGTCTCAAGGAGTTTCCCGGGACCCAGATCATCCTGCACGGCGTCCGGATCGCGGGAAGCTGGTCGTTCTGGTACGAGGGCTACTTCAAGTGCGGAGGCTTCAGCTCTCGCGACCGCATCTGCGTGAAGGACCTCGACGGCAAGTTCGATCAGTACGAGCGGTCGATCAACCCGGCGGAGCGCAAGAAGCTCGCCGAGGAGATCCAGCGCGCGATTCTCGAGAACTACTATCTGGTACCCGTGTTCCGGCACGCGTTCGTCAACGCGATCGGTCCACGGGTGGTGCTGCAGAAATGGCAGGACGTCTTCCCGACCATCACCACCGGCTATGCCTATCCGTGGGAAGACATCAAGGTGAAGGACTAGTAGCCGGACGGTATGTCGCAGTTCATCATCCGACGCGTCATGTACAGCGTCGTCACGCTCTTCATCCTGAGCGGGACGATCTTTCTCATCGTCCGGCTCACGGGTGATCCCGTGGCGCTCATGGCGGAAGCCAGCGCCCGGCCCGAGGATCTCGAGCGGGTCCGCCACCTGTGGGGGCTCGACCGCTCGTGGCCGGTGCAGTACGTGACCTTCATGCAGAACGCCCTCCAGGGGGAGCTCGGCAAATCGTTCAACTATCGGCTTCCGGTCAGCGAGCTCTACTTCCAGCGGTTGCCCAATTCGCTGACCCTCGGGCTGGCCGCCACGCTCATCTCGCTCCTGATCGGCATTCCGGCCGGCATCATCTCGGCGGTAAAGGTGAACACCGCGTGGGACAACGTCGCGAAAGGTGTCGCCCTGCTGGGGCTCTCGATCCCCGGCTTCTGGCTCGGTCTCGTGCTGATCCTCGTGTTCTCCGTCTGGCTCCGCTGGCTGCCGACCTCCGGGTCCGGCGACTGGCGGCACGTCGTCATGCCGGCGCTGGCGCTCGGGTGGTACTTCGCCGCGTCGATGCTGCGGCTGACCCGCTCGAGCATGCTCGAGGTGCTCGGCAGCGAGTACATCAAGCTCGCCCGACTCAAGGGGCTTCCGGACTTCGTGGTCATCGCCATGCACGCGTTCAAGAACGCGCTCATTCCGGTCTTCACGCTGGCCGGCGTCAACATGGTCGTGATGGTCAACGCCGCCGTCATCATCGAGGTGATCTTCGCGTGGCCGGGCATCGGCCGGCTGCTCTACGAGGGCATCTTCCAGCGTGACTTTCCGCTGGTGCAGGGCGTCGTGATCATGGCCGGCTTCATGATCGTCGGCATCAACCTGGTCGTGGACATTCTGTACGCCTTCATCGATCCAAGGATCAGACTGAGCAGGTAACGATGGCCACTATCCCGGCCGACACACGGCTCGCGGCACGAGGAACGGGGACGGGCCGGCTCCGCGCTGTCGTCAAAGCGGTGCGCGAAGCTCCGTTGACCGCGGTCGTCATCCTCGGCGGCCTGATTCTCGTGGCCGTCCTCGCTGATCTCATCGCTCCGTACGACCCGACGCTTCCGGTGAAGGGCGCTGAGATGTTCGCGCCGCCCTTCTGGATGGACGGCGGCAGCCTAGCGATGCCGCTCGGCACCGATTTCCAGGGCCGGGACATCCTGAGCCGGCTGATCTACGGCGCGCGCGTCTCGCTAGTCGTGGGACTGATGGGAACTCTCGTGGCCGGCAGTATCGGGACCGCGATGGGGATTCTCTCGGGGTACGTGGGCGGCTGGGTGGACCAGATCATCATGCGCGTGACCGACGCTTGGCTCGCGCTGCCGGCGATCGTCTTCGCGATCTTCCTGGCCGCGATGGTCGGGCCGAGCATGTGGAACATCATCGTGATCCTCGGCGCGGTCTACTGGACGCGCTACGCGCGGGTCATCCGCGGCGAGGTGCTGACGCTCCGGGAGCGCGATTTCGTGAAGCTGGCCGAGATCGCCGGGGCCAGCAAGCTCCGCGTGATCAAGAAGCACATTCTTCCGAACGTGATGAACACGGCGACCGTGCTGGCCAGCCTCACGGTCGGCGTCGTCATCATCGCGGAAGCGTCGCTGAGCTTCCTCGGTGTCGGCGTGCCGCCGCCTCAGCCGGCCTGGGGGCTGATGCTCTCCGAGGCGCGCCCGACCTTGATGGCGGGGCAGTGGTGGCTCACGGTGTTCCCGGGGGCGTGCATATTGTTGATCGTCCTCGCGACCCAGCTCTTCGGCGACTGGTTGCGCGTGCGTCTCGACCCTCAGCTGAGGAATTTGTAGCTGAGCGTGGCAAGCCGCGCCGCGGTCCTGCAAGTCGCCGGTCTTCAGACCCACTTCTTCACCTTCGGCGGCGCTCGTATCATCAAGGCGGTGGACGGCGTCAGCTTCACCTTGCGCGAGGGCGAGACGCTCGGCCTCGTCGGCGAGTCGGGAAGCGGCAAGACCACGACGTGTCTCTCGATCGTGGGGCTCCTGCCGCGCGCTGGCCGCATCGTCGGCGGCCGCGTCCTGTTCGAGGGCGAGGATCTGACGCGGAAGAGCCAGCGCGAGCTGCGGCGCATCCGCGGCCGCCGGATCGCCGTGATCCTCCAGGACCCGATGGCCTCGCTGAATCCGCTCTTCACGATCTTCCGGCAGGTGGCGGAGCCCGCGTTCTTCCACCAGCACCTGCGCGGCCGCACCCTGCGCGAGCGTGTCCAGAGCCTGCTGCGCGCCGTGCGCATCCCGTCGCCCGAGTGGCGGATGCGCGAGTATCCCCATCAGATGAGCGGCGGCATGCGCCAGCGCATCGTCGGGGCCATCGCGCTGGCCGGCGGGCCGCGCCTCGTCATCGCCGACGAGCCCACGACGAACCTCGATGTCACGATCCAGGCGCAATATCTCGATCTCCTGAAGGACATCCAGCGCGAGACCGGCGTGGCGCTGATCTTCGTGACGCACAACCTGGGCATCGTCGCCAAGATGTGCGATCGGGTCGCCGTGATGTACGCCGGCAAGCTCGTCGAGCAGGCGCCGGTGCGCGAGCTCTTCGACGATCCGAAACACCCCTACACGCGCGCGCTGCTCGGCTCGATGCCGAAGCTCGGCAACAAGGAGCCGCTCTACTCCATCCGCGGCCAGCCGCCCAATCTGGCGAACCTGCCCGCGGGGTGTGCCTTCCACCCGCGGTGTCCCGACGTCATGCCGCGCTGCATGAGTGACGAGCCGCGCGACGTCGTTCTGGGCGACGGCAGCGTCGCCCGGTGCTGGCTCCTGGACGATGTCCTCACCCGTTCTTGAAGTTCGCGGGCTGAAGAAGCACTTCCCCGCGCGCCGGCGGCTGCTCGGCGGCACGGCGACATGGGTGAAGGCGGTGGACGGCGTCGACTTCGCCATTCACGCCGGCGAGACGCTCGGGCTCATCGGCGAGTCCGGGTGCGGCAAGACGACCACCTCCAAGCTGATCCTGCTCCAGGAAACGCCGACCGCCGGGACGATCAGCTTCGACGGACGCGACATCGCGAGCCTGGAGGGCCCGGACCTCATGGCGTACCGCCGGGCCGTGCAGGTCGTGTTCCAGGACCCGTTCAGCTCGCTCAGCCCGCGCATGCGGGTCGGGGACATCATCGGTGAGCCGCTCGAGATTCACACCGACCTGCCGCGGGCCGCTATCGGCGAGCGCGTCGGCAAGGTGCTCGAGCTGGTCGGCCTGGCGCCGGACGTCGCCCCGCTGTTTCCGCACGAGTTCAGCGGCGGGCAGCGGCAGCGCATCGCGATCGCGCGGGCGCTCGCGACCGATACGCGCTTGATCGTGCTGGACGAGCCGGTCTCCGCGCTCGACGTGTCGGTGCGCGCCCAGATCATCAACCAGCTCGAAGCGCTGCAGCGCACGCTCGGCGTGAGCTATCTCTTCATCGGCCACGACCTGGCCACGGTGGCGCACATCAGCCATCGGATCGCGGTGATGTACCTGGGCCAGATCGTCGAGTCGGCGCAGAGCGACGCCCTGTGCGCGCGGCCGATGCATCCGTACACGAAAGCGCTCTTCGCGGCGTCGCTGCCTTCCCATCCGGACGACCCACAACCGGAACGGACCGTCGCCGGAGAGGTCCCGAGCGCGCTCGACCTACCTTCGGGCTGTCGCTTCCATCCGCGGTGCCCGGCGGCGATGCCGATATGCTCCCAGGTCGCGCCGACGTTGCGTCGCCGCGATGGAGACGGCGAGGTGGCCTGCCACCTCTACGACTGACGCGCTCAGTCGCCCACGTCGACGATCGCGATGACCGGGCCGCCGCCGTGCGGTCCCTGGTGCATCGCGTCGACCGAGACGAAGACTGCTGGATCGCCGATCGCCGCCGCCGCCACCCCGCCCACCGCCGCCTTCGAGTGGCGATGGTGGTGCACGTCGGAGTCGTCGAGCATGATCTGACGCCGGCCGCGCAGCCTGGCGCGGTGATCGGCCTCGGACTTGATGAAGCAGTTCACGAGGCGGCCCTGCAGATCCTCGGCGCGCGGCCGGTCGGGCAGCTCGAGCCCGGCGTTGCGGATCGCGGCGTAGATCCCGTCGATGTCGAGCGCGTCCTTCATCACGCTGTGCCCGATGCGGTAGCGCCCGCCGGCGCCGGCCCTGTTGCCCATGAGCACGATCTGGGCCCTGGTGAGCTCGACGCCGGACGAGCACGACGCGACCGACGAGTAGATGTCGAGGTCCTTGCAGATCTGCTCGGCGCGCGGCATCGCGATCTCGCCCAGCGCGACCCCGATCCCCAGACCGGTGGTGCCGTTCGAGACGCCCATCGAGTCGTGCACCTCACAGGCCACGGTCTTGCCCCGCCGCTTCGCGTTCTCCACCCAGTCGATCGTGAGCAGGGGAGTCTTGGTCTGGACGTAGTGCACGTCCTTCGGGTCCTCGATGCCGGCGTTCTTCATCGCCGCCTTCACGCCCTCGGCGACGATCTCGACCATGCGCGGTCGGCCGATGTCCTCGGGCTGAAGCTCCGCGCTCATGGCGGTGCCGATCACCACACGGGGCTTGTCCGCGGGCCCTTTCCGGTCGTTGCGGGCGAACACGGTCGCGTGGGGCGTGATGACGCCGTCGCAGCCGCCGGACCACACCATCGGGATCGTCGCGACCTCGGCTTCGCTTCGCTTGCCATGCTTGATGAGCACGCGCCGGAAGGCGTGATCGGCGAGCAGGCGCGTGAAGTCGTTGACCCCGCCGTTGCCCTCGGTCTTTCCCACGACCGCCACGACCTGATCGGCCGTGAATTGCCCCGCCAGGATGCGCTCCTCGAGCCCCGAGCCATCCTGGACGCTCTTGAGCTCGACCTTTGCGACTTCGACGGCCATCGTGTGCGTCTCCTCTTTCAGTCGAGCGGTCGGGGCTCCACGCGGATCCCGCCTTCGAGGGAGAAGTCGATCAGGAGCACGGTCCCGGGCGCTCCCGCGTAGTAGGCGGTCACGCCGCCCTGGCTCACGTTGGTCTGGACGTGCTGGTGACCGAGGGCGAGGTAGTCCCAGCCGGCGTCGCGAATCTCGTCGGCGAATATCGGTGAGGACCGATCCGGCCGCTGCCGGTCCGGATAGAAGAAGCCGTGGCCCATACCGAGGCACCAGCGCCGCGCGTGGCGGCCGGGAAGGTGGGCGAGCGGCTGGAAGCCGGGCTCGTGCTCTTCCATCGCGCGGCCCCACACGACCGTGTCGAGCGCCGGGAGGTCGATGGTCTCCCCGTTCAGCTGGCGGATCAGATGCACGTGGCTCGCGCCCGCGGTGAAGTCGTGCCGGTCGTAGATCGCGTTCGAGCGCAGCACGTCGTGGTTTCCGGGCAGGATGACGACCGGCTGGCGAAGCCGCGCGAGCTCTCGCCGCACGAACTCGACGGCCTCGTCGGACGCGCGGTTGTGATCGAAGAGATCGCCGGCGATCAGGAGCAGGTCGACCTGGTCGCTCAGCGCTCGATCGACGATGCGCTCGAACGTGCGCCGTTCGCGCTCGCGGTGCGCGGCTTGCTGGCTCGTGTCACCGTAGCCGTCGCTCTCGAGGTGGACATCGGCGGTGTGAAGGACTCGCAGGGGCCGTCTCGACGGGGGCATGACCAGCAGCATGCCACATTCTCGGTGCATAATGCCGCCATGGCTCCTTCAGCCGGAACACCCCAGGAGTGGCTCCGCACGTTCGAGGCCGTCGTCCGCGCCCGTGATTTCGCCGGCGGCCGAGAGCTGTTCGCCACCGACGCGATGGCCTTCGGCACCTGGGCCCGCGCCGTGGCGGGCCTCGACAACATCGTTCGCGAGCAATGGCAGAACGTGTGGCCGCGCATCCGCGACTTCCGCTTCGAGCCGGGCGCTCAGGTCCACGCCTCGGGCGACAGCGCGTGGATCGCCGGCGGCTGGCTGACGGAGGTCACGGCTCCCGACGGCCGTCCGGTCACGCGCCCGGGTCGCGGTACGTTCGTGCTGGAACGTCGCGCCGGGAAGTGGCTCGCCGTGCACAGCCACTTCTCGCTCCTGCCGTCCCAATCCGAGACGGCTCACGGGCGGCTCCCGAGCGACGCCGCGCGCTCGTGAGCGCCGTCCGGGTGCGCCCGGCGCGCCCCGACGAGTCCGCGATCCTGGCCGAGATGGCCAACAACCTGAACGACTACGTCGGGATCCACGGCCGGCCGTTCACCCCCGAGCGGGTTCGCGCCGACGGCTTCGGGCCCGAGGCTGCGTTCACGCCGCTGGTTGCCGAGCTCGACGGCGCGGTGGCGGGCTACGTCTTCTTCGGCACGGGCTACAACACGGACATCGCCGCCCGAGCGATGTGGCTGCACGACATCTTCGTGATCCCCGCGGCGCGCGGGCGGGGTGTCGGCCACGCCCTCATGGCCGCGGTTGCGGCCGAAACGGTGCGCATGGGCGGCGGATCGCTCGAGTGGGGCGTGCACTCCGCGAACGCGGGCGCCCTCGAGTTCTACGCGCGCCTGGGCGCCGTCGGCGGGGAAGCCAAGATCATGGGTGTCGCGGGCGCGCGTCTGCGGGCCCTGGCGGGTCTCTAGCCCGGCTCCATCTTCCAGATCTCGACGTCGTAGACGAGCTTGCCGCTCTCCATGGCCGACGTGATCGCGGCGAATCCGGTCGCGTCGTCGGTGATCGCGACGGCGTTGAAGTTCTTCGCGCCCGTCCCGGCGATGCGCGAGGTCTTTCGCGTGAGATCGAAGAGGCGCATGCCGCGCCGATCGCCGGTGGGCGCGAGCAGTCGACCATCCTCCGCGAACCGTAAGGAGCCGTTCGGCGGGCCGGCGGCTTCGGGATGAGCGTCCATCAAGAGCTCGGTGCCCGTCATCACGTCCCACGCGTAGACCGTCCCCTCGATGGTGACGGCGGCGGCTCGCGAGCCGTCGGGTGAGAGCGCGACGACCACCGCCCATACCTCCGGCGCCGGCAGCCCGCGAGGCAGCGGGCCCGGGCGGCGTGACTGGGCCACCGAGAACGTGTGCAGCGGCGTCGTCGAGACCGGATCCCATACGGTCACGTCGCCCTCGTGCCCGGCGGTGATGAGTCGGGTCCCGCTGGCGGCCAGATCGAAGGCGGTCAGCTCTTCACGATGCGAGCTCGTGATGCGGCCTATCGCGACGGGTCCCGCGACGTCGACGATGAGCACCTCGCGCGCACACATGACGGCCAGGCGCTCACCCAGGCCGTCGAAGCGCAATCCCAGACAGTGACCGACGGGGAGGCTCGCCATCTCGGACCAGGCGCTCGGGCCCGCGCCCGGGCGCCAGAGCCGCAAGGTCCCTTCGCGGTAAAGGCCGAGCGACGCGAGCAGATCGCCGGAGGGGGCGAACGCGAGATCAGCGACGGCCTGCCGAGATGCACCAAAGGTGGCCGGCTCGGTGGCGCTCGCCGGCGTCCAGACGCGGATCGAGCCGTTGCGCTGGCCGGTCGCGACGCGGCTCCCGTCGCGGCTCAGCGCGATCGTGTCGACGTAGGCGCCGGCCGTGTTCACCTCCGCGATCTCGGTGACGCGGGCGGCCAGCGGACGCAGCGGCGGCGCCTCACGCCCGCAGCCGCCGGCGAGCACAGCCATCAACACGATGATCGCGATGCGCACACAAAAATCTTACGACGGAGGTCGGGCGGCGAACGAATTTGGCGTATCGTGCACTCGTGATCGTCCACCTGGTCGACGGCACGTACGAGCTGTTCCGCTACTTCATGTCGCCGGCGGCGGCGTTCGAGCGGACCGCGCCGGAAGAGCTGCGGGCGGTGCGCGGTGTCGTCACCTCCATGCTGGGCATGCTCGAGGGCGGCGCGACGCACCTCGGCGTGGCCACGGATCACGTCATCGAGTCGTTTCGCAACGGGCTCTGGCCGGGCTACAAGACCGGCGAGGGGATCGACCCGGTGCTGTCCGCGCAGTTCGAGCCGCTGGAAGAGGCGCTGAGAGCGTTCGGCGTCGTCGTCTGGGCCATGGTCGAGTTCGAGGCCGACGACGCTCTGGCCGCGGCGGCGGCGATGGCCGCGGCCGATTCGCGGGTCGAGCAGGTCATCGTGTGCACCCCGGACAAAGATCTGGCGCAGTGCGTACGCGACGACCGGGTGGTCCAGCTCGATCGGCGCACGCGCGAGATTCGCAACGAGTCGGGGGTCCAGCAGAA
>QHSQ01000299.1 GCA_003221615.1 Candidatus Rokuibacteriota bacterium | reverse complement strand
GCCCACCTGGCTCTTCACCCATATCCACCCGCCGTGCAACTCGACGAACTTCCGACATAGCGTCAACCCCAGCCCCGTGCCCTCCACCTTCACCACCAAGGAGGAAGCAATTGAGCAAGCGAAGGAAGGTCGGGCCTCTGTGCCCGCCCTTAAAGAAGCCACACGATCCTGGCCCTGGCCAACAGGGACTTACATACCCACTCGCTGCCTCACAGAAGCCAGCCAAGAAGGTCAGGGTCAGCGAGACGATCAGAGAGGCCCCATGTCGGCGTCGCCATGGAATTGTGCGGCTGCCGCCAGCACCACTCCGGCAATGGCCGGCCCGATGATTCGCGGAAGTCGCTTCTGTATCGCCTGCAGCGCGAACGCCATTCCCTGATTTGTTCTCGTCACGGTCATGCCGACCGTTGTGAAGGTTACAGGGATGGACAAAGGCTCCCAGCCGAGGATCAGCAACGTGGCAACGATCGCCAGGGCCGGCGCCGTTGATACCAGGAACAATGCATACCCACTGACTGTGAGCAGGCCGAAGACGATCAGTGAGCCGCGATCACCCAGACGCGCTGTGAGCTGCCCACCTCCGACATAGCAGGCAGCTTCGAACATGTTGCGCAAGCATGCGTACATGCCAACGGCGAGGAGCGCAGCAAAGCTGACGCCGCCGACCAACCATGCCGGCCGCGCTCGTTTTGGCTCCCAGGTAGGCCGGAAGGAACGGACTCCAGAGCTGCTCGCCGAGGCCAAAGAACAGAATCGAAATCAGCACGATTCCGACCGTGCGATTCAGCGCGAGCAGCGTCGGAAGAGAATTCACGGTCGTACGACCGACGCGCTCCGTGGCCACGCGGCGATCGTCGTCGAGCGCGTCGCGGTTGCGTCGACCATGTTGAGCATGTTGTCGGCCGTCATTTTGGCAGCACTCGCTTAACGGCGTAAAGGCATCAGACAAGTCGGCGTACAAGCCCGAGTTTCCATTGCGGCAAAAGCGCGTCGGTAACGTTTGACGCTGAGTGTAGTGGACGTTACGCTGAGCGGGCGGCGAATGGACCTGCGCTCTCGCAGTCCCGGAGGAGCATGATGCAGTGGCATGCCATCGGCGCTGTCGCAAGACACGCGGCGATCGTTACCGGTATTTCGGCCGGAATGCTCACTGGATTCCCGACTGCCGCAGACGTCGGCGCACAGCCACGCAGACATTCAATCTATATGACCGCAGTCGAGTTCCGAGGAAGCACCTCGACCGATAAGCTCGCGCCGCCCTCCATTGACCCTTCCAAACTGTCACAGGGCTATACCTACAAAGCGCCGGGGCAGGCCGATCCGCTCGCCCCTCGGCGCTGGGAAGTCGGCAGCTTCCAGTTCAGCCCATCATTCGTCACTGCCTACCTAGACGACTCGATCATGCTCAGCGTGTTCATCGCAGACGGCGACCACCATGACGTCCAGCTAACCGATCCGGACGGTCGGGTTGTCATCGCTAAGGCGACATGGGACCGTGGTCGCGAATACACGAAGTTCTTTCAGGTCGATAAGGTGGGTGATTACCACCTGGAATGCGGTATTCACAGACCGTCAATGACGGCTACCATCATGGTCCTGCCACATTAAGAAAGAACACTGTCTAAGAAAGACCCGTCGCCTCGCGAGTTACGAGTTTGAACCTCGGGAATGTTCGGGGATCCCGAGCTAAACGCCAGCCCATGCGCCTCGCATGAAATCTTGCGATTGATCTGCGCCGTGGCTTCGAACGTCCCGTGGATCACCAAGAGCTACGTCGAAGTCGTTCGTCGAGGGTCGACTCCGCAATTAGGAGCACGTTCTGGCTTCAGAAGCTAGGCTAGGCAACCGAGGGTGCATGATCGTGTCCGCCGAGGAGGCTTATATGACGAGGAGATCGCTGGGGCCCGTGCTGGTGACCCTGCTGCTTTGCTGGGCGTTACCGGCCTGGGGTCAAGGGTCGACCGAAGACAAGGCCAAGCAGTTAGTCGACGCGAAATGCAACAGCTGCCATCCTCTCGCCGCCAGGACCGGCTCCGGATATACCCTCGAGGGCTGGAAAACGGTGATGCGGATGATGACCAATCACGGCGTGGCCGTAGCGCCGGATGAGCTCGGGCCAATCACGGATTACCTCGCGAAGATGTTTCCAGTGAAAAGGTCGCCCGCGGTCCTGGTGCCAGGCCCGCTCAAAATTTCCATTCAGGCGTGGCCAGCGGCCACTCCAGGATCGCGGCCGCACGATCCGCTTGCGGCCCGAGATGGATCCCTCTGGTACACCGGCCAGATGGCGAACGTGCTGGGTCGCGTCGATCCCAAGACCGGTGAGGTCAAGGAATATCCACTAAAGACTCCGCATTCTGGACCCCACGGTCTCGTCGAGGACAAAAACGGTAACGTCTGGTACACGGGCAACACCGGCGCGCTGGTCGGCAAGGTCGATCCGAAGACCGGCGCCGTCACCGAGTTCACGATGCCTGACCCCGAGGCGAAGGACCCGCACACCCTGGTTTTCGATCGGCAGGGCATCCTGTGGTTCACGCTGCAGAACAGCAACCGGATCGGCCGGCTTGATCCGCACAGCGGCGAGATCAAGTTCCTCACGCCACCGACGCCGAAGTCGCGTCCCTACGGCATGGCACTCGATTCCAGGGACAACCTGTTCGTCGTCCAGTTCGGCGTCAACAGGGTAGCGCGCGTCGACCCAAAGATCCTCGAAATCCGCGAGTACCCGCTGCCGGATCCCGCCGCCCGCCCGCGACGCATAGCGATCACAGGCGACGACCTGATCTGGTACACCGACTATGCACGTGGCTACCTGGGCCGCCTCGATCCCGCGACCGGCAAGGTCACCGAGTGGCCGTCACCGAGCGGGCCGAAGTCCGGACCCTATGGCATCTCAGCGATCAAAGGCGTCATCTGGTACAGCGAATCCGAGTCCGAGCCGAACACAATCGTGCGGTTCGATCCGAAGACCGAGAAGTTCCAGAGTTGGCCGATCCCCGGTGGAGGACACATCGTGCGCAACACTGACGTCACGAAGGACGGCGATTTCGTGCTCGCCAACAGCCTCGTCAACACCGTGAGCTTGGTGAAGATCCCGAAGTAACGGCCTCGGCCTTCCCGCGCCGGCCCCGACCTGGCGTGTCAGGGTTGGGGGTCGGCAATCAACCCTCCGCATGCGCCGGCCCGCATCGAGTCGTACGTGTTGAAGTTCGTCTGCTCGATGCGACCGTCGTTGAAGTCGTAGGCGACGCCTTCTCTTCAAAGACCACGGGATTTTGAAGCGCTTGAGCGCCACAGGCGTTCCCTGACGGAAACGTCAGGATTTCGAACGTGCGTGCCTTGGTACACTCGATCCCGACGAAGAGCCGAAGCTCGAAGAAAGCAACCTACGCGATTAGCACGAATCCGGCTCACACGCGACCCGGCGGAATCGCAACACGATCGAAGGAGGTTCGCACGGTGAAAACCCAAGTGCTCAAGCGTGCCGCGGCGGTTAGTGTCGTCGTCGGCGCCATAGCCGCTGTCGCGCCCCCGCTCGCGACACGCGTCGGCGCCCAGCCAACGCCGATTGCCGGTCAAACATTGCGGCAGGTCGCGGCGATCGATCTTCCCGGCCCTCCGGGACGCCGCTTCGATTACCTTACGATCGATGACGAAGGACGGCAGCTGTACTCCGCGCACCTCGCAGCAGGACTCCTCTATGTGATCGATCTCCGGAACAATACGGTCGTCGCGTCGGTCACCGACGTCCCGGGGGTTGAAGGAGTCGCCTACATCGGCCAAGGGCGCAAAGTCTACACATCGAACTGGTACGAGAACAAGATTGGCGTCGTTGACCTCGGCCAGATGAAAGTTGTGAAGAAGATCCCGACTGAGGACAAGCCGGACGGCATCGCTTACGCCGCCCCTTTCCACAAGGCTTACGTCTCGGATGAGCGGGCCAAGGCCGTCGCGGTGATCGACACGCGCGGGGATCGTGCGATCACAACGCTACGTTTCGATAGCGAGACCGGCGTGCCGCAGTACGATCACATCGCGCGAAAAGTCTATGTCAACCTGCAGGATCAGAACGTCCTCGCGGTCATCGATC
>QHSQ01000081.1 GCA_003221615.1 Candidatus Rokuibacteriota bacterium | reverse complement strand
ACGACGCCCCCCACGAGCGCGTTCACCTTCGTGTCGCGGTAGGCGTTGGACATGACCGTCCCCGGAACCGTCAGCGTGGCGCTCGCCGGCACGCTTCGAGCCGCCGTCGTCTTGATCCCGGCCCGCTCGACCGCTTCGGGCGTGAGCACGACCTCGACGCTCTCGTCACTCTTCGCGGCTTCTCGACTGGCCTGCACCGCCTCCGGCCCTGCTGAAATCCCACCGCCACCGGCCGGCCGACCACGGCTAGGACGCTCGGTCCAGGCCACGCCGGCCACCACTCCGACGGCGATCAGCGCGACGGCGCCGACGCCTTGCGCAATGTGCTTCCGGATCATCGAGCCAGGGTCCCTACCGCGCGCTCGATCCCGACCGCCGCGTCGTAGACTTGCTTGAGGGCATCCGTGTAGCCGTTCTCGACCTCGATGAAGCGCCTCTGTTCCGCGATGACGTCCAGAAGCGATCCACGGCCGAGCTGGTAGGCCTGCCGGATCACGTCCAGGTTCCGCCGCGAGACGTCGCGCACCCCACGCTCGTAGATTTCGAGTGATCGCCGGGCGGCCTCGTACTGGGTGAAGGCAGCGCCGACCTCCTGCTGCACCGTGAGCACGGCAAACTCCACCCGGCGCTCCGCCGCACGAGTCGCCGCAGTCGCGGCCGCCACGTTGCCCTCGTTACGGTTCCTGACCGGGAGCACGATGCTCACGCCGCCGCCGAAATAGTGGAAGACGTCCTGGATCGGCCGCTGAGTGCCGCTCGCCGTCAGCCCGTTCAGCGCGAAGCCAAAATCCTGGCGCTGGTAGCCGACGTTGATCGTCGCGTCCCACCGGCCATCCGCCTGCTCCTTTCTGATCATCGCGGCCGCCATCGCCGCCTCTCCCCGCGCGACGGCCAGGTCCGGCCGGTCGCGGACGGCGCGCTGCGTCGCGTCCGCACGATCGAGCGGCAACGGCGCGAGCGCCAGTCCTCCCTTCAGTGCGAGCGGAGCATCGGGCGCCATCCCGGCGAGCAGCTTCAGCTGGAGCCCGGCGATCTCGACCCGGCTCTGGGCGAGCTGCCGGCTCGCGTCCAGTCGATTCACTTCCACGAGCTGCAGGCCCTCGTCGAGCGACGGCGCGGCCCCCTGGCGCACCCGTGTCCCCACCACCTCGAGCGCGTTCCGCGGGTGGCCGAATCTTCGGCTACTCTCGGAAGGCCGTCATGGCCCCGGATGGTGTTCGACGCCTCAAGGTCGAGTGGGTCATCAAACGAGGCAGAGGCCGTCGTGATCCGGGACATCTTCACTCGGGTCGCCAATGGCCAGGGGTTCAAAAAGATCGCGCACGCGCTCAACGCTGCGCACGCCCTCGCTCCACTGCCGTCGAGCCACGTCATCAAGACGGCGGCCGAACATGGCATCGACCGGACGCCGCGTCACGCGCCGTCGACCCTCCGGGCCATCGTGTTTCGCGAGATGTACAGGGGCCGTCCGGTCTGGAACAGGACCAAAAAACGCGATGCCTTCGGCGAGACGGCGATTAAGGGCATCCCGAAACCTGCGACGGAGTGGATAGCGGAGTATTTCGAGCATCTCCAGATCGTTCCGGACGAACTCTGGGACGCCGCCCATGCGCGACTCGCGCGGGCACGGGAGCGGTACCTTCGCACGCACGACGGCCGACTCGAAGGTCGGCCCCCGTCATCGACGGAAGCGAGGTACCTACTGACCGGCCTCGCCGTCTGCGGCCTCTATGGCGGGGGGCTTCAGGTGCGCCGAAAGCTTTGCGGGAAACTATTGCTTTACGGTTGTCATACCAGTCGGACCTGTGGGACGAGCGTCTGCGCGAACCGACTTCAGGCTGACGTCCGAGACACCGATCAGGCAATACTCGGCATGCTCGACGCCGTGGTCCTCGATCCGCCGACTAGTGCCCGGATCATTCGTGACGCGATCACGCGACTCGACACGCAGACGACGACCAGTGCGACGGAACGGGCGAAGCTGGAAAAAGCATCACGGGAATTCGAAACGCAGATCACCCGGCTGACGACAGCCATTGCCGATGGCGGTGGTACGATCCCGTCACTCGTCGCCAAGCTCAAGGCGGTCGAAGCGGAACGGCTTTCAGTCATAGAGCAGCTCAGGAAGCTCGACGGAATCGCTCGAGTTCAGAGCATCGACCTTGCCAAACTCGAAGCGGTTATCGCTGCGAAGGTCGCCAACTGGCGGGGGCTGCTAAAACGGCATCCCGTTCAAGCGCGCCAGATCTTATCGAAACTCCTCGTGTCGCGGTTGGTCTTCACGCCGCTCGGAACGCACTATCAGGTCAGCGGCGCGGCGTCGGCGACGGTCCTACTCTCCGCGCTGATCCCGGCGCAGCCCATCGGCCCGCCGTCGGGATCGTCCGACGATCGGTCAAACGGGGCGTGGCCCCAACGGGATTCGAACCCGTGTTTGAGTCGCGATCACGTTTTCGCTAAATCTCTTATGCAGCTACGGATCAACAACGTCCCGAAAGTCCGACATGACTAAACGGCGATCTCCCATTCGTTCATTGGCATCACTACGAACGGGTGCGGCTCGACCTGTACGTACGCCGCTACGGAGCTCGTGACGAACTAGCGACTCGCGTAAATGTCTCTAAAGCGCGATCGGCCTCAGCTCACCTTGTTTGCCCATTGCACAACTACTGTGCGACCAAGCCTCCGTCCACCGGCATCGCATTGCCAGTGACAAACGACGCGGCGTCCGAACACAACCACACGACAGCTTCTGCAACCTCTTCTGGCTTGCCCATCCTGCCGATTGGCTCCATAGCGATGAGGCCCGCCTCTGCTTCCGTACCCACTAGACTCTCGACCATCGGCGTGCGAATGACGCCAGGGCATACAGCATTCACGCGAATCCCGGCTTTGGCGTAGTCCAACGCCGCCGCGCGCGTCAGTTGTATGACACCACCCTTGGATGCACAGTAGGCAGGCGATCCCTCTAAGCCGACCAGTCCTGCTGTTGATGCCGTGTTGACGATAGCTCCGCCACCTTGCTTGAGCATCTGGGGGATCTCGTACTTCATGCAGAGCCAAACACCCTTGAGGTTGATGGCGATCGTGTGATCCCAGTTTTCCTCGGTGCACTCAGCCGTTGGAGCTTCCGCCCCCGCAATGCCCGCGTTGTTATGCGCATAATCCAGTCGGCCGTAGGTCTCGACGGTCTTCTGAATCAGCACTTTAACCTCGGCTGCTTTCGAGACATCGGTCGTGACAAAAAGAGCATCTCCACCGGCCTCTTTGATTATCCGTACGGTCTCCTCACCGCCCTCGACAAGGACGTCGGCCACGACGGTCGTCGCCCCTTCTCGGGCAAACGCCAGTGCGCTCGCCCTGCCTATTCCAGAAGCTGCACCCGTCACCAAAGCCACTTTGCCTTCGAACTGCTTGGTCATTTCGCCTCCCCCTGACTCGGCCACCTATCCTCCTCGTTCAGCCCCTTGGTCTTGTGAAGGTTGCTCGGGCTGATTCGGCGACGGCCCCGTGATGGCAGCCTTGGAGGTGGTCGTTGACGACTCCGAGGTATTGCATCGCGGCGTAGATGGTGGTTGGGCCGACGAAACGGAAGCCGTGGCGGCGTAGCTCTGCCGAGAGCCTTTTCGATTCAGCTGTGGAGGCTGGGAGGTCGCCCTGGGTGCGCCGCACGGGGTGGCGTTTGGGTTCGTGGCTCCACAGCAAAGCGGCGAGGGATATGTGTTGTTCGGCCAGGCGCAGTGCAGCCTTGGCGTTGGCGATGGTGGCTTCGATCTTGGCGCGATTGCGCACTATGTGCGGGTCGCGAATGAGCTGTTCGATCTCGGTCGGCCCGAAGGCGGCGATGACGGCTGGCTCGAAGTTGGCGAACGCCCGGCGGAAGCCTTCGCGCTTTCGCAAGATGGTGAGCCACGACAGGCCGACTTGGAATCCTTCCAAGCACAGCTTCTCGAAGATACGCCTGTCATCGCCGACCGGCAGACCCCATTCGTGGTCGTGGTAGTCGTGGTATTCGGGTGTGGAATATCCCCATAGGCAGCGGGCGAGGCCGTCGTCGCCCACCACGACATCGGTCACGCTCTCGGTGCCTCCTCTTGTTGCCCGCGTGGGCGGTCGCGTCTACGAGCAACTCTAACTAAAAACGCAACTGAAAACTTCCTTGAAACATCGGCGGCTGGTGGCGGGTTGAGATCGCCGTCCAGATAAACGCTCTCCGGGAAGATCACGATCCAGCTCTCCGACGGCAGAATGCTCGAGGGCACGTTTGCGGTCCACGCCGTAACCAGGGGCTAGAGTCGGGAGTCCTCTCGACGCCGTACCGATTCCCCAATCCAGATGTGGGAGCCGGTAACCCTCCACGAGCGCGCGGGGCGCCAGTCGATTTTGTTTGACACGGTTCGGCGAGGCACGTAGCATCGCGCGGTCGGTTGCAGGATCGTAGGAGGTGTGCGATGGGACGCCACTTCAGTGTCGTTGCTGTCGCGCGCTTGGGCGAGATTCTCGGCACGTCATCCCGATGAAACACCCTTCGCTCGTGTCGGTGCGTGCGCCGCCGGCTGCCCGCTCCGTCGCGCTCTCTTGCGGCAGTCTCTGATCCGGTCATCTCTTCAGAGCCGCGGAGGCCCAGAAACGGAGTGACACCATGTCGCGTGAGGATCCACACATCGACACCTGGCTCAGTGATGCTCAGCTCGCGAAATGTGCCAGAGCTGACACCGATCCGTTCCCGTCACCCATTCCCACTCAGATCGTGTCGAACGGCGAGTGGATGCCGATGCCGCAGACCGAGGAGCAGCAGCGCATCGAGGCGCGCACGAACGAGCTCGCCGCCACCGCCGCCAAGAAGCTCGGCATGAGCCGCCGGAAGTTCATGGCGACCACCGGAGGCATGGCCGCCACGTTCCTGGCGATGAACGAGATCTTCGGGCGCTACTTCAACGTGAGCCGCGACGCGTTGTACGAGGGCGAGGCGTTTGCGGCGGACGGTCCGCCGGCCGACCTCTTCGTCTTCGACGACCAGCTGCACATGATCCGCCAGAGCAACACGACGTCGAATCGCGGGCTGCGGGCGCTCGCGCAGGGATACCCTGGCGCGGCAGAGTTCCACGCGAATCCGTTCAATCCAGAACTGCACGACGGGTCGACCCCGTTGCCCGACGAGCTCGCCCTGCGCGGCAATATCGACGTCTCCAAAGGTCTCTGGAGAAACTGGAACCCGGCGTTGATCGGCGACCCGATGGACTCCGAGATCTTCCATCTGCAGGCGTTCGTCAAGTCGCTGTTCCTGGACAGCCAGATGACCGTAGGTCTGCTCAGTAACATCACCGGATTTCTTCCCGTGTTCGTGACGGGCCCAGAGCCGAAGAACGTGTTCGATGCCCGCAGCATCGAAGTCCTGACGGCCGACCAGACGGCCGGCGTGAGAGATTTCGTCAACAAGCTGGCGGGCTCCCAGCGTCTCTACGCTCACGGGCTGCTTTACCCGGGCACGGCGAACCTGTTCGAGATCCAGCGGCAGATCGACCACAACAAACCGGACTCGTGGAAAGGCTACTGCGTGTCCCTGGCTGCCAAACAGATCACGGATCCGGCCGGCGAGTCGATGAAGCAGTGGAGGCTCGACGACGAGCAGGTCATGTATCCGACGTTCGAGCTGATCAGGAAGTACCAGGTCATTCTGCGGCACGAGCGGCCCGCGTTCGGCAACATCTGCGTCCACAAGGGCTTCGCACCGACCGCGGATGACACGCCTCAGAACGGCAACCCAGAGGACCTGCCGAAGGCGGCCCGCGACTGTCCCTCGGTGTGGGCGCATATCATCGGGCAGCTGCTCCAGAACATGGGATCGCACCGGATCGTGTTCGGCTCGGATTCGCTGTGGTATGGCTCGCCACAGTGGCAGTACGAGGCGTTCTGGCGGTTCCAGATTCCCGAGCAGCTGCAGGAGAAGTGGGACTACCCGGAGATCAAGGAAGCCGACAAGCGGAGAATCATCGGCCTCAACTCCGCGCGCCTGTACCACGTCTCCTCCACGATCCCGAAGAAGTTCGGGGCAATAACCCAAGACTGGGAGAGTAAGCTTCCCGCGGACCTCTCAAGCCTCAAGACGCTGCTCGAATTCCCCCACGCCTCGGACAACATCTCGAAGATGCGCCAACGCTATCTCGCCGAGGGCGCAAGCCCCGATCACAAGCGCTACGGCTGGATCCGGACGCCGGTCTAGCGAAAAGCGATCGGGCACCGACGGGCGCGGCCCCGCCTGGGCCGCGCCCTTCTCCACGCACTGAGACGTTCGTCGCGTTCGCGAGACGTGATCGCGACGGGAGCGGATGAATGTCCGACTCAAGCTGCATCCCATCCGACGGCTGCAGTGCTTCCCTCGGCCACCGGCAATGGGCGCACCAGCAAAGTGGCGACGGCGGGTGACGGCGCTCAAGCCTCCGGTGCGCCGGTCCGCCCCCCGTCGTAGTCGCGCGCGGCGCCGTCGGCGCTGACCAATCCCGCAGCAAGGTCGGCGTCGATACGACTGCGTGTGCGCCGGGCGGGATCGCCCACGCCTCCGCCACCCGGCAGCTCGAGCACGATGCGGTCTCCGGGCGGAACCGTGTGCACCGCCTTGGTGGCCAGCACGGCGCCGGAGCCGAGCCGCGCGGCGCCGTGACGTCCCGGCCGCCCGCCGGAACGTCCGGCCGCGGGATTGCGCAGCCGGTCGAACGTGCCCGCGCCCACGGTGAAGGACGTCGGGTCGCTGTTGCCGATCTCGATGCGCTGCCCGAGGCCCCCGCGGAACTCGCCGGCACCGCCGGAATCGGGCAGGTATTCCTTGATCCAGAACACCAGCGGCGACTCGTTCTCCGTGATCTCCACGGGCACGACGCCGACCCCGCTGGGAAACGCCGTGGTGTTGAGGCCGTCCTTGCCGGGTCGGGCGCCCGTCCCCCCGAGCCCGACGTTGAGCACGTTGAACGGCGTGCCCTGCGCGCGCGTCCCCGCCATCGGCAGGACCCAGATCGAGCCCGCGCTCTCGGCCGGCACGCGGCCGTCGAGAACCTGCGCGAGGGCGCCGAACATCAGATCCGGCAGCATTTGACCGATCACGTGCCGCGCGGTGACCGGCGCGGGTCTGAGCGCCCGAAGCTCGATCGGCGACTCGTAACCGTCGAGTGTCATCGCGGTTCGGAAGCTGCCGCGCGGCAGCCGCCCGATCACCTCGCGTGTCGCTTCGCGCGACGTGTCGAGGATGTGGGCCGCCAGCTCGTCGATCGCGTCCAGCTCGAACTCGCGCATCATGTCGGCGAGGCGCGCCGCGCCCACGTCGTTGCACGCGATCAGCGATAACAAATCACCGCGGGCCTCGATCGGATTGCGCGAGTTCGCCATGATGATGGCGAACACCTTCTCGTCGATCGCACCCTGCTCGCGCAGGCGCAGGTGCGGCACGCAGATCCCTTCCTCGTAGACCGAGCGCGCCTCGGCCGAGAAGCCGACACCACCCACATCCGGTGTGTGGCAGGTGGACGCGAAGAGACCGACCGGCTGCTCGCCGCGGAACACCGGGGTCACCATGACGAAATCGAAGAGGTGCCCGGTGCCGAACCACGGGTCGTTGGTCACGAAGACGTCGCCGGGGCGCATGGTGGCGATCGGGAAGCGGTCGAGGAAATGGCGCACCGCGGCCGCCATCGTGTTGACGTGGCCCGGCGTGCCCGTCACCGCCTGCGCGAGCATGCGTCCGCCGGTGTCGTACACGCCCGCCGAGAGGTCGCCGGCCTCGCGCGTGATGGCGCCGAACGCGGTGTGTAGCAACGCCTGCGCCTGCTCTTCGACCACGGCGATCAGCCGGTTCCACATCACCTGCATGTGAATGCGCTTGAGCGCCTCATTCATCGCGGCTCTCCATGACCAGGTACCGCGCGCCGTCCACGAAGAGCGTGAAGCTTGCGGGAACGACGGTCGTGGTCTGGCCTTCTTCGATCAGCGCGGGCCCGACGAGCTCGCATCCCGGGTCGAGATCGTCGCGCTGATAGATGGCGAACGCGGTCATGCGTCCGAGCGCTGGCTCGTAGACGTTGCGCTGCGAGCGCGGTGGCGGCGCGGGGTGCTTCTGCACGGGCTTGGCGGGCAGCGGAGATTCGGAGGGCGCCGAGACTGTCACCGACCAGGTGACGAACTCGACGTCCTGGTCGGGCATCGTCACGCCGTAGATCGAGCCGTACAGCGCCTCGAACTGCGCACGCAGGCGGCGCGCATCCTCGGCGTGGAGCGCGCCCTCTGGCAGGGCGAGCTGTAGCTCGTGCCCCTGGCCGATGTAGCGGACATCGACGACGCGCCGGATCGTGAGATCGCCCTCGGGCACCGCACGGCGCACCACATCTGCCGCCGTGGCGGCGCAATGGTCGAGGAGCTCGTTCACGACGCCGGCGTCGAACCCGGACAGCGTCGCGCGATGACTCCGGACCACCTGGAACGAGACCGGAGCGCGCAGGAACCCGATCGCCGAACCCACGCTTGCTCCTTCGGGGACGACAACGCGGCCAACACCGAGCTTTTCCGCGAGCCGGCCCGCGTGTAGCGGCGCGCCGCCCCCGAACGCGATCATCGTGTAGCGACCGATGACCCGGCCGCGCTCGATCGCGTGCACGCGCGCGGCGTTGGCCATGTTCTCCTCGACGATCTCGGACACGCCCGCCGCGGGCCACGGCGCTTCGAGTCGGAGCGGCGCGCCCACGTGGGTAGAAAGGGCACGCTCGGCCGCCGCGGTGTCGAGCGCGAGCGCGCCGTCGGCGAATCGCTCCGGATCGATGCGGCCGAGTGCCAGGTCGGCGTCGGTCACCGTAGCCTCGCTGCCGCCGCGCCCATACGAGGCCGGTCCCGGATCGGCGCTCGCGCTGTCCGGACCCACGGTAATGCGCTGCATCCGGTCGACGCGCGCGATCGAGCCGCCGCCCGCGCCGATCTCGACCATCTCGATCACCGGCACGCGGACGGGAAGACCGCTGCCTTTCACGTTCCGATAGGCCCGCGCCACCTCGAACGTGCGCGCCCGCTCGGGCTCACCCTGGTCGATGAGGCAGATCTTCGCGGTCGTGCCGCCCATGTCGAAGGACAGCACGCGCTCGAGCGCGCGCTCGCGCGCGATCCAGGAGGAGAGCAAGGCACCGCCGGCGGGCCCGGACTCGACGAGCCGCACCGGAAACCGGGCCGCGATCTCGAGCGTGGTGAGACCCCCGCCCGACATCATGAGCAGCAACGGGCACGTCATGCCGAGCGCGTCCAGCTCGGCGCGCAGCCGCAGCAGATAGCCCTGCATCATCGGGCGCACGTAGGCATTGGCGCAGGTCGTCGAGAACCGCTCGTACTCTCGGATCTCCGGGCAGACCTCGCTCGAGAGGCAGAGGGTGACGTCGGCCGGCAATTGCGTCTTCAATATTTCGGCGGCGCGCTGCTCGTGCTCGGGCCAGGCGTAGGCGTGCATGAACCCGATCGCGACCGCCCCGACCCGCTCGGCCGAGAGCCGCTCGCCGACTCCGCGCACGGCCGCCTCGTCCAGCTCGCGCAGGACCCGTCCCCGGCCGTCGCGCCGCCCCGGCACCGTGAACCGCAGCGGGCGGGGGACGAGCGGAAGCGGTCGCTCCATGTACACGTCGTACTGCTCGAAGCGCTTCTCGTAGCCCATCTCGAGGATGTCGCGCATCCCCTCGGTGGTGACGAACGCGGTCCGGGCGCCCTTCCGCTCGATGAGGGCATTCGTGGCCAGGGTCGTGCCGTGGACGAAGACCGAGACTTCCGACGGCGGCAGTCCGGCCGCGGCGAGCACGCGTCGGACCCCCTCGAGCACGCCGACCTCAGGCGCCGGCGTCGTCAGTACCTTGGCGGTGTCGCGGCCGGCGGGGCTTTCCAGGACGACGTCGGTGAAGGTCCCGCCGATGTCGGCCGCCAGTCGCGCGCGCATCAGACCGACACCTTGGCGAATCGCGGCTCACGCCAGATCTCGGTCTCGAGCACCTGACGAAGGCGGGACACGGCCACCCACACATCCTCGTGGCTGATCGCCACGGGCGAGATGCCGAAGCGGATCACGTCCGGCTTGCGGAACGAGCTCACCACACCGTGCTCGAGCAAGGCTTCGCAGACCGATCCGGCACCCGGATGGCTGAAGCCGACGTGGCCACCCTGCTCGTCGTAGTCGAGCGGCGAGGTGACGCGAACCCCGAACTTTCCGCATTCCTGTTCGAGCAGCGCGATGAGCACCTCGGAGAGCGAGCGGTGCTTCCAGGCGAGATCCTCACGCCGCACGTCGCGCCAGATGTCGATCGCCGCGCTCATCGCTTCGTTGGCGAGAATGCCCGGCGTACCCGTCTGGTGCCGCCGCACGCCACGGAGGGGCTCGTAGGTCGGCGCGAACGCGAACACGTCGGCGTGTCCCATCCACCCGGCGATCACGGGCCACGCGCGATCTTGATGCCGCGGATGCACGTAGAGCCACGCGGGCGCGCCCGGACCGCCGCAGAGGTACTTGTACCCGCAGCCGACGGCGAAATCGGCACCGGTGCCCTCGAGGTCGACCGGGATCGCCCCGGCCGCGTGCGAGCAGTCCCACAAGGTGAGCACGCCTCGGGCGCGCGCCAGCTCGTTGACCGCGGCCATGTTCCAGCGCCGGCTCGTCCGGTAGTCGACGTAGCTCAGATAGAGCACGCCCACGTCGCCGGAGAGCGCGGCGTCGAGCTCGTGTGGCCGGTCGATGCGGCGGACCGCCGCGGCGCCGCCCGCGAAGCGCGCGAGCCCTTCGGCAACGTACGTGTCCGTGGGGAAGTTGTGCGCTTCCGTGACGATCACGGGCCGCGTGCGATCGAGCTGCCAGGCGTAGCCGAGGATCTTGTAGAGGTTGATCGTGGTGTTGTCGCAGAACAGCACGTCGCCCTTGCCGGCGCCGACGATGTGCGCCAGGCCTTCGCCCATCCGCCAGGGCTTCTCGAGCCAGTCGAAGCGGTTCCAGCCGCGCCGGCGCGCGTCCCGCCAGCCTTCCAGCATCACGCGTTCGACGCGGGAGGCCGCGTCGGCCGGCATCGCGCCGATCGAGTTGCCGTCCAGGTACACCGTGTCCTCGGCCGGGCGAGCAAAGCGATCACGCACCGCCCGCAAGGGATCACGAGCGTCGAGGGTGCGGCAATGCGCCAGATCGATCATGGGCCTTTCCTTTCGGCCAGCAGCGCCTGCACCAGGCGAATCTCGACTTCGTGGCAGGCGACCAGGCGTTCCCAGCGCGCCTCGCTCATCGACGCGTCACGCCAGGCAACGAGCGTCACGAGGCACGAGCCCTTGTCACGGCCGGTCGCTTCGCCCGGCACCACGCGCGCCATGACCCGCGGCGCGAGCGCCTGCCGATTCGTGCCCACGTGGTAGTCGACGATCAACCGCGCTGCATCGCCGACCGGCCGGTAGAGAACTTCCGTCCCGTCGAAGAGCGACCGGCCACGGAAGAGATTCCGGCCCACCCGGCGGGCCTCGAACGACCCGAGCGCCCACCGGCCGACTGCGAGCCCATCCGAGAGAAACGCATAGGCCCGTCGCGCCGGCACGGCGCACTCGGCGGTGACACAGTGCGAGAGTCCCGACACCACCTTAATACATGGGGGGCTTCGAGCGCCCCCCAAGCCCCCCGGCTGTCAATTCTCGACGCGCTTGAACAGGGTCTGCATGTCCTCGATGGTGATGATGCGGTCGGTCACGATCTGGCCGTCCTTGATCTTCCACACCAGCGCCGGCCCGGTCACGTCGCCGTTGGCGTCGAACTCGATGGGGCCGGTGGCGCCGAAGTACTTGATCGGCTTGCCCGCCTTGATGAGCTCGAGCGCCTTCTTGTACTCCGCCGGCCCGGTGCCGACGGGCGCGCCGCTCGGAACGTGCACGCGGCGCACCGCATCCTTGATCGACGGGCCCGACAGATCGGTGGCGATGTTCATGGCCAGCGCCATCACCATCAGGGCATCGTACTGCGTGTGCACGCCCGGCCCCTTGGTGTCGGCCTTGAACTTGTCCTCGAACGCCTTGTTGAACGCGTCGACGTGCGGGCCCGCCACCTGCGCGTTGTCCATGCCGAAGAAGTCCTCGACGAACTTCGCGCCCACGCCGTTGACGAAATCCATGGTGCGCATCGAGTTGTTGAGGGCGATCAGCTTCGTGCCCCCGAGCGACAGCCACTCGCGCACGATGGTGACGGCGTCCTTGGGGAATCCGATGAGCAGCAAGGATTCGGGCTTCGACGCGAGCGCGCGCGTGACCTCGGCCCGATAGCTCGGCTGATTGTCGTTGTACGGCACTTCGGCGATCACGTCGCCGCCGAGCTTGGCGACCGCCGCCTTGTAGAACCGCAGCATATCCGTGCCGAAGTCGGTGTTGATGTAGATGACGACGGTCTTCTTCATGCCGCGCCGCACGGTTTCCGACGCCGTGGCGTACGCCTGGGTCTTGCTGGTGGGAATGGTCCGGAAGAAGTACCCGCCGCTCCGTCCGTCGAGCGTGAAGGGGCTCGCGGTGGAGCAGCAGGTGATCTGCACCACTTTTGACGGCGCCGTCACCGCGGAAATGATCGGACCCGTGACTCCTGAGGAGATGGTGCCGGTGAACGCCGGCACGCGCTCGACCTCGACCAGGTACTTGGCGGCGTCCACGCCCACCGTCGGCTGTCCCTGGTCGTCCCGGAGGATGAACTGCACGGGGCAGCCCTTGACGCCTCCGCCCTGGTTGATGTGCTCGATCGCCAGCTCCGCCGCCTGCGCGATCTTCTTGGTGATCGGTGCCATCGAGCCGGTCAGCGGCAGCACGCCGCCGATCTTCACCGGGCAGCCCTGCGCGGCCGCGGTCTCCGCCAGCAGCGCACTCGCCATCAACGCCACGGCAAACACCACCGCGCTCCGTCTCCGTCGTTCCATGTGGTCCTTCCTCCGTCGAACCGGTCGCCAGCGGGAGCGAGCTTAATCGTTCACGTGCCGCGAGACAACCGCCGCCTCGCCGATCAGCCCGCGCGGGCGAAAGAGCAGCACGAGCATCAGGAGCAGGCCGATCAGGATGACCTGGATCGCGGCGCCCTGCGCGGCATGGCTCGGCGGCACCAGCTTGGAGACCGCGACCCCGGAGCCCGCCCAGATGGCCCAGACGACCAGCGCGCCGAGCAAGGCGCCCCGGTTATTGCCGCTGCCGCCCACGATGAGCATGGCCCAGACCTGGAAGGTGACGATCGGCAGGAAATCGAACGGGCTGACGAAGCCGATGAAGCTGACGTAGAGCGCGCCGGCCAGCCCCATGAGCGTCGAGCCCAGCACGAACGCTTCGAGCCGGAAGCGACGGGCACTCTTGCCGAGCGCGACGGCGGCGGTCTCGTCCTCGCGAATCGCCTTCAGCACGCGACCCCAGGGCGACAGCAAGACCCGGTCGAGCGCCCAGTAGATCGTCGCCATGAGCGCGATCATCAAGCCGAGGAACCAGAGGTTGAAGCCGAACGGCGTCTCGAACAGCTGCGCCAGCGGCTTGCCGATGCGCGTGAGCCCCTGCGCGCCGCCGGTGAGCGGCTCCCAGTTGAGAGCGACGAGCTGGATCGAGACGGCGACGCCGAACGTGGCGATGGCCAGGTAGTCGCCGCGCAGGCGGATCGTGACGAGGCCGATCAGCCAGCTCGCGAGCGCCGTCGCGGCCATCGCGGCCAGCACCCCCACGAGCCAGGGCAGGCCGAAATTGCCGACGTACTGGGGTTGGGGCGCCGCGGTGAGGATCGCGTGCGTGTAGGCACCGATGGCGTAGAACCCGACGACGCCGGCGTTGAACAACCCGGTGAACCCCCACTGCAGATTCAATCCGAGGGCGAGGACACCGAGGATCAGCACGACGCACGCGAAGAACACGAGGTAGGCGAGCATCTAGCTCCGCGCGCCGAAAAGGCCCTGCGGCCGCAGGATCAAGATCGCGAGCAGCAGCAGGAACGGCATCGCGCCCTTGTAGCCCGGGCTGATCACGAGCAGCGACAGATTCTCCGCGAGGCCCACAAGGAACCCGCCGGTCACGGCGCCGGCGAGGCTCCCGGTGCCGCCGAGGATCGCCGCCGCGAACAGCGAGAGCAGCAGGTTGAAGCCGATCTCGGGATGCAGCTGCGGCGTGAGGCCGGTGAACACGCCGGCGAACGCCGCCAGCGCGCCGGAGATGATCCACGTGAGGCGCACCACCGCATCGACCTCGATGCCGCACACCTGGGCGAGCGCCGGGCTCTCCGCCATCGCGCGCATCGCGATGCCGGTACGGCTCCAGGCGAGGAACGCGTGCAGCGTGATCATGGCCGCCAGGGCCAGGCCGAGGATGAAGATCTGATCCGGCAGCACGCGCACGCCGGGCAGCAGCTCGACCGCGATCTGTAGCTCACGCGTGTAGTAGCGCGACTCGTGTCCAAAGACGAGGACGATCAGGTGGCGCATGACGAGCGCCGCGCCGAACGCGGCGAAGACCATCGTGAGCGGGAGGGCCCCCCGGCGTCTCAACCGCCGAAACACGAGTGTGTCGACGGCCCAGGCGGCGAGCCCGGTCAGGACGGCCGCGATGAGCGCGGCGGCCAGCAGCTGCCAGCCGAACGACAGCGGGCCCGTGGGCGTGCCGGGCCCGGCAAACGTGACGATGATCAGCGCGATGTAGGCACCCCACGTCAGGAGCTCGGAATGCGCGAAGTTCGCGAAGCGCATGATCTCGAGCGTGAACGTCACGCCGATCGCGCCGAGCGCGATGATGGCGCCGGTGAGGATGCCGTCGGCGAGCGCCTGGATCATTCGATCATTCCTCGAGCACGCGCGTGCTCAGCGGCGGCCGCCGAGAAAGGCCTCGGCCACCCGTGGCTCGTCGAGCAGCGCGTGCGCGGGGCCCGCGAAGCGGTTGCGACCTTCCGCCAGCACGTAGCCGCGGTCGGACACGGAGAGCGCGGCCCTCGCGTTCTGCTCCACCATCAGCACGGCGATCCCCGTTTCGGCGAGCCCGCGAAGCTGGCGGAACACGTCCTCGACCATGCGCGGCGCGAGCCCCGCCGTCGGCTCGTCAAGCATGAGCAAGGTCGGATCGGTCATCAGGGCGCGTGCGATCGCGAGCATCTGCCGCTCCCCGCCCGAGAGCGCACGGGCGCGTAGCGCGCGCCGCGCCGCGAGCGGCGCAAACAAGGCGTAGGCGCGCTCGAGGCGCTCGTCCAGCGAGCCGTGGATCACGTGCGCACCCGCCTTGAGATTCTCGTGAACGGTCAACGTCGTGAAGACGTTGCCGGTTTGCGGCACGAACCCGATCCCCGACGACACGACCCGGTGGGTGGGTAACGCCGTCACGTCCCGGCCGTCGACCCATACACGGCCGCCCTCGGTCGCGATCAATCCGGCGATGGCCTTGAGCAAGGTGCTCTTGCCGGCGCCGTTGGGGCCGATGAGCGTGACGATCTCGCCCCGATCGACCTCGATCGAGACGCCGTGCACCACCGGCAGGCCGCGGACATAGCCGGCGACGAGATTTTCCACGACCAGTCGAGGTCCGCCGCTCATGCCGGCATGTCCCCCAGGTACGCGTCGAGTACCCGCCGGTCCTTGCGCACGCCCGCGGCGTCACCGCGATAGATCAGCTGGCCCTGGGCCATGACGACGATCGGCTGACACACGGACATCACGAGATCGATGTTGTGCTCGATGACGAGAAACGTGACGCCGCGCTGGTTGAGCCGCACGATGCGGTCGACGAGCGTCTCGAGCAATACCGGGTTCACCCCCGCCGCCGGCTCGTCGAGCAGGATCAGCTTCGGCTCGGCGATCAGCACGCGGGCCAGCTCGAGGAGCTTCTGCTGCCCGCCCGAGAGTCGTCCGGCGATCTCACCGGCCTTGTCGGCGAGATCGCACAGCTCGAGCACGTCCATGGCGCGCTCGCGCGCAAGCCGCTCCTCGCGCCGCACGCGCCCGGCCCGCACCCAGTTGTTCCAGAATCGCTCCCCCGCCTGGCGCAGCGGCACCAGCATGAGGTTCTCGAGCACGGTCATCTGTGGGAACGGCCGCGGCACCTGAAACGTGCGGGCAAGCCCCTTCGCGAAGACGCGATCGGGTGTGAGCCGGTCGATGCGCTCACCCATGAAACGAATGGCCCCGGCCTCGGGCGTGAGCGCGCCCGCGATCAGGTTGAAGAGCGTCGTCTTGCCGGCGCCGTTCGGACCGATGAGCCCGGTGATGGTGCCCGCGTCGATCGCGAGATCGACGCCGTCGACCGCGCGCAGATTGCCGAAGGCCTTGACGAGCCCGGACACCTCGAGCATGACGCCCGATTATGGCAAAACTCGAGGCCTCACCGTCGCGGCGGGTGCCCAGGAAGCCTTTCACGTCCTGCGGCGACCGTCGCGCGTAGAATCGTGAGTGGAGAGAAGACCCGCTTGCGGAGAAGGATCGTGCGAAGGATTCGGATTCAGCTGCTGCTCGCTGCCGCGTTGCTGCTCACGGCGGCCTGCACGTCCATCTCATCGCCGCCCGCGGTCACATCGTGCCCGCCTCCGGCCGAATGTCCGGCATGCCCTGCCTGTCCGCCGTCGAGACAGTCGACCCCGGATGCACGCTACGAGGCGGTCGCATGGGGCGAAATTCCGGGCTGGCGCGACGTCACGCTCGCTCCCAGCTTGCGCGCGTTTCTCGCTGGGTGCGCAAAACTGGGATCGGCGAGCGTCTGGCAGGGCGTCTGCGCGCGCGGCCGGGATGTACCGACCGAAGACGACGGCAGAGTGCGTGGCTTCTTTGAGCTCGAGTTCACACCCTACCGCGTGGTGTCTCCGGAGCAGTCCGATCGAGGCCTCGTCACGGGCTACTACGAGCCCGTCGTGCAAGGTCGACTCACGAAAGGTGGGGATTTCGTCTACCCGGTCTACGGCGTGCCCGACGATCTCATCGTGGTCGACCTGGCCACCGTGGTCCCCGAGCTCAAGCCCCTCCGACTGCGCGGGCGCCTCGAGGGCAGACGGCTCGTGCCGTATTACTCGCGTAGCGAGATCGAGGACCGCGGTGTTCGGCCCGGCAGCGCTGGGTTCGACGCTGCACCCGTTCTGGCCTGGGTCGCGGATCCGGTCGAGCTCTTCTTCTTGCAGATCCAGGGTTCGGGCCAGGTCGAGCTCGAATCCGGCGAGCGTATACGGCTGGGCTACGCCGACCAGAACGGCCATCCCTACCGCTCGCTGGGCCGTTATTTGATCGACAAGGGTGAGCTCACGCTCGAGCAGGTCTCGCTGCAAAGCATCAAGGCCTGGACCCGAGCCAATCCGGACAAGGTGCAGGAGGCGCTCAACGCGAACCCGAGCTACGTGTTCTTTCGCCAGTTGTCGGCCGGGGACGCCGGGCCGCTGGGAGCGTTGGGCGTGCCCCTGACCGCCGGCTACAGCGTCGCAGTCGATCCGCGCTACATCCCGCTCGGCGCGCCGGTGTTCTTGGCCACGACCTCCCCGCTTTCCGACCAGGCGCTCGAGCGGCTCATGGTGGCCCAGGACACTGGCGGGGCTATCCGCGGAGCCGTACGTGCCGACTTCTACTGGGGAACCGGCGAAACAGCCGGCGAGTCGGCCGGTCGCATGCGGCAGACCGGTCGCATGTGGCTGTTGTGGCCGCGCGGCGAGCGCCCACCGAGAGGCTCCGCGGGTACGCCCTGATCCCGGGGCGCCCTGAAGGAGCGCCGGCCTGGCGCTCCTACCAGCCGCGAAGGGACAACAGAGCGGCGGGCAAGAACCTGCGAGACCCGAACCGGATCAGCTGCAGCGTGATGTTGTCCTGCCCCCCGCGCTCGTTCGCGAGCGACACGAGCCTCTCGCAGGCTCGGCTCGGCGGTCGGATCTGAGCCAGCCTCCGGATCTCGTGCGGCCTCACCTGTCGCGTGAGGCCGTCGGTGCAGAGCACCAGCGTGTCACCGCTACGGAGCGCCAGTGGTCCCTGCGCCTCGATCGTCACCTCCTCGGCGAGGCCGAGGGCGCGCAGAATGACGTGGGCGCTCGGGTGGTGCTCGGCCTCGGCCGAGCTGAGCACGCCGTCGCGGACCAGCTCGGCGACGAGCGAGTGATCCTCGGTCAGCTGACGGATCTGGCGGCCCCTGATGAGGAAGGCCCGACTGTCACCCACGTGGGCGAGGAACGCGTCGTGATCGCGGATGACCAGCGCGGTGAGGGTCGTCCCCATCGGCGCCTCGCCCACCGTGAGCCGGCTCTCGCGGTACACGGCCTCGTTGGCGATCTGGACGGACACGCGCAGCGCCTCCGGCAACGGCTCCGAGCGCTCGGCCTCGTAGTAGGTGTCGTGCAGCGTCTCGACCGCGATTCGACTGGCCACGTCGCCGCGCGCGTGGCCACCCATCCCGTCGGCCACGACGAAGAGACGCCCGCGCGAGCTGAGAAGCGCCGGATCGTCCGGTTCGAAGGCGCCGAGGAAGTCTTCGTTGCGCGCGCGGACCCGACCGATGTCCGTGAGGTGAGCGAAGGTGACGGTCGCCACCCGACCGCCCTCACCCATCACTCGGCGCTCCGCTTGCCGAACCGCGCCTCGCTCGTCTCCACGGCGCGGATGAGCGTCCGGACCGGTGGGGGCGCCTGGCGGCCGCACGACGCCGTCGCGCCGTCCGACGCGGCAAGCCGGCGAACTTCCTCACCGGCTCGCTCCGGCCGCCCCAGGGCGAAGTAGGCGAGCACCAGATGACACCGGGCGTCCACCAGCGACTTCAGCCGCACCGGCGTCGGAGACAGTCCTTCGAGCTCGACCAGCGCCTGACCGAAGGCGGTCACCGCCTCGCGGAAGTGGGCCGCCTGATAGGCGGCTCTGGCTTTGGCCAGAACGGTCTCCGGTGATCCGGAGTCGTTCTCGCGCCGCCCGTACTCGAGCAGAGCCTGCGCCAGCGCGCGCTGCTCCTCGCTCCACTGATTCTTCCCGAGGCCGGTGTAGGCTGCGGCGAGCGCCTCGTGGACTTCGACCAGCTCTTCCAGGCGTAGCGAGGGCTTGTCGATCTGCTCGACGTCCCAGATCGCCTGGCGCAGCGAGCGTAACGCGGTGTCGTACTCACCGGTGCGGAGCTGGGTCAGCCCGCGATCGAGACTGGCCCGCTGCTCGCGGTCGGCGCCCGCCATCGTGTACTTCATGAACTTGACGCCAGGCAAGTCTCGCGTGAGCTCCCGCGAGGCGGCGCAGCCGCCGCTCAGAAGACCGATGAGACCGAGAAGCCCAATGGCGCGGTTGGGGTTCATGGCTCGAGGAACCGGCCGGTGTTGAAGTCGTAGCTGAGCCGCATGGGCGCATCGGGCGTGTGTCGGGCGGTGATTCGCAGCGGCCGCTCCGGGCTGCGTTGTCCGTCCATCTGGAAGTGCACGCGATGCTCCCCAATGGGCACGCGCAGACATGCCGTGGGCGTGTATCCCCCGGGCTTGTCGTCGACGTAAACCTCGGCGAACGGAACCGCATTCACGCTGAGACACCTCGACTCCTGCGCCGTCGCGGCGACGGGGCCGCGCGCTGCCGGCACCGTTCCCTTCGGCGGGGCCGTCACGGTCGGAGCCGCCGGCCGCGCTGACGGCTCCATCTCCCGCTTGACGCTCGACACTGGCGCGACGGTCCGGGGAGACTCCGGCCCCCGCGGAAGCGCCGCCCATGTTCCGGCCACGAGCGCCAGTAGGCACATCGTGCCGACTGCCACGCGGGCAGGACGCGAGAGGAGCCTCGTCTGCCGCAGGTCCCGCGTCGCCTCGCGGAAGGCACGAAGGGACCACGTCCGCTGTTCACCGGTCGCTGCCTGGCGCAAGGCATTGGCGAAGTCCGCGGCCGTCCCGCATCGCGCGTCCGGCTCCTTGGCCAGCGCGCGCCGCAGGACTCGGTCGAGAGCGAGGGGAAGCTCGGCGTTGTGGTGGCGCACGGACGGCGCATCGATATTGACGATGCGGTAGAGCACGGCGGCGAGGTCGGCGGCATTGAAGGGATTGAACCCGGTGAGCGCTTCGTAGAGCACGACACCGAGGGAAAACAGGTCGCTACGCGGACCCGCGACCTGGCCCCGGACCATCTCGGGAGACATGTAGGCCGGCGTCCCCAGCATCGTGCCGGTCTGCGTGTGATTCGCGCCCAGGATGCGGGCGGTGCCGAAGTCGGTGACCTTCGTGACGCCGGGCCCGGCCAGGATGTTGCGGGGCTTGATGTCCCGATGGATGACACCGTGGCGATGGGCATAGTCGAGCGCCGCACAGACCTGCAAGACGATCCCCACCGCGTCCGCCAGGGGAAGAGGCCGGCCGCCGAGCAGCAGATCGGCGAGCGTCCCCCCCTCGATGTACTCCATGACCATGAACGGCCGGCCCTCGGACTCTCCCACGTCGTGAACGGCGACGATCGCGGGATGCGTGAGCCGGCCCGCCGCCACGGCTTCTTGATGGAAGCGCTGCTTCAGACTGACGCCCGACTCCTCGAGTGAAACCAGCTCCGGGCGGAGGATCTTGATGGCCACCAGACGATCGAGCTTTGGATCGTGAGCCTTGTAGACGACCCCGCTCGTGCCCCGACCGAGCTCCGAGACGAGCTCGTAGCGCCCGCAGAGGAGCGGCGCCC
>QHSQ01000298.1 GCA_003221615.1 Candidatus Rokuibacteriota bacterium | reverse complement strand
CCGAGCCCCGGCTCGTGGTCGCCGATGAGCCGGTCTCCGCGCTGGACGTCTCGGTGCAGGCGCAGGTGCTGAATCTCCTTCTCGAGCTCCGCACACGTCTGCACCTGACCTTGCTCTTCGTGGCCCACGATCTCGCCGTGGTCAAGCACATCAGCGATCGAGTCGCCGTGATGTACGTCGGCCAGCTCGTGGAGCTCGCCACCACCGAGGCGATCTTCAGCCGTCCGCGTCATCCGTATACGGCCGCGCTGATGCGCGCGGTGCCGGTCCCCGACCCTCACACGTCGAGCGGTGACGTCGCGCTGGCCGGCGAGGTCGCCAACCCCGCCGATCCGCCGGCGGGCTGCTACTTCCATCCGCGCTGTCCGTTCGCCATCGAGGTGTGCCGGACCGAGCCGCCGCCGCTCCGGGAGATCGACGCCGGCCACCTCGTGCGCTGCCATCGGGCCGAGGAGCTCGCGCTCGCCGGCGTCGGCGCCGAGCCCGCGCGCGCCACGGGCGGCGTGGTAGATTCCCGGGATCACAACGGAGGACGACATGAGTAAGCGCGTTCTCGCTCTCTCGACCCTGGCGATCGTGCTGGCCGCGGGTGGTGGCGCGGCGCGGGCCCAGTCCTTCTTCGAAGGTAAGACCATGCGTCTGGTGGTCGGCTTCGCCCCCGGCGGCGGCTTCGACACGTATGCGCGGGTGATCTCTCGCCACATGGGCCGGCACATTCCCGGCAATCCCACGATCGTCGTCGAGAACATGACGGGCGCCGGGAGCCTCATCTCCGCGAACCACCTCTACCGCGTCGCAAAGCCCGACGGTCTCACGATCGGACACTTCAACGGCGCACTCTTCCTGGGACAGGCGCTCGGTCAGCCCGGGATCGAGTTCGATGCGCGGAAGTTCGAGCTCATCGGGGCCCCGATCAAGGAGGACTCGGTGTGCGCGCTGACCCGGGCGAGCGGCGTCACCTCGGTCGAGAAGTGGATGGCCTCCAAGACACCGGTCAAGCTCGGCGGGGTCGCGCCCGGTGGAACACCCGACGCGAACGCGAGGATTTTGAAGGCGGCGCTCGGACTCCCGATCCAGCTCGTCTCCGGCTACAAGGGAACCGCCGAGATCCGGCTGGCCGCCTCGTCCGGCGAGGTCGGCGGAGCCTGCTGGTCGTGGGAGTCGATGCGATCGACCTGGCGTAGCGCGCTCGACTCGGGTGAAGTGATCGCCGTCCTGCAGACCAGCGCGCGGCCGTTTCCAGATCTGACGGGAGTCCCGCTCGCCTTGAATCTCGCCAAGACTGACGAGGCGCGTCAGCTGATCAAGGTCGGCATCCAGAACGCCGCCGCGTTCGCGCGGCCCCTGGCGTTGCCCCCCGGGACGCCGAAGGATCGAGTGCTGACCCTGAGGAAGGCCTTCCAGGAGACGCTGAAAGACTCGGCGTTCCTGGCCGAAGCGGAGAAGGCCAAGCTCACCCTGGAGCCGGCCACCGCCGAAGAGCTCGAGAAGATGGTGGCCGAGGCGTTCGCGCTCGATGCCGCGCTCCTGGCGAAGCTCAAGGACATCCTCTACAAGTAGCCCCGCGAGCGTCACGAAACCGACCAGCGGCTGAAGATCGACCAGGAGATTTGCGCTCGAGCGCGTGGTTCCGGAAAACGCACTCGAAGTTTTTCACGCGCTTGGCGCGCGCCGCGCCGTGGCATTTCCGTTGCTTCCTCAAATGGGCTGTGACTCCTGCGTCTCGTCCCGAGATCGATTCGCCGGGACTGGTCGGGCTCAACGGCGGCGGTATGCTGGCCGTCCACAACGGCGCGGCGCGCCGTCAGGCGATCGCGCTCCGGCTCGGCGACCTCCTCGTCTCCGAGGGGCTCGCCACGCCGGCCGAGGTGCAGAAGGCGCTGCGCGTGCAGAGTCAGTCGAAGACGTACATGCTGCTCGGCGAGATCCTCGTCGCCCAGAAGGTGATCACGCGCAACCAGCTCCTGTCGGTCCTCGATCGCCACCGGCGCCGCTCGCGGCTCGGCGAGCTGCTCGTCAAGTCGAAGGCGATTTCGCCCCAACAGCTCGAGACCGCGCTCGCCGAGCAGAGGCGCTGGAAGCAGGCGCTCGGCGAGGTCGTCATCCGGCTGAAGTACGTGAGCGAGGAGCAGATGCGCCGGGCGCTGTGCCAGCAGCTGCACATCAACTACTTCGACCTCGACACGATCGTGCTCGACCTGACGCTCAGAGCGCTCATCAATCCACGATTCGCCAAGAAGCGCCAGGTCGTCCCGATCGCGCGCGTCGGCCACACCCTGGTCGTGGCGATGGACGATCCGACGCGGACCTCGGTCGTCGACGACCTCCAGGCGAGCACGGGGCTCGACATCGCGGTGATCACCTCCACGACGGCCGCCATCCGCCGGGCACTGGCGCAGATGTATCCCACGCTCGTCTCGTCGGACGCCGCCGAGCCAGCGCCCGTCGCCACCCGCCAGCAGCTACCGGTAATCGTCGGCGAGCCGAACATCCTGAGTTTCGAGGAGATCGATCGGCTCTCGGAGGAGAAGCTCACCTATCTCGACGTCCACCACGTGGCCGAGGGCACCGCCAGCATGGTGCGCCGGCTCCTGAGCATGGCCGTCGAGTGGGGCGCTTCCGACATCCATCTCGAAGCGGTGGATCACGGGATCCAGACGCGCTTTAGGATCGACGGAGTTCTGCAAGAGCTCGACCTCGACGACCTCGACGAGATGATGAATCAGAATCGGGGCAAGCTGATGTCGCGGCTCAAGATCCTGAGCAAGCTCGACATCGCCGAGCGGCGCCGCCCGCAGGACGGAAGCTTCCGCGCGCGCCTGTCCCGCGACGGGCAGACCACCACGGTCGACTTCCGGATCTCGATCATCCCGGGCTACTACGGCGAGAGCGCCGTGATCCGCATCCTCGACGCCCGCGGCCTCCCGCAATCGGTCGAGGCGCTCGGCCTGCGCGCGCCGGTCGCGCTCCGGCTGCGCCAGCTCCTCAGATCGTCCACCGGGATCATCCTGGTCACCGGCCCCACCGGCTCGGGCAAGAGCACCACGCTCTTCGGCGCGCTCAAGAGCGTCTACCAGCCGGGCATCAAGGTCCTGACCGCCGAGAACCCGATCGAGTACGTCTGCGACAGCTTCCGCCAGCACGAGGTCGACGAGCGCCTCGGGAACACCTTCGCCAAGTTCTTGCGCTCGTTCCTCCGCCACGATCCGGACGTGATCATGGTCGGCGAGATCCGGGACGGCGAAACCGCGGACCTGGCGTTCCGCGCGGCCCAGACGGGCCACCTGGTGCTGAGCACGCTTCACACCAACGACGCGATCAGCGCGCTGCCGCGACTGCTCGACCTCGGTGTCGACGCCAACCTGATCGCCTCCTCGCTGCTGGGCGTGCTCTCCCAGCGCCTCGCGCGCGAAGTGTGCGCCGAATGCCGGGAGCCGTACACGCCGCCCCTCCAGCTCCTGGAAGAAACGTTCGGGACCCCGCAGGTCGGCTTCGACTGGTACCGGGGCGCCGGGTGCCCGGCCTGCAACTACACCGGGTATCGGGGGCGCCTGCTCCTCTCGGAGCTGTGGACCCCGAACGACGCGGACGTCGTGCTGATCAACAAGGGAGCGCCTTTCGAGGAGGTCCGGGAGAGCGCGCGGAACACGACCATCTCGATGGCGGAGGACGTCACCGAGAAGCTATCGCAGGGCCGGACGAACCTCGAGGAGCTCATCCGCGCCCTTCCCCACTCGGCCCTCCGCCAGCTCCACCTCAAGTCGAGCTAGGGGTCGCTCCGGCTCAGGAGCGCGCCGGCAACGCCCGGC
>QHSQ01000297.1 GCA_003221615.1 Candidatus Rokuibacteriota bacterium | reverse complement strand
AGCGCGCGCGCTCGCCGACACGGTGCCGCTGCTCGTAGAGCGGCTGTCGAGGGCGCGACCTGCACGAATCTACCGTGAGGCGCTCGAGCTCCTCGAGCGGCCTCTGCTGGGGCACGTGCTCGCGATGACCGGAGGCAACCAGCTCCGCGCGGCGCGCGTGCTCGGGCTCAACCGCAACACGCTTCGCAAGCGCTGTCGCGAGCTGCGGCTGGCGCTGCCGAGGGAGCCGCGGCGCAACCCCGCCGCGCCGCTGGCGGGCAGCCGCCCGCCGTGACGGCGCGCTAACCGCCGGTCCTGAAGTCCGTGTCCGGCGTGCGGCCGGTGCCGTAATATGGCATCAGACCATGTCGCCCGATCCACGCTGCTTTATTCAATGGATGCGCCCGTCAGCGGGGCGCTCCTCTCCGTACCCACCGGCGCCATGAGCTCGGACGTCGAGAGCTTGGCGACTCAGATCGTGGAGGGCTCGACGCGTGCGCTCGCGCGCGGGCTTACGTGGGTCGAGTCCGGCGGCCCGCGCGCCGAAGCGCTGTGCGCGCGTCTCTATCCTCACACCGGGCGCGCCCAGATCGTGGGCGTCACCGGCGCTCCGGGCAGTGGCAAGAGCACCCTGGCGCGAGCGCTCGCGCTGGTGGCGCGGGCCCGCGGCCGCACCGTCGGCATCCTCGCCGTCGATCCGTCCTCCCCGTTCTCGGGCGGCGCGATCCTGGGCGACCGCATCCGCATGAGCGATCTGACCTTGGATCCCGGCGTCTTCATCCGCTCGATGGCGACGCGCGGCGCGCTGGGCGGCCTCTCGCGGGCGGCTGCCGATGGGGTCGACCTCATGGACGCGGCGGGCCTCGGGCTCATCCTCGTCGAGACCGTGGGCGTCGGACAGGACGAGGTCGACGTGATGCGCCTGGCTCACACGATCATCGTCGTCTCGGTTCCCGGTCTGGGCGACGACGTCCAGGCGCTCAAGGCCGGCGTGCTCGAGATCGCCGACGTGCACGTCGTCAACAAGGCCGACCGCGAAGGCGCCGACCGGACGGTGGCGGAGCTGCGCTCGATGCTCACCTTGCTGCCGACCCTGGAGGGCACCTGGATTCCGCCTGTGCTGCCGGCCTCGGCGGCGCGCGACGAAGGGATCGAGGCCATCGCGGACGCGCTCGACAGCCACGTGGCCTACCAGAAAACGAGCGGCGAGCTGGAACGGCGCCGCCGGAGGATCGTCACCGCGCGCGTGCTGCGGATCGCGCAGGACCTGGTCGCCGAGACGGTGCTCGCCGGCGCTCTTGGCCCGGAGGGGGCGAGCCGCGAGAGTCTGCTGGAGCGCGTGGCGCGCCGCGAGCTGGCGCCGCACGCGTGCGCGCGCGCGCTTCTGGCCCAGGCGGCGAGCCGAGCGTCGAGCACGACGGAGGGGGACGTTGTCGCCTGAGGGGCGTACTATGGCGGGAGCCTGATCGACGAAGGGAGACCGCACATGAACATCGCGAACATCCTCGCCCGGAAAGGCCCGATGGCCGTCACGGTGCGTCCCGATCAGTCGATCCGGGACGCGCTCGCGTTGCTGGAGCGCCACAACATCGGCGCGCTGGTCACCGTGGAGGGCGACCGCCCGGTGGGCATCCTGTCCGAGCGCGACATCGTACGCGAAGCGGCGCGCAACGACCTCTTCTTCGTGCGCGTGGTCGCGGACCTCATGACCCGCGACGTGATCACCGGCCAGCCTCACGATGACCTGCTCTCGGTGGCCCACACGATGACCGAGCGGCGGATCCGCCACCTGCCGGTCGTCGATCAGGGCCGGCTGATCGGGATGGTGTCGATCGGCGACATCGTGAAGGCGCAGCGCGACCAGTATCAGGGCGAGGTCGACACGCTGCAGACGCAGCTCCTCGCGGATGAGGGCGGGCGCCCGCGTTGACACCGGGCACGGGTACGCCGGAACGGCCGCTGCGCGTCGCGATCGTCGGCGCCGGGCCGACCGGTTTCTATACCGCCGACCATCTGCTCCGGAACGCGCAGGTGGTGGTCGAGGTCGACCTGTTCGACCGGCTGCCGACTCCGTACGGATTGGTGCGCCTGGGCGTCGCGCCTGACCATCAGAAGATCAAGTTCGTCACCAACGCCTTCGACAAGGTCGCGGCGAATCCACGCTTTCGTTTCTACGGCGGCGTCGAGTTCGGAAAGGACGTCACGCTCACCGACCTCAAGACGCACTACCACCAGATCGTCTATTGCACCGGCGCCCAGACCGACCGGCGCATGGGGATTCCCGGCGAGGACCTGAGCGGGAGCCATCCCGCGACGGAGTTCGTCGCCTGGTACAACGGCCATCCCGACTATCGCGACTGCACCTTCGATCTCACGCAGGAACGGGTGGCGGTGGTGGGCGTCGGCAACGTCGCGGTCGACGTCGTCCGGATCCTGTGCCGGACCGCCGAGGAGCTGGCGAAGACCGACATCGCCGACTACGCGCTGGACGCGCTCAGGAAGAGCCGCGTGAAAGAGGTCTACCTGCTCGGACGGCGCGGGCCTGCGCAGGCGGCGTTCACGAATCCCGAAGTGAAGGAGCTCGGCGAGCTGGCCGACGCGGACGTGACCGCGCGCCCGGAAGAAGTCGAGCTGGACCCGCTGAGTCGGGCGGCGGTCGAGCGTAGCCAGGACCGCGCGACGCAGAAGAAGGTCGAGATCCTCAAGGAATACGCGCGGCGAGAACCCACGGGCAAATCGCGGCGGCTCACATTGCGATTCATGGTCTCGCCGGTCGAGCTGATCGGCGACGGCGCCGGCGGCGTCGCGGCGCTCCGGCTCGTGCGCAACGTGCTCTACGCCACCTCCACGGGAGCGCTCCAGCCGCGCGCGACGGACCAGTTCGAGAACCTGCCGGCCGGGCTCGTGTTCCGCTCGGTGGGCTACCGCGGCGTGCCGGTGCCGGGCGTGCCCTTCAACGACAGCTGGGGCGTCATCTTGAACGACAAGGGCCGCGTGCTCGACCCCGACACCAAGCAGCCGATCGTGGGTGAATACACCGCGGGCTGGATCAAGCGCGGCCCCACGGGCGTGATCGGGACGAACAAGCCCGACGCCGCGGAAACCGTGGAGTGCATGTTCGAGGATCTCGCCCGCGGCGCGGTGCTCGAGCCGACACGTCCAGAGACGGCGGCCGCCGAAACGCTCGTCCGTCAGCGCCAGCCGAATTTCTTCTCCTACGCCGACTGGCTCAAGCTCGACGCGATCGAAGTCTCGCGCGGCCGCGCCCAGGGCCGCCCCCGCCTCAAGCTCACCCACATCAACGAAATGCTCTCCGCCCTCGGCCGCTGACGGTCAAATCTAAGCCCGACCCTCGGCGGGCATGCTGCCGACGGATTGTCTGCAAGGGCTTCCGGGCTCTGCGTGCTAGTTCTACACGCGCGGAGACGGCCGGGTGGGGCGGGGGCGGGTAGGGGTCCCTCCCGGGATCCGTGTAGTCAGCGTTGGCCGCGCGCCAAGCGCGAGACTTCGACGCACAGCAATTTCAGCAGCCGGATCCCGGGAGGGACCCCCACCCGCCCCCGCCCCACCCGGCCGCCTCGACCGACGAGTTGAAGAAGCTAGCGAGAGATCGTCAGACCCTGGCCGCCGTAGTTATCCTCGTCGTGCCAAGGCAAAGCTTCGGCGAAGCGCGTCGAGCGGAACGGCGTGAGGTCGGCAGTGCGCGGCTTGCCGTCGACGATCCACTCCGCGAGGCACTTGCCGATCGCCGGTGAGGTCTTGAAGGAAGTTCCCGAGTCGCCGAGCATGCAGTAGAGGCCGGCGACGGATGGGATCTGGTCGATGATGGGCCGTCCGTCGGCGCTCATGCTGATCATGCCCGCCCAGCCGCCCCTCATCGTCGCCTCGCGCATGGCCGGCAAGCGCCCCGCCAGCGCATTGCGACAGGTCGCCACGAACTCCGGGTCGACACCCTCGTCGAAAGCGTTCGGATCGGCATGCCCGGCGCCGAGCTCGACGCCGATCAGAGTGGTGGCGGCGCCTTCCGGGCGAAACCAGGACTGATGAATCGCGTCGATCACCACGCAATGCCGCCGGGTGAATCCCGCCGGCCACCGAAAGATCGTGATCTGGATCCGATGGGGCACGAGCCCGAAGTCGAGCCCGAGCGGAGCCAGCAGGGGCGCCGCCCACGCGCCGGGGACGAGGACGACCACCGGCGCCTCGACGCGCCCTCGCGGGGTCTCGACACCGACGACACGTCCGCGCTCGGTCAGGATCCGCAAGACTTCGCATCCCGTCTCGATGGTGGCGCCGAGACGCCGCGCGGCCTCGGCGAAGGCGAACGTCGTCGCGTTCGGATCCGCGAATCCCGACTGGGGCTCCCAGGCGGCGGCGCCGACGTCGTCGGTCCGGCAACCGGGCAGTAGCTCGTTCAGCCGGCCCGGAGTGACCACCTCGGTGGCGATGCCCAAACGTTGCTGGCGGGCGACGTTGCGGGCGAGGGCGGCTTCGTAGCCCCTGGGAACGATCTGGAGGAAGCCGATGGGCTCGAACCCGCAATCGCCCCCGACGATATTCCGGAAGTCGCGGAAGACCTTGAGGCTCTCGAACGCAAGCCTGGACTCGGGCTCGTTGGTGTAGTGCATGCGCACCAGCGACCCGGATTTCCCCGTGGCGCCCGCGCCGAGCTGCCGACGCTCGAGGAGGAGGACGTTCTTAACTCCGCGGGATGCCAGATGAAAAGCGGTGCTGGTGCCGTTGGCTCCACCGCCGATCACGATCACGTCCGCCCGCGTCATGAGAGCTCCGCGCCCTTCTTCCCCCGGTAGAGCGTCTGCTAGACTAACACAGTCGGGAAAAATCGGAGGACACGTGGCCCAGCAGCAGTCCGTCCAGATCTTACAGGAGCGACTCGAGTACGAGCAGAAGCTCGTCCAGCTCGTCGACCGCATCCATTCGGCCAAGGGCATCGACAACATCTTCATCGAGCTCCAGGGCGAGATTCTGGAACTGCTCGACGCCGAACGGATGACGATCTACGCGGTCGACACGGCCAAGAAGGAGCTCTACTCCAAGTTCCTGGCGCTCGACACCGTCAAGGAGATCCGGCTTCCCGTCAGCGAAAAGAGTATCGCCGGCTACGTGGCGGCCTCGGGTCGGATCGTCAACGTGGCCGACGCGTACGACAAGGCCGAGCTGACGAAGATCTCGCCCACCCTGAGCTTCGACGGATCGTGGGACAAGAAGACGGGCTTCCGCACCCAGCAGATCCTGGGCATGCCCATCCTGCACGACGGCAAGCCGATCGGCGTCATCCAGCTCCTGAACAAGAAGCGCGGGCCCCGCTTCACCAAGGAGGACGAGACCGGAGCCTCCCGCATCGCCAAGACGCTCGGGATCGCCTTCAACAACCAGACCCAGCTGAGCCAGAGCC
>QHSQ01000424.1 GCA_003221615.1 Candidatus Rokuibacteriota bacterium | reverse complement strand
TTGATCGTCTCACCCACGAGGACAATTCGGGTCGGTAGGCCTTCCCGCATGATCGCGCCGGCGACTTCGAGCCCGCTCTCGGCCGGCAGCCGGATGTCCAGGATGGCGACGTCGGGCCTGTGAGCACGAATTGCCGCCAGCGAGCCTTGGCAGTCGGTCGCGGTGCTCACGACGGTGAAATCCTCCAACGAACCGAGGAAGCGCTCTAGTCCCAGGAGGACGATCTCGTGACCCTCCGCTATGACGAGGCGGACGGCCTTGCTGGTCACGAGCTCGCTGTGGCTCGGCATCCTATCCCTCCACGGAGTGCGGTCGGGTTCACAGGGCCTACGTCAAAGTGGGTTCCCGGACCCTCCGGTCAGTGTTGCCAGGAGCGTGCCAAATGGTGAGTGCGGTGCTCGAAGATCCTAGCCGCTTATCCAATCGGCCTCTATGACCAGCGACCAGCACAGCAGACAACAAGAGACCCGATAGCCCAGCCGCGGAACAGCACAATTCCTTTCCACGTGGTAACAACCTCTCCGCCCGTCGGGCCGTTTCCAGAAATCGGTGATGACATTTCCGAAATTGCTACTAATCTTAGGACCTATAGTTTGCCGCACCTCCTTACGCACTGGGCCGCGCCGTGGTCTTCGGAGGACCACGCGCGGATCTCCACCGCCGCATCGACGATGAGAGCGTCGCGATCGACGAGAACTCGGTGTTGGTGCTCAAACAGGTGGGCCCGTGCGGCGCGCCGCGAATGCCCGAGTGGGCGTCGAGCCCGGGAAAAAAACGCCGGACGCCGGTCTAAAACTTACCGTCTCGCCGTGAAGACGCCTTGCTGAAGACTGGATTCATACGTGAGTTCACCTATTTAACCATCGCCCGCTCCTGGCATCGTCCGTGCTCTAACGAACAGCATGAAAACGACCTGGACGTGGATCATCGACAGCGAGTTCTGGAAGAGCAGCAAGTTCTGGCTCACGGTCGCGGCGATCGTCCTCCCGTTCGGCTGGGTGCTCTTCGCCCTGAAGTTCGAGCCGGTTCGGGTACGCGCCCGCTACTTCCGCCGGAACTTCTGAAGCACGACGCGTAGCGACCCGCCCGCGGCTCGCAGGGCGCGGGTGGATTCGGCAGCATCCCATCCATTCCCAGCGATCACGATCGCGACACGCACTCGACCTCCCGAAGCCTCGAACGCCTGAAGCGCGCGCCCCCTCGACACTCCCGCCAGCTCGGCGATCAACCTCAACGCGCGCTCCCGTAGTTTCGCCGACCTTGGCTCGAGATCGACCATGCGATTTCCGTAAATTCGGCCGAGCCCTGTCATGCTCGCCGTCGTCAGGGTATTCAGGACGAGCTTGGTCGCGGTGCCGGCCTTGAGCCGGGTCGAGCCCGCCAGCACCTCGGGCCCTGTCGCGGGAGCGATCCGAACCTGGTCGGCAAGCCTTCCAAGCCCTCGCGCGTTGCAGGTGACCAGGACGGTCCCGGCGCCGCGCCGTCGCGCAGCCTCGAGCGCGGAGCGCACGAACGGCGTCACGCCGCTGGCTGAGATCCCGACGACGACGTCGCCCCTCCGGACGCGCGCGCGCACGGCTTGGCGGGCCGCCACTTCATCGTCCTCGGCGCCCTCGCGCGAGCGGAACACGGCACCTCGCCCGCCGGCCATGATGGCCTGCACGAGCCGAGGCGCCGTCCCGAACGTCGGCGGGCACTCGGCCGCTTCGAGGACGCCCAGGCGTCCGCTGGTGCCGGCGCCCACGAAGAAGAGGCGGCCGCCGCCGCGAAGCGCTCCCACGATCATGCGGACGGCTGACGCGATCGCAGACCGCACGCGGCCCACCGCGAGCACCGCGCGGCGGTCTTCGCGATTCATCAGCGCCGCGATCGCCCGCGGGCTCAGGAGATCGAGCGCGCGGCTCCTCGGGTTCGCGCGCTCGGTGGCAAGCCGTGCGTAGCGGATTCGCGAGGCCATCCCGCCCGCATGCTACTACTATCGAAGCGTGCCTCCCGTCGAATCCGGCCTCGAAGTGCTCGTCCATCGCCGGCGAGCCCTCCTGAAGGGACAGCGCGTCGCCCTGCTCACGCATCAAGCCTCCGTCGACTCGCGCTACGAGCACGCCGCGACGCTCGTGCGCGAGCTGCGCGGGGTGAAGGTCCGGACGCTCCTGGCTCCGGAGCACGGCCTCTGGGGCGCGCCGCAGGATCATGCCTGGATCGACGGGACCCGTGACCCGGTGACCGGCCTTCCCGTGTGGAGTCTTTACGGCGCGCGCCGCGAGCCGACCGCCGCGATGCTCAAAGGAATCGACACGGTCGTCGTCGACCTTCAGGACGTCGGCTCCCGCTACTACACATTCGTCTGGACTATGGCGCTCGCGATGCGCGCGTGCGCCCGCAGCGGCGTGCAGGTCGTCGTGCTCGATCGACCGAATCCACTGGGCGGCGCCCTCGTCGAGGGCAACGTCGCCGATCCGACCTTCGCGTCCTTCGTGGGTCTCTATCCGCTGGCCATCCGTCACGGCATGACGATCGGCGAGCTAGCGGGCTACCTCAACGAGCAGCACGGAATCGGCTGCCGACTCACCGTCGTCCCGATGCGCCGCTGGCGACGCGCGATGCTCTGGGAAGACACCGGACTGCCGTGGGTGCCGCCGTCGCCCAACATGCCGACGCTCGATACCGCCCGCGTCTATCCCGGTGGGTGCCTGATCGAAGGCACGAACCTGTCGGAGGGGCGCGGGACGACCCGGCCGTTCGAGTGGATCGGCGCGCCCTACCTGGACGCGCATCGATATGCGGCCGCGCTCGAGCGCGAGCGGCTCCCCGGCGTCCGCTTCCGTCCCGCGCGCTTCCTGCCGACGTTTCACAAATGGTCGGGGCGGCTCTGCGACGGCGTTCAGATCCACGTGACCGACGCGAGCCGCTTCAAGCCGTTCCTCACGGGGCTGGCCGAGATCGCGGTCGCGCGCCGGCTCGCGCCGCGCGGCTTCGCCTGGCGCCGGCCGCCGTACGAGTTCGAGAAGCGGCGGATGCCGATCGATATTCTGTGCGGGACCGACGCGATCCGGAAGGCGATCGAGAGGGGGACGCCGCTCCCAGCGATCGAGCGCGCCTGGCAGCGCGATCTCGAGCGCTGGAAGCGGCGGCGTGCTTCCTACCTGATGTACTAGCTCCCGAAGACCCGGGAGAAGAAGTCCTTGATCGTGTGGCCGCTGTACTTCGCGCCCTCGACGATCGTGTTGCCGATGCCCTTGGCCGTTTGCTTCGTGCCCGAGCCGATCTGTCCGTCGCCGATCCTCCTGGCGCCGGACTGGACCTGCTCGGTTGCAGCCTTCACTTTCGTATCATCAGCCGCGCGGGCCGGCAGGGCTGGACCCGCGAGCACTGCGACGGTCAAGATGGTCGCTAGGAGCTTCATGGCACCCTCCTTCCAATCCCAGTGTACCCAGGGCAGTCGGGAGGGTCGACACGTCACCCGGTGTAGCCGCGTGAGTGCATGCAGCCCGAGTACGCTTCCTTGTACTTCTCGTCGTTCTTCTTGTTCTCGTTGAGACCATAGAGCGTACCGCCGCCCACGCCGAGCACACCGCCGATCGCGGCGCCCTTGCCCGCTCCCTTTCCGCCTCCCGCGATCGCGCCGCCGGCGGCTCCGACCGCCGCGCCGACCACGGCTCCGATCGCGGCATCCTTGACGACTTCCTTGGTCTTGTCCCCCTCACCGACCTGCGCCGACGCGTATCGGTTACAGGCGTCGACGACCTCTTGCGTGGGCACCGCCGGCCCTGCCTGCACCGTCCGAGGCGGCGCTGGCTTCAGGCTCGTGGGGCGCGGCTGCTGGACCTGCCGGGTGCTCGCCGGCGCCTTCTGTTCCGCGTCCTGGTTCGAGCCCGACCAGTTCGCGACGACGAGGCCGGTGATCAGCGCCGTTGCCATGACCAGTGCCATGGCGAGCGCCGTGATCTTCCAGGGATTCCATTTGTCCATCACTTCCCTCCCTTGCCGACACGATGAACCGCGCCGCCCGCGGAGCCGTTCGAGCCGACTTCGTTGGCGTTGGATCTGCCACCGCTCGTGTCGCTGGCGAGCAGACCGGGAGTCGTATCCAACGTCTGCTGGTACCTGGCGACGACCTGACCGAGGCTCTTCTCGTGCACGAGCCCCTGAGCCTTCAGCTCTCGAAAGATCTGACCCCACGCCTGCCCACGCCCTCTCTTCGCGGCGATCTCCTCCAAGGTGAGCGCACGGACCGCAATGGTCGTCCCGTTCGTGGAGTCTCCAGTGCTCTGGGCGTAGTAGAGGGCGGCCGCCACCTTCTGGTTGCCGAGCGACAGCCGGTCGAACGCGCCCTTCGAGGTTGGCGTGACGGGGGTCTTGGTCTTCGTCTGGGCCTGCGCGCCGGTCGCCGTGAAGATCGCGACGAGGCTCACGCCGACGAGACCGCGGATCAGGTGTTTTCCTCGCATAGCGCGTTCTCACATGGAAGTGCAGCAGCCATGCCAGGTCGGGCGCCGGCGAAAACCCCGGAATTTGTCGTACTTTCTGGAGCACGACGGGTGGCGGCGCGGCACGTTGGTGTCAGCTGTCTGACAGTTAATCGTGCATCGCAGGTCGGGGGTGGCGAGGGGGGCCCCAGCCTATAATCGTTTTGTGAGAGAAGAACTCGAGACCCTCGTCGGCGAGCAGCTCGTGTTCGGCCTCACCGGCCCGAAGCTGACGGATGTCGACATCACCCTCTTCCGCGAGACCCGCGCCGCCGGGCTCATCCTCTATCGTCGAAACTTCGAATCGCCGGCGCAGCACACCCAGCTCCTGAACGACCTCGAGTCGGCTCTCGGTCGCCGGCTGCTCGTCACCACCGATCACGAGGGCGGCCGCATCGTCATGCTCGGCGAGGGCACGACGATCTTTCCCGACAATCTGGCGGTGGGGACGGCCGGTGAAGAAGCGTTCCCGTATCGGCAGGGTCTCTTCGAGGCGCGCGAGCTGCGGCGACTGGGAGTGGATGTGAACTTCGGTCCGGTCCTCGACGTCCTCACCGACCGCTACAGCCCCAACATCGGAATCCGGTCGTACGGCAAGGATCCGGCCGTCGTGACTCGCTACGGTCTGGCGCGCATCAAGGGCATGCAGAAGGGCGGAATCTCGGCCTGCGCCAAGCACTTTCCCGGCAAGGGCCACTCGCCCCTCGACGCCCACCTGAAGCTGCCCACGATCGACTCGACCCTGGCGGACATGAAGGCGATTCATCTGCCGCCGTTCCACGCCGCGATCGCGGACGGGATCGATTGTCTGATGACGAGCCATCCCGTCTATCCCAATCTCGACCCGACGGGCGTCCCCGCAACCTTCTCCCGGCGCATCGTGCGCGATTACCTGCGCGACGAGGCCGGCTTCAAGGGCGTCATCATCTCGGATGATCTCGAGATGGGAGCGATCGGCGAGACGTGCCCGATCGGCGAAGCGATCACGCGGACGGCCGCGGCGGGCCACGATCTCCTGCTCGTCTGCCACACCGAGCCGGCTCAGCGCGCGGCGGCGCGCGCGCTCCTGGACGCGTATCGCTCGGGAACGCTCCCCGTGCGCGATCTCGAGGCGTCGGTGGAGCGCATACGCCGAATGCGAGCACGCCGGACTACGCGCTTCGAGGGCGGGCCGCCGTCCGTCGAGCCCGATGCCCTGCCGCTCGCGAGGGCGATCGCGACGCGCGCGGTCACCGTGGTCGCGCCCGGACGTCCCGAGCTCCGGCGCGCGTTGAACGGACGCGTCGGCGTCGTCTTCCCGCGCTTCTCGGCGCTGGCCCCGCGGATCACGATCGAGCCCGAGGTGGCCGCCGAGACGGCATACATCGCCGGAGCGTTCCGGCCGGCCGGGATCACGCCCGAGACGAAAGTCGTCGGGATCGAGCCCACCGACGCGGAGATCGCCGCGGCCGGGGCGCTGGCCGAGGCGTCCGACGCGCTCGTGCTGTTCCTGTTCGACGCTCACCTGTACGCGTCGAACGCGAAGCTGCTCAAGGAGCTTCAGTCGAGGGCTCGCGCGCTCGCCGTCGTGCTGCTTCGCGACCCGTACGACGCCGCGATGCTCGAGCCGGGCGTCCTGGGCGTCACCGCGTACGGGTTCAGGAAGTGCCAGCTCGACGCGGTCATCGCGCGTCTCGTCCAGGGGTGAGCCGGCTCCCCCGACTGCCCGCCGAGATCCTCGCGATCGACTGGGGCTCGACTCCCGCCAAACGCCAAATGTGCCGGGCGGTCCTGCGCGACGGCCGCTTTGTCCTCTCGCCGCCGCGGCCCGTGGAAGACGTCGCCGGCCTCGAGCTGCGCGCCGGTACCCTCGCCGCGTTCGACTGTCCGATCGGAGTCTCGCGCGACTACGCGGCGACAGCCGAGCTCAGCTCGTTCCGAGCGGCGCTCCAGGTCTTCGGTACGGGCAGGTTCGGACGCTTCTACGAGCTCGCCGACTGCGCCGCCGACATCGCGACCGAGCGGCCCTTCTATCCTGCCCGGGGTGT
>QHSQ01000423.1 GCA_003221615.1 Candidatus Rokuibacteriota bacterium | reverse complement strand
GTTCAGCATGGGCAGAGGCGCGTCGTTCATCAGGTAGGCCACGAGGGCGTCATCGAGCGCCGGGTCCGTCAGATCGAGCGACTTCATCACGGCGTCGGCGCCCTTGCCCTCCGGCCCCGGCCCGCGGTCGAGACCCTGGAACTGCAGCTGAACCGTCCCTGACTTGATCCCGGCGGAAGCGAGCACCTCCCGCAGGCGGACCCCGGTCCAGCGGGCGTTGCCCATAGCACCGTTACCCCACTGGGCACCGGGGACCCGCGGCTGGAATCGACTCCGACTGTTGCCCGAACACTGATTGACAGCCGCGACAGAGACTGCCTTGAAGTTCTTCACCAGCTCATCGAAGCCGAGCTGGAGCGGCCGCTCGACGTTTCCCTGCAGGCTGAGCCGCCAGGTGCTCAAGTCGACGGCGTTCGGAATGAGCTCCAGATGATAGCGCACGTAGAACGCTGCATTCGGCGTGAACGGCGACAGGAAGTATGGACGCGGCGTCTCGAGCTGGATTCCCCGGTCGGTCATACGGAGGAGCGGCAGCTTCTGCGGATAGCTGACGAATGGATTGACGCCGTTCCAGTATGGATTGGCGCCGGGGCCGGTGAAGCTGGGTAGCGGCGTCGCAGCCTGCGGCGGGACCTGGGCGCGCGCCTGCCCACCGAGAGCGAGACCAGCGGCACCCGAGCCCAGCCACGCGAGCAGCGATCTCCGCGAGAGGCGCCCCATGTCGTCGGTATCAGTTGATGTTCGTGCGCTCCGCCGGGGCTCTGAGCTCCTTCGGCGGCCCGGGCTCCTCCGGCACTCCGGATGCGACGCCCTTCTTGAACTCGCTCATGGCCTGGCCGAGAGAGCGCGACAGCTCCGGGAGCTTCTTGGCGCCGAAGAAAAAGACTCCGAGGGCGAGCGCGATCCAGAGATCCTGTGGTCCTATCACAGCGTGCTCCTTTGCCCGTGCTCGCTACGTGGCGACGCCGAGAGTGTGGGCGTCTGAGTTTGGGCGACCTCCTCGCCACGCGCGATTTCAACGCCCAGGTTCGGCAACGCCAAGGAGAGCGTCGCGGCCAGAAACTCGATCGTCACGATGAGCAGCGCATCGCGAGTCTTCACCTTCCAACCTGTCATGTGAGGGCAGAATCGAGGAAGCCCCGCCAGCTTCCGGCCCTGAACGGCGACGGGCCCGCCCACGAGCCGGCCTGGCGCGGGATGCAGATCAGTCGCCCGCGGTCGGGCTGACGTCCGCCTGCGGCGAACCGGCTCCGACAGGCGCGATGGTGTTGATCTCGTTTCGCTCACCGTCATTGGTGAAGTCGACCTGTACCTGCATGCCTTCTTTGATGTTCTGGAGCATCCGGGGGTCGGTCGTGCGCAGCTCGGTGCCATCGTCGAGCTGGATCAGATTGAGGGCGCGATCGATGAAGCGGACCGTGCCCACTTCCCGGGCGCCGTATCCAGCGTCGGGACCGTCGGCCGCAGCGTGTCCGAAGGACACCGCCACGCCGAGCGCCATCGTTGCCAGCATCAGTTGATAACGCACGTGTTTCTCCTCTTTCGTCCGAGAGTTCTCGGAGCCTGGTCGTCTAGTCGTCTTGTCGCGCGTCGAGTCCTTCCCGACTCGCAACGTTACGGGGCCTGTTCGATGGCTTCGTCGCTCTTCAAGTCCGCGTGGGCAACGCCCATGAGCGGCACCAGAACGGTGACGAGCATCAGCGCAAGAACAATGGCTCGCTTCATCTCTTATCCATCCCTTCTGTCTCTGTTCTTGGGAGGGCGGCCGCGCGTGGGCCGGTGCAACGCGTTCTTGCTCAATTGCTCACTCGTCACGTCGCGGCAATCAGAATCCGGCGTGTTCGAGCCGTTCCTGACACGCCACGCATGTGGTGGCATCGGGAATCGCGAGAAGCCGTTTCGGCGGAATGGCGGTCCCACATTCCGAGCAGACTCCATACTCGCCATCCGCCATCCTCGTCAGCGCGATCTGCAGACGCCTGGCCCGCTCAGCCAACCGCGTCGCGTTGAGACGCGCCAGCTCTTGATGCTCGATACTCTGCGCCAGATCGAGGAAGTCGCGACTCGCGGCATCCGCGGTCGGCACCGCGGCCTCGTTCTGTAGTCGCCCGATGACGTGGCGGTATGTCTCCACCAGGTGAGCGGCTTCCGTGCTCTTCATTTCTTCACCCCCGGTTGGGATGCGATGGATCCCCGCATCGATACATCCTCGATCGTCGAGGCGCGCTGTTCCCGCAGCCCGAGTGAGGGGCCGACTTGCGAATTCTTGCGAGAAACCCGCGGCATCGTAACCGGCGATTCGAAGAGGCCATCCGAAAGGTCGATCGTGAGACGAATCTGCCCGTCCCCTTAGGGGATTTTCATGGACCTGTCACGGCGGGACTTCCTCAAGACGTCCGGCAGCGCTTTCACCGGGACCGCGTTGGGGGGCCTCGTGGGCGTCGGCGCGGGCCTGGCGCCAACCCTGGCGCAGGCGCAGGAGCTGCGGATCAAGCACGCGAAGGCGATCCCCAGCGTCTGTCCGTATTGCTCAGTCGGGTGCGCCACGCTGGTTCATACCGTCGAGGGGAGGATCGTCAACATCGAGGGCGATCCACGCAGCCCTCACAACGAGGGGACGCTGTGCCCCAAGGGTGCGGCGATCTACCAGCTTCACGTGAACCCGAATCGCCCGACCAAGGTGCTCCACCGCGCTCCCGGCGCAACCGAGTGGGAGGTGTGGGACCTCGATCGCGCGATCGACCGCGTGGCAGGACTGATGAAGAAGACCCGCGACGAGACGTTCGTCGAGCGGCTCGAGAGCGGCAAGGTCGTCAACGTCACGACGGCAATCTTCTCGCTGGGCGGCGCCACCCTCGACAACGAGTGGAACCACATCCAGCAGAAGGTCATGCGCGGGTTGGGGATCGTTGCGATCGAGAACCAGGCCCGTATCTGACACAGCTCCAGCGTCCCCGGTTTGGGGACACGGTTCGGGCGCGGGGCGGCCACGATGTATCCCCGCAGCATGGCCGATTCCGACTGCGTCGTGATTCAGGGATCGAACATGGCCGAGTGCCACCCGGTCGCGTTCCGGTGGCCGATGCAGGCCAAGCTCAAGGGCGCGAAGCTGATTCACGTCGATCCGCGCTTCACCCGCACGAGCGCGGTGGCCGACATCCACGCCCCGATCCGGGCGGGCTCCGACGTGGCGTTCCTCGGCGGACTGATCCGTTACGTCCTCGAGAGCGAGCGCTGGAGGGGGGATTCGTTCTTCAGGGAGTTCGTCGTCAACTATACGAATGCCGCGACGATCGTGGGCGACGGCTTCAAGGATACGGAAGACGTCGACGGGGTCTTCTCCGGCCTCATGCAGTACGCGCCGGGCATCAAGGAGTGGCCGCTCGACGGCTTCGTCGGTCAGTACGACACGCGGACGTGGCAGTATGCGGGAGCGCCGGCCGGCGTCGGCGCGCCGCGCCTGCCGGACGGCCCACCGTTCGACACGCTCGTGCGCTCGCTGCTCACGCCGCTGCCGCAGCGCGACGAGACGCTCCAGCACCCGCGCACCGTCTTTCAGATCGTGAAGCGGCACTTCAGCCGTTACACGCCGGAGATGGTCGAGCGGGTCACCGGCTGCCCCAGGGCGACCTTCCTCGAGGTGGCGGAGACGATCCTCGCCAACTCCGGCCGCGATCGCACCACGTCCTTTGCGTACGCCGTCGCCTGGACTCAGCACACCAACGGGCCGCAGACCATCGGCTGCTGTGCGCTGCTCCAGCTCCTCCTGGGCAACGTCGGCCGCCCCGGCGCCGGCGTCATGGCGCTCCGGGGCCACGCCTCGATCCAGGGCTCGACCGACATCCCGACGCTCTATCACTCGATCCACGGCTACATGAATCAGCCGTCGGCGTTGAAGCGCCACGATTCACTGCGCGACTGGCTCCGGGCCGAGACCACGCCGCGCGGCTACTCGGCCAACACCCCGAAGTTCATGGTCTCGTATCTGAAATCGATGTACGGCGCCTCCGCAACGAAGGAGAACGACTTCGGCTACGACTGGCACCCGAAGATCATCGGCGATCATTCCCACCTGCCGATGTTCGTGGCCATGAACGAAGGACGCGTGAAGGGAATGCTGTGCGTCGGCCAGAACCCGGCGACCTCGCTCAACGCGAGCGTCGAGCG
>QHSQ01000080.1 GCA_003221615.1 Candidatus Rokuibacteriota bacterium | reverse complement strand
AGCCGATAGAGCCCGTCACGACTCGGCGAGCCGATGGTACCATCACGCCGGGTAAAGGAGAGCCGCCATGACCAGCCCCGGTCTTCCCCCCCTGATCTCCAGCGACGGTCGCCTGGAAGTCCGGCCCGAGCGATGGACGCCGCGCATGCCCGCGAAGCATCGCGAGCACGCGCCGCGGACGATCAAGCTGCCCGACGGCGGGGACGCCCTCCTCGTCGAGGGCCAGCCTCCCTATCCGGCTCCGTTCCTCGACCTGAGGGCCGGACGGACGAACGAGACCTGGGAGCCGTTCGGCGTGACGGTCGACGACACGGCCGGTGTGGGGCCACCGGAGCAGCGCCTCAAGGAACAAGATATGGACGCGCTGCACGCCGAGGTCCTCTTCCCGAACATGCAGGTGGGGCCGCGGCTCTGGCGTGCGATCGCCGACGAGGACGTGTACCGCGCGACGGTTCGCGCCTACAACGACTGGCTCGGCGAGGAGTACTGCGCCGTGTCGCGCGATCGCCTCATCGGCCTCGGCGTCATCCCGTGGACCAACGTCACCGACGCGATCGCCGAGCTCGAGCACTGCATGAAGCTCGGGCTCAAGGGCGTCAACCTGGGCGTGTTCCCGAGCGGCAAAGCCTATCCGACGGCCGAGGACGATCGCTTCTGGGCGGCCGCGGTCGACATGAAGATGCCCCTGACCGTGCACGTCGGCTTCGACCGCCTGGGCCCGCGCGCTTCTCAGCCCACCTTCGAGTATCCGGGAGTCGATCCGGCGATCCTGGCGAAGCTCGGGCCGCGAAAGCTGGTGGAATGGGTCGCGCTGCCGTTCTTGGGGACGGCGCCGTCCATGAGCTTCGCCCAGCTCATCCTGTCCGGCGTGTTCGACCGCTTCCCGGAGCTGAAGATCTTTTTCGCCGAGACCCGCCTGGGCTGGGTGCCGTTCTGGATGGAGGAGGCCGACTACTGGTACGAGCGGCACCGCCACTGGGCCGCGCGGCTCCTCAACTTCAAGCCGCTCAAGCAGCGGCCGAGCGAGTACGTCCGACAGCACATCTTCTTCAGCGTGCAGCATGTCGAGCGCGTGGCGATCGAGCTCCGTCATCACATGGGCGTCGATCGCATCATGTTCGCCACCGATTTTCCCCACATCGAGTGCGACTGGCCCAACACGCGTCCGTTCGCCGAGCGTCTGTTCGCCGGAGTGCCGGCGGATGAGGCGTTTAAGATCGCGGCGCGCAACATGCTTGAGTACTTCCGACTCGAAGCGACCCCGATGGGACGGAAGGTGCTCGCCGCAGCCTGATCGCGCGTCATCGGGCTCGCGACCAGCGTGAAAATCGCCCGGGTCAGGTAAAGACCTGATAGCCAATCTCGCTTGCGAGGGGGGATCATCCTCCCGTGGCGAAGCTGGCGAAAACTCCTACCGGGATCGAAGGTTTCGACGAGATCACCGAGGGCGGACTGCCCACGGGCCGGCCCTCACTCCTATGTGGCGGAGCCGGGTGTGGTAAGACCTTGTTCGCCATCAGCTTCCTCGTCCATGGCGCGACCCGGTTCGACGAGCCCGGGGTGTTCATGAGCTTCGAGGAGAGCACCGAGGAGCTGGCGCAGAACGTCGCCTCCCTGGGCTTCGACCTGCCGGGACTGATCCAGAAAAAAAAGATCGCGCTCGACCACGTCCGCATCGACCGCAGCGAGATCGAGGAGACCGGCGACTACGATCTCGAGGGGCTCTTCATTCGCCTGGGCTATGCGATCGACTCGATCGGCGCCCGTCGTGTCGTGCTCGACACGATCGAGTCGCTGTTCTCGGGCCTGTCGAACGCGAGCATCCTTCGGGCCGAGCTGCGCCGGCTGTTTCGCTGGCTCAAGGACAAGGGCGTCACCGCCCTGATCACCGGCGAGCGCGGCGAGGGGACGCTGACGCGACAAGGGCTCGAGGAGTACGTGTCGGACGCGGTGATCCTGCTCGACCACCGAGTGACCGACGAGATCTCCACGCGACGTCTCCGCATCGTGAAGTACCGCGGCTCGTCCCACGGGACCAACGAATATCCGTTCCTGATCGACGAGGACGGGATCGCGGTCCTGCCGGTGACGACGCTTGGGCTCGGCCATGCCGTTTCGTCCGAACGAATCTCGACCGGCATCGCGCGGCTCGATACGATGCTCGGCGGCAAAGGCTACTTCCGGGGGAGCACGATTCTCGTGTCCGGCACCGCCGGCTCCGGCAAGAGCAGTCTGGCCGCCCACTTCATGGACGCCACCTGCCGTCGCGGCGAGCGCGCGCTCGCGTTCCTGTTCGAGGAATCGCCCGCGCAGGTCATGCGGAACATGAGATCGATCGGCATCGATCTCCAGCCATGGGTTGATCGCGGCCTCCTCGAGTTCCAGGCGGCTCGCCCTTCGGCGTTTGGCCTCGAGATGCACCTGTCGCGGATGCATCGGGCCATCGACCGTTTCAGCCCGAGCGTCGTGGTCCTCGATCCGGTGAGCAGCCTCCTCGGGGTATCGGCCGCGGTGGACGTCCATGGCACGCTGATGCGCCTCGTCGACTACCTCAAGGGCGCCGGGATCACCGCGCTCATGACCACCCTGTCGCACGGCAAAACCGAGCAGGAACGGACGGACACCGCGGTCTCGTCGATCGTCGACACCTGGCTCCTGCTCGTCACGCTCGAGTCGAGCGGCGAGAGAAACCGCGGGCTCTACGTGCTCAAGGCCCGCGGGATGAGCCACTCCAACCAGATTCGTGAGTTTCTCCTCACGGACCACGGCGTCGAGCTGATCGACGTCTACGCGGGCGCCGTCGGCGTCCTCACCGGATCCGCGCGCTTGAGCCGGGAGGCCGACGAGCACGCCGCGGCGCTGGTCCAGGAACAGGAGCTCGACCGTCGCCAGCGGGCGCTCGCGAGGCTCAAGACCACGTTCGAGGCGGAGCTGGCGGCACTGCGGGCCAAATTCGAGACGGAGCAAGCCGACCTGGCCTCCGGCATCATCCAGCACCAGGCGCGTGTTGCCCGCCTGAAGGAAGACAGAAGCGACATGGCCAGGAGCCGGCGAGCCGACGCGGGCAACGGTGGCGATCGCTCGAAACGAAAAGACGACGCGAAAGTCAAGGAGCCATGAGGATGGAAGTGGCTGAAGAGCGTCCGAGCGCGAGCCCGCCAGCGATCGAGCACACCGGCCAGGCCCAGGTTCTGCGCCTCTACATCGCGGGGCAGACACCACGATCGATCGCCGCATTCGCCAATCTCAAGCGAATCTGCGAGGAGCATCTGGCCGGGCGATACCGGATCGAGGTCATCGACCTGGTCCAGAACCCTCAGCTCGCGGCAGGGGATCAGATCCTCGCCGTGCCGACGCTGGTCCGCCGTCTGCCCGAGCCCGTGCGCAGGATCATCGGAGACCTCTCGAACGCCGAGCGTGTTCTCGTCGGACTGGACATCCGACCCGCGAGCTGATGTCATGGCAGCCCGAAGGACGACCGACGCACCCCAGCACGACGCCGGGAATCCTGCGCCCAGCGGATACGTTCTTCGCCTGTTCGTGGCCGGCATGACCGCCCGGTCGACGCGGGCCGTCGAAAACATCAGGGCGATCTGCGAGCGGCATCTGCCCGGCGCGTACGACCTCGAAGTGATCAATCTCTACGAGCAGCCGGTGCTGGCGAGTGGTGAGCAGATCATCGCGGCTCCGACCTGCGTGAGGCGGTTCCCGCTGCCGCCGCGGCGGGTCATCGGAGATATGTCGAACAGCACGCGAGTGCTCGAGGGGCTCGACCTGGTGGAGCACAGGTGATGGCACAGGGAAGGGCCGACGGCGCGATGGATCCCGAGCAGGTCAAGAAGCTCCAGCGAGAGCTGGAGGAAGCCCAGGAAACCTTGCGCGCCATTCGCCAGGGTGAGGTCGACGGGCTCGTCGTCGACGGCCCGAATGGCCGACAGCTCTTCACGCTCAAGAGCGCCGAGCAACCCTACCGGATGCTGGTCGAGCAGATGCAGGAGGGCGCGCTCACCCTGACGCCGGCGGGCGACATCCTCTACTGCAATCGCCGCTTCGCCGAGCTGGTCGGCGCCGGGCCCGAACGCGCGTCGCTCGTGCGGAGGCCGAGGCCGCGAGCCAGGCGAAGGATCAGTTCCTGGCGATGCTCGGCCACGAGCTGCGCAATCCGCTGGGGGCGATCAGCTCCGCGGTCTCGGTGCTCGGCCAGTCGTCGACGCCCGAGCACGACCGCCGCGCGCGCGACGTGATCGCCCACCAGACCGAGCACCTCACGCGGCTCGTCGGAGACCTCCTCGACGTCACGCGGGGAGCGCTCGGCAAGATCGAGCTCGTCCGCACCGTGATCGACGTGGCGGCCGTGGTCCGCCAGTGCGTGGTCACGCTCGAGAGCACGGAGAGGCTCGCGCAGCACGCCGTCATCGTCGAGGCGGAGCCCGTCTGGGTCGAGGCCGATCAAGCGCGCCTCGAGCAGATCGTCATGAACCTCCTGTCGAACTCGCTGAAGTTCACGCCGCGTGGCGGGGCCATCAAAGTGATCGTCCGCCGCGAGCGGGACGAGGCGGTCCTGGAGGTTGCCGACGACGGGTCGGGGATCTCGGCGGACCTCTTGCCTTCGGTGTTCGACCTGTTCGTTCAGGGCGATCGGCATCCCGATCGCCAATCCGCTGGGCTCGGAGTCGGGCTGACTCTCGTGCGCCGTCTCGTCGAGCTTCACTGTGGTCGGGTCGAGGCGGCCAGTCCGGGGCCCGGACGTGGCAGCGTGTTCACGGTCCGTCTCCCTGCGTTGATCGACACGCCCCAGGAGCGCGGCCATTCCGTCGAGGCACCAGCCGATGCGCCGCGACGCCGCATCCTGGTCGTCGAGGACAATGCCGACAACCGGGAGATGATGCGGATGCTGCTCGAGGCCTCCGGGCACGAGATCCACGAGGCGGCCGACGGCGTGCTCGGCGTGGAGATGGCCGTTCAGCTCGAGCCTGACACCGTGCTGATCGACATCGGTCTGCCCGGGATCGATGGCTACGAGGTCGCTCGACAGATCCGCTCGAAGCTGCGCGACCGCTCGCGCCTGATCGCGCTGAGCGGCTACGGGCGGGAGAAGGATCGCCAGCAGGCCTTCCAGGCCGGCTTCGACGATCACCTGCTGAAGCCCGTCGATCCCACGCGCCTGCTGGCCGTCCTGAGGGCGCCCCGCACCCGGCGCTAACCCGCGCTCGCCTCGCTGCTGCGCGAGCGCGGGCTACCGCCGGGTCGATCCTCTCGGCGTGCGCTCAGCAGGCGCGCCTTACGTTACTGTGAAGCTTGAATCTCGAAACGGTTGAGTCGCGCTACAGCCCCTTCCAGTAACGTCGCCCCTCGAGTCGCACGATCCGGCCGTAGCCCGGCGCCTCGAAGTGGCCGGCCGCGACGAGGATCTGCTCGCGCTCCAGACGGTCGAGCAGCGCCTTGCGCGTCTGCCGCGTGAGGTCCGGATCCATGTCGGCGCGCGAGACCCAGTCCGGCTCCAGCACCTGCACCGGGCTGTGCGCCGCGTCGCCCAGGACGAGTGCCCGCTCGCCCTTCGAGGTGACGAGGATGCTCATGTGTCCCGGCGTGTGGCCCGGTGTCGGCACCGCCGTGAGCTCGCGCGTCAGGCTCTGCTCGCCCTGCATGAACTCGATCAGGCCGAGATCGGCCAGCGGCCACACGCACTCGGGCGCGTTGACGAAGCGCGCCGGCTGCAGCGCGGGGTCGTGGCACGACTCCCAGTCCTTCTTGGGCATCCAGTAGCGCGCCCGGGGAAAGGTCGGCGCGTACTTCCCGCCCTCGGTCTTGAGGTTCCAGCCGACGTGGTCGCGATGCAGGTGCGTCATCACGACCATATCGATCGCTTCCGGTGCGACGCCCTTGTCCTTGAAGTCGTTCATGAGCTGGCCCCACGGAGCATCGGGCGTCTCCGCCGGCCTGGGACCGAGCCCGGTGTCGATGAGGACCGTCCGCTCACCGGCGCGGATCAGATACGATCCGAGATTGAAGCGGACCTTGTGCTCATGCAGATGCGACTCGTACGCTTTCCAGTTGTCCTCTGGGATGGTCGGGAAGAAGTTGCACGGATCGAACTCGAGCATCCCGTCCGACAGCATCATGATCTCGACGTCGCCGACCTTCACCACGTTGCTCGCCATACCAGCCTCCGAACCTCGCGCGGGATAAACGACGCTCAGCGCCGAGACTGTACAGGAGACGACCCGCCGACGCCAGCCCAGGGCCGGCGCGAGATTTTGGCGGCAAGCCGCAGGCCTGGTCAAAAGGGTCCAGATGCGAGGCGGCGCCCGAAGGAGGCATGCGAGCCGTACTTCGAGTACGGTGAGCGTGCCGCCGAGGGCGCCAACGAAGCAGATGGGCCCTTTTCACCAGCCTGCTGCTAGAGGCCGAGATACGCGGTGCGCACGAGGCCCGATCTCAGAAGGTCCGATGCCGGCCCGCTGGCGACCAGTCGGCCGCGCTCGAGGACGTGCGCGTCGTCCGCGATCGCGAGGGCCTTGGCGACGTTCTGCTCGATGAGCAGCACGGTCACGTCCTCGTCGCGAATGCGACGGACCAGGGACATCACCTCGTCGACGAGGCGCGGCGCCAGACCGAGCGACGGCTCGTCCAGCATCAGAAGCCGCGGTCGGCCGACGAGGGCGCGCGCCAGCGCGACCATCTGCTGCTCGCCGCCGCTCATCGAGCCGGCGAGCTGGTGGCGGCGCTCGACGAGCCGCGGAAAGAGCGAGAGCGCGCGCTCGAGACGGACGGCGCGCTCCCGCCTGGCGAGGAGCCAGCCGCCGAGCTGGAGGTTTTCCAGCACGGTCATCCGCGGGAAGAGATGACGCCCCTCGGCGACCAGGATCAGCCCCGCACGCACGGCCGCGGTGGCCGAGCCCGCCGGCAGCACCTGACCGTCGAGCGTTGCCTGTCCGTCGCGCGACACGAGGCCGGCCAGCGCCTTCAGCAGCGTGCTCTTCCCCGCACCGTTCGAGCCCACGATCGCGGTGATGCGCCCGGCGACCAGGTCCAGATCGAACCCGTCGAGAACCCGAAAGCCGCTGTAGCCTGCCGCGAGCCCGGTGACCTTCAGCGCGACGCTCACGAGCGGGCCTCTCCGGCGCCCTGACCGAGATAGGCCTCGATCACTTCGGGGTCGCGCGCGACGACGGCGGGAGCCCCCTCGGCGAGCGTCTTGCCCTGGTGCAGCACCAGGACGCGCTCGACCGCGTCGAGCAGCACGGCCACCGCGTGCTCGATCCACACCACCGAGAGGGCCAGCTCGTCGCGGCAGCGTCGAACCAGTCGGGCCATGCCCCGGACCTCCGCCTCGGTCAAGCCGGCGGCCACTTCGTCGAGCAGCAGGACCCGCGGCCGCGTCGCCAGCGCCATCCCGATCTCCAGCAGTCGTTGTCGAGCCGGCGTGACCGCTCCGGCCGGCACCGACGCGAAATCGGCGAGCCCGAGGAAGTCGAGGATCGCCGGCACGTCCGCGAGCGAGGCGCGCTCGGCGCGCCGCCGGTGGCCCGCGAACTCGAGGCCGAAGCGCACGCTCTCGGCGACGGTCATGTCGGCGAACACGCGCGGAGTCTGAAATGTGCGCGCGACCCCGGCGCGCGCGAAGACGTGCGCCGGCTTGCGTGTGAGGTCAGCGCCGCCGACGACGAGTCGACCCGCCGCGGGAGTCACCAGACCGGAGAGCGCGCTGAAGAAGGTGGTCTTGCCCGCGCCGTTCGGCCCGATGATGTCGACCAGCGTCCGATCCTCGATCTCGAGATCGACGCCGTCGACCGCGGTCAGCCCGCCGAACCGGACGACCACGCCGTGCGCGGCCAGCGCGGGCACCGTCATCGCGTCGCGGCCGGACGCGCGACGCGGGCCCGGTCACGCCAGAGACCGGCCAGACCGTAGGGGAGGTAGAGCACGGCGACGATCAGCAAGAGCCCGAGGGCGATCAGGTACGCGTAGGGGAATTGCAGGCGCAGAAACTCGGCCAGCAGGCTGAAGACGAGCGCTGCGAGCAGGGGACCCATGAGGCTCAGCGGGCCGCCGACGATCGCGATCAGCACGGTCTGCAGCCCGATGAACGGATTGAAGACCGCCGTGGGGTCGATGTACGTCCAGCGGACCGCCATGGCCGCGCCCGCGGCGCCCGCGAAGGTCGCGCTGAGCGCGAAGCCAGCCACCTTCACCCAGCGCGTCGGCACCCCGAGCGTCTGGGCCCGCTGCTCGTCCGCGCCGATGCCGATGAGCGCGAGGCCGAATCGGCTTGCGCGCACCGCGACCGCGACGACGACCGCGGCGACGGCGATCACGAGCACCGTGAAATACACGGTGCGGTTCGACGGAACCCCCGTGAGCACGCGACCGACCGTCCCCGCGTACTGTTTTTCGCCGTACGTGACCACGTGGCGCGTGAGCTCGCTCATGCCGAACGTGAGGACCGCGAAGTACGTCCCGCGCAGGTGCAGGATCGCGAGGCCGGCGAGCCCCGCGAACACGGCGGCGACCAGCGCGCCGCCGGCGATCACCATGGGCCACGGCGCGGCCGCGACGGTCCAGGCGCTCACGTAGGCGCCGAGCCCGAAGAAGGCGGAGGTCCCCAGCGAGACGTAGCGCGTCGCCCCGGAGAACATCGCCCAGCTCGTCGCGAGCGCGACGTACATCAGACACGAGAGCGCCAGCGAGACGAGGAAGTCGTCGAGCAGCCAGGGCAAGGCCGCCGCGACGGCGGCGCCGCCGGCGACGGCCGCGAGCGCGCCGCGCGGCATCAGCGGACGAAGAGGCCGTTGGGTCGTGTGATCAGCACCAGCATGAAGACGCCGTAGGACAGCACCATCTTCAGGGACGGGCTCGTGAGGTGCATGCCGATCGCCTCGACGACACCGAGGAGCAAGCCGCCCAGCAGGCTCCCGGTGACGCTGCCGAAACCGCCGAGCGCGATCACGATCAGCGCCGTGACCGTGTACGGCTCGCCCATCGACGGCGAGATCTCGAACACCATCGAGAGCAGCGCGCCGGCCGCGCCGGCCAGCGCGAGGCCGACGCCGAAGACCGCCGGGTGCAACCGCCGCACGTCGATACCGACCAGCAGGGCGCCGGTCGGCGACTGCATCATCGCGCGGACCGCCCGGCCGAGCAGGGTCGCCCGCAGCACGAGGATCAGGCCGAGGCCGAGGCCGATCGCCCCGGCGAACGCCACGAGCCGGTTCGCGGTGAACCCGACGCCGGCGACCGACACCGTCCGCGAAAGGTACTGATAGCCGCGTAGATCGGCACCCCAGACCAGGAGCGCGACGTTCTGCACCACGAACATCAGCCCGAAGCCGACGAGCAGGCTGCGCGCCTCGAACGCCTCGACCTCCGGCGTCGTCTCGGCGAGCCGGCGGAAGCAGAGGCGATGGATCACCAGGCCGATCACGAAGAGCCCCACGAGCAGCGGCGGCAGAAACACGAACGGGCTCAGGTGCGTCACCAGGTGCGCCCAGTACACGAGGTAGGCGCCGAGCATCAGGAACTCGCCGTGTGACACGTTGAGGATGCGCATGAGGCCGTACTGGAGATTCAGGCCCATGGCCACCAGCGCATAGATGCCGCCCGTGATGAAGCCGGAGACGATCAGCTCGACCCAGAGCCTCACGGAGAGGCGCGCTAGCCGGCGCGGCTCCCCGCGAGGTGCCCGGCTACTTCCATGCGGGCTTGGGGATGGAGAGCTTCGCGGTCGCGCGATTGGCCGGCCACACGACCTCGAAGTCGCCGCCGACCCACTGACTGACCGTGCCGGGGAACTGGATCTCCGAGCCCTTGAAGCGGACCGGGCCGATGATCGTCGCGTGCTCGCCGGACGCGATGTATTCGCGGATCGCCTTGCGGTCCATGCCGACCTTCTCGATGGCCGCCTGGAGGATCTGGAGCCCCGCCCAGCAGTGGGCGCTGGCCCAGCGATCGGGCTCCTTCTGGAAGCGCTTCACGTGGGCGTCGAAGAACGCCTTCGCGGCGGGGCTCGTCTTGACGCTCCACGACCCGATGCCGCTGACGCCGTCGGAGTCGGGGCCCATGACCTGCTTGTAGAGCGGAAACGCCGTGCCCACCGCGGTGAAGAACACCTTCGGGTTGAAGCCGATCTCCTTCGACTGCTTGGAGGCGAGAATCGTATCGGGCGGATACGTGAGGCCGACGAATGCGTCGGGGTTCTTGTCCTTGATCGCCCGCAGCACCGGCGAGAGGTCCTTGATGCCCAGGGGGTAGCTCTTCTTGTCGACGATCTCGATCCCCTTGGCCTTCACGGCCGGCTCGAAGGCCGCGATGTTCTCGAGCCCGAACACGTCGTCCATGTAGATGACGGCGACGGTCTTCACGCCGTTGGCCGCGAGCATGTCGGCGGCGGCGGCCATCAGCACGTACGGCTGGGGCAGCATCGAGAAGAAGTACGGAAGCTTCATGTCGACGAGCTTCATCGAGAGGGCCGTCGGCGCCAGCACCGGATAGCCATGCTTGTCGGCCAGCGGGGCCACGGCGAAATTGGCGGTGGAGCCCCAGGGCGGCAGGATCAGGTCGACCTTGTCGGTGACCATCAGCTTCTCGAACGTGCGGACGATCGTCTCGACCTCGCTCCGGTCGTCGTAGCTGATCAGCTCGACCTTGCGCTTCTGGCCCTTGACGTTGATGCCGCCGGCGGCGTTGACCTGCTCGGCCCACAGGATGTAGCTGGGCTCTTGCGTGGCCTGCGCGCCCGGGGCAAAGGGCCCCGTTCGCGAAATGGCGTAGCCGATCTTGATCGTGGGCGCGTCGGACTGCGCGCTCGTGTCGAGGCTCGCTCCCGCGAGAACGAAGGCCATGGCGAGGGCGAAGGTGAGCACACGCATCATGGTGGTGTCTCCTCCGGCGCCGCCTCGAGCCGTCCTCGCAGCGCCCTTGCTGCGCCGGATTATATGCCACCGTCTACGCGAACGAGCGCGCTACTCGGCGCCGAGGACCACGGCCTCGACCTTCGTCACGCCGTCGCCGACCATGCCGAGGGCCTTCGCCGCCGCCTGGCTGACGTCGAGGACGCGATCGTTCACCCACGGGCCCCGGTCGTTCACCCGGACCACGACGCTCCGGCCGTTCTCGACGTTCGTCACGCGCAGGCGTGTCCCGAACGGCATCGTGCGGTGCGCGGCGGTCAGCTTGTTCATGTCGAAGGCCTCGCCTGACGCGGTCGCGCGCCCCTGATGACGTTGCCCGTACCACGAGGCGAGTCCGACGATGCGGGTTCCCGGCGCCGCCGACGCCGGCGTGGCGCGAGTCGGCTTCGTCGAGGCGCAGCCCGCCGCCGCGAGCGCCAGCACGGCGAGGCTGAAGCCGACCAGCCTGTACGGCCGACACTGGGCCTGCACGACCCGTACCGGGGTGCGCGGGCTCGCGCGCCCCTACCGAGCGGCCGTCGTTCGGTCGGGCGAGGTGTCCCCGAGGAATTTCAGGGATTCACGCCCTCGGATGACGTTCGGGGTCACGATCCAGGATCCACCGCAGGTGGCCATCGCCACCTTGCCGGCCGTCGGGGGCGAGGCGATCGCGGTGAAGCCGCTGCCGATCCCACCGAGGATGCAGAACGTTGCTTTGAGCGGCGCGTACATGAGCGTTCCCAGTGCGCTGCCGGCCGAGGCCCCGACCTCGACGGCGGTGGACGAGGAGCTGGCCCAGCTCGGCGCGCTCGAACCCACCAGCGTGAGCGCGATCAGCAGCACGACGGTATGTCGCATGGCGTGTGCCCTCCCTGTCAGTCTCGACGCCCTCACGATACTCCAGATCGCCGTGTGAAGCGCGTCGAGACGGAAGGGGCGGGGACGATGACGGCGCGCTCCGCGCGTGTCAGTTGCTCGCGCCGCCGCGACCGCCCCAGTCGAAGAACAGGACCTGGACCCGATACGACGCGGCCGGCATGACCGCCGTGGTGAAGTAGGCGCGGTTGCCGGCGGGCACGCTGCCCAGCACCCAGGTCGACGAGGTCCCGACGACCTTGCCCGCGGCGTCGAGGCCCTCGATGGAGAGCTGCATCCGCTCGGCGGGGTTTCCGGGGTGCATGTTGTACACGTACCCGCTCAGGACGGGGTGCGAGGCGCTCTGAGCCACCTGGTACTCGATTCGGAAATATCGATCGAGGGTTTCCTGCGCGTAGTTCGCCGCCACCGCACTGTCGGTGGCGAGCAGCACCACGGCTGCGAGCACGAGAGCGAGACGAGCTCCACGCATCGGCGCACCTCCGCCTCAAGAACTCGGAACCATGGGTACGGGTTCCGCGAATGCCGGTCCCGCAGTACCTATCGGCTCCGCACGTATCCATAGGATGAACGGCGGCGCGTCGACGATTCACCATCGCGCGACTCAGCCCGGCTCGGTTCGCACCGTGTACCCTCTGCGCTCCATGCACCGGTTGAACACCCCTCGATCCATACGCGGCGAGCCCGGAGGCGCGACCGTCTGGGGATCGTGCGCCTCCTTCCGGCACAGCGCCATGTCGCGCTCGAGCTTCGCCGGTGTCGCGCTCTGCTTCTCGTAGACCCACTTCTTCTCCGCGCATCCACCGAGCACTGCGGCCGCGCAGAGGAGGATCGCCAGGCGCCGCATCACTCGATGACCCGGTCCGCGCGCTGGAGCAGCGACGACGGAACGATGACAGGAATCGCTCGCGCGGCACGGAGATTCACCACCAGCTCGAAGCGCGACGCGCGCCGGATTCCCAGCTCGGCGGGCTTGGCGCCTCTCAAGATTCGGTCCACGAGCTCCGCGGTCTGCCGGAAGACGTCGGTCCAGTTCGCGCCGTAGGCCAGGAGGCCGCCGGCGTCCGCGAAGTCGCGAGATGGGAACACCGCCGGCAGCTTGCCGCGGCTCATGAACTTGGCAATCCGTTGACGATTCGCGAGCGTGATCGCGTCGGGGAGCACGATCAGTCCCTGGGGGTTCGACTTGCCGACCTGGCTCAGGGCCTCGCGAACGTCGGACTCGGCGGTGATCTCGATCGGCGTCAGCTCCACACCGCGCGCCTTGGCGGCCGCTTGTGTCGTGCGCAGATCGGCGGCGCCGGTCGCGCTGGTCGAGCTCCAGAGCACGACGGCCCGGGTGAGCTTGGGCACGACCTGGCGCAAGAGATCAAGACGGCGCGCGCTCAGCTCGGGGGCGAACGTCGTGAGCCCGGTGAGGTTCGTTTCCGGATTCGTGGGCTCCCCGGTGAGTCCGGCGGCGGCCAGGTCGTCGATGGAGACCATGACGATCGGAACGGTCTTCGTCGCCTTCCGCGCGGCTTCGATGGCCTGCGGGCCGACCGCCACGATCACCGCGACGTTCAGTCGCACGAGATCGTCGGCATGTTGTTGATAGAGCTCGGGCTTGCCCTGAACGTAGCGGTACCAGATCTTGACGGACTGGCCCTCGACCCACTTGCGCTCGCGCAATCCCTCGCGCAGGACCGGGGCCGAGTCCGGCGTGGGCTCATTGGCGAGAAAGCCGACCCACGGAATCCGCGTGTCCGGCTGGGCCGCCGGCGATCGCGGCGCCGCGACGCTCAACGCGCCGGCCAGCAGCGCGAAGCCGGCGCGAGCGATCCGCCGCGCCGACGCGCGCCTCACGTCCGGGCGAGTGTCTCCCACGCGGCAACCTGCACCGCGCGAAACGGCGTCGCCTCGAAGGCGGAGCCGGTCGCGCCGGTCGGCGAATGCTCACGGCCCGTCACGTAGAACGTGGCGCGCCAGCCGAAGTCGGCGTAGCGCGTGAGGCTCAGGTCGTAGCCCTGGCGCTCCATCCCGGCCGCGACCAGGCCGATGCCGCGCCAGCTCGAGAGCCAGGAGCGCAGAGCCCCCAGCGCCGACTCGGCTGACGATCGTCCGTCGACTGGAAGTTGATCGGGCGTGCGGAGCCGGCTCGCGTCTGTCTCAGGCCACCCTCGATCCAAGCCGGCCTCACGGCCCTCGCTACAACGACAAAAGCCGAGTGCGGCGATCAACAACGCGCGACGCCGGTCGGGTGGGTGTGGACCGAGCATCATGGCCGGAGCCTATCAAACGGTCGGGGAAATTGGTATGATTCGCTCGATGGCGCAAGGGCTGCGAGAGCTGGTGGGCCGCGTGATGATCGATCCGGAATTCCTTGCCGAGCTGCTACGTGCGCCCGAGACGCTCCTGGCCGAGTACCAGCTGAGCGACGCCGAGCGCGCGACGGTCCAGCAGGCTCTCGCCCGGCTCGCGAAGACGCCGTCGAACGAGCGGCGACACCAGTTTCGCAGCAGCCTCATCAGCCGCGTGGCCACCTAGGCCCCGCTTCACCCGCGCGTGCAGGCGTCGGCCGAAACACTCGCGTTCCTGCACGACGTTCGTGTGTTCGAAGCCTTCGCCGATCCCGATCTCGTCGCCCTCACCGAGCGCCTGCGCGAGCGCGACCTGCGCCGGCGCCAGATCCTGTTTCGTGAAGGCGATCGCGGCGACGAGATGTTCATCGTCCGGCGCGGCACGATCCTCATCTCCAAGGCGGTCACCGGCAAGGTGGAGCAGGTGCTGGTCCGCGTCGAGCCCTTCGACTTCTTCGGCGAGATGAGCCTGTTCGACGGCTCGCCCCGGTCGGCCACCGCGCAGGCCGAGACGGACGTGGAGCTGCTCGTCCTCGGACGCGACAGCCTGCAGGCGATGACCGAGACCGCGCCGCGCGCGGCGGCCGCGTTCTTCTACGCGATGGTCCAGGTCTTCATGGAGCGACTGCGCCGGTCCACGCAGCAGGTGGCCGAGGCGACCCGCTGGGGCCTCGAGGCCACCGGCCTCGACGTCGAGGCGCGCTGATGCAGCGGCCGGCGCCCGCGAAGTTCGAGCTGCTCGTCCGGCGGGACGGCGACGAGGATTTCGAGCTCCGCCAGGTCCCGAGCGTCATCGGCTATCTCAACTCGCGGCCGCGCCGGCTCGACCAGGAGTCGTACGAGATCTCCGAGCTGCGCTCGCGGCTGGCCGTCGCGCCCGGCTTCATCCTCAAGAACAAGACGACGGACCGATTCCTCCTGCTGTCCGCCCAGGAGCGCTTCCTCTGGGATCAGATGGACGGCTCCACCTCGCTGCAGGAGATCGCGACCGCGTACGTCCTGAAGTACGGCGAGTTCGACTTCGAGATCATCCCGAGCCTCCTGCACAAGCTCCAGCGGGCGCAGCTCTTGACGTTCGAGCCGACGTCGCGACTCCGGGCGGCGCTGGCGCGCAACCGAGGCCGGATGATCGTGAAGGCGATCGAGCTCGCGTTGACCGGTCTCGAGCGCATCCGGATCTCGAGCCACAACGTCCAGTCGTTCTTCCAGGCGCTCTACCGATACGGGGGGTTCCTCGTCTTCACGCCCGTCGCCGCGATCGCGTGCGCCGTGCTCGCCGTCCTGGGCGCCGCCGCCGCCTTCGTGCTCTTCCACGACGTGCACGACATGCTCGAGGGCTTCGGCGGCCATGCCCTGCGCGGCATCCTGACGGTCAAGCTGGTCTTCTTTGCCAGCGTGGCGCTCCACCAGTTCGTGCACGGGCTGGCCTGCATCCACTATCGCCGGCGTGTGCGCGAGTTCGGCTTCACGTTCCTGCACGGCTTCGTGCCGACGTTCTACATCGACGTCACCGACATCTTCATGGCGAGCCGCCGCGCCCGCGTCATCACCGCCGTGACGGGCGCGCTCGTGCATCTGGTCCTGGGCGCCGTCGCCTTCATCGTCGCCGCCAAGGCGCCGACCGGCAGCTTCACGCAGGCCTTCGCGGCCGCGTCCGGGATCATCCAGTGGCAGGCGCTGGTGGTCGCGCTCTATCCCTTCTGCTTCATCGAGATGGACGGCTACCACGTGCTCGTCGACGTGCTCGGCGTGCCCACGCTCAAGCACGACGCGATCGCGTACATGAAGGGGCTCCTCAGCGGCGCGGGGCGTATGCGTCAGGGCCGCGAGGAGGTGCTCTGGATCGCCTACGTCGTGCTCTCGACGCTCTCCGTCGCCGCGTTCATCGCGTTCAACGTCTGGATCATCTTCAGCGCCACGCACTGATTCGGCGCGACCAACCCTCAGCCCGCGGCGTCCTCAAGCAGCGCGTCGACCGCGGCCGCGATGTCCCGTGCGCGCTCCGCCCCGCCGCGCCCACCGGCCGCCGAGGGGTCCTCGAGCGTCGGCGCACGCTCGGTGCGAGCGAGCCTGACGATCTCGGCCTGCGCGCGCGCCCGTAACGCGTCGCCGACCAGCGCCGCCATCTCGGCGATCACGGCCAGCCCGAGCGCGGCCCGATCGCCCACGGTCGCGGCCGACGCCAGCCCCGCCACGAGCGCGTCGCGCAGCCGGTCGGCGATCCTCACACGGCCTCGACCGATCTGAACCAGGTCGCGCGCGACGGGTCCCCACTCGGGCGAGACGGTGCGGGCGACCGATTCCACGAAGGGCGCCAGAGGCTCGGCGGAGCGCGCCGCGACCGCGGCGGCCACGCCCACCCACAGCGCGTCCGGGAGTGGCCGGCTGGCCGCGGGCACGGGCTCGTCGAGCAGGATGCGCGCGAGGTCGCCGTCGGGTCGGAGCAGCAGCGCGTCCTCGAGACGACGCCCGAGCGCCCAGAGCCCGCAGCGCACGCCGTCGGAGGCGTCGACGATCCGCCGCGGTGTGTGTCGGACGACCCTCTGCCAGTCCGGGCGATAGTAGGTGATGCGGCGCCAGACGACTTTCTCGATCCGCCCGCGCAGCTGCACGTAGAGGTCGTCGCCCACGAACAGATGTTCCGAGGGCTCCGGCCTCCACGCGAGGCCGCCGCTCACGAACCTCGCGAGCGGATCGGGAACGTCGGGCTCGTAACGGAACGATTCCAGCAACGCCAGGAAGAGCTGCTCGGTCGGATAGGGCCCGCGATAGGTGAGGGGACCTGCGCCCTGCTCCGTTGCCCGAGCGGCGATGAAGTTCAAGACGGCGGTTCCGCCGCCCGGCGGCAACCGCGCAGGCTCACCGAGGACAGGGATGCGATCGATCCGCGCCCAGTCGAGCGCCTCGAACAGTGTCAGCCGGGTTCCGTGCCAGCCGTTGACGGGGGGCTCGGCGGCATGCCAGAGCCGATCGGACCAGCCCCACGGCGCCTCGCGCGTCGCGCGAGGCTCGATGCCGACCCACGAACCATCCGGAATCCGGACCCAGGCGCTCTCGAGGGACCCTGTGGCCGTCGGGCGGAGGACGGTGACGAGCGACCCCCGGCGATCCACGATCTGCACGAAGCGGATGATACAATCGTGCAGTCAATGGAGACCTGGCGCTCCGCGCTCGAGATCGCGGATCTCATTCGGCGAAAAGAGGTAAAGCCGCTCGAGATCCTCGACGCGATCCTGGCGAGACTCGAAGCCGTCAACCCCATCCTCAACGCGTTTTGCCTGGTGACGGCCGACGTCGCCCGGGTCGCCGCGCGCGAAGCCGAGATCGCCGTGATGAAGGGCGAGCCGCTCGGCCCGCTTCACGGCGTGCCCCTGTCGGTCAAGGACGTCCTGCCCACGCGCGGCTTGACGACCACGGGCGGCTCGCGGCTTTTCGCCGATTTCGTCCCGGAGGAGGATGCGCTCGCGTTCGGCCGGCTCAAGGCGGCCGGCACGGTTCTCCTCGGCAAGACCAACACCTCGGAGTTCGGGCACAAGGCGTTCACCGAGAGCCCGCTGTTCGGCGTCACGCGCAATCCCTGGGATCCGACGTTGACCCCGGGGGGCTCGAGCGGCGGCGGCGCGGCGGCGGTCGCGAGCGGCGTGGGCCCGATCGCGCTCGGCACCGATGCCGGTGGCTCGATCCGGATCCCGGCCTCGTTCTGCGGGCTGTACGGGTTCAAGCCGTCGTTCGGCCGCGTGCCGGATCGCGCGCTGTTCGGCGGCTTCGAGCGTGTCAACCACGTCGGCCCGATCACGCGCACGGTACGCGACGCGGCGGCGGTGCTCGACGTCGTGGCTGGCGGTGACGACCGCGACCGCGGCTCCTTGCCGCGCGAGGTCGGCTCGTTCCTCGAGGCGTGCGACGGCGAGGTGAAGGGACTCCACGTCGCGTGGACTCCCGATCTCGGCTACGCGGCGGTCGATCCGAAGGTCCTGGCGATCTGCGAGAACGCCGCGGGCGCGTTCGAGACCCTCGGCTGCCACGTGGAGGTCGTCAATCCCGGGTGGGAGAATCCCGAGGAGATCTTCGCCACGATGATCGCCGCGCAGTTCTACGCCGCGTGGTCGGATCGGCTGCCGGACGCGGAGCCCGACATGGATCCCTCGCTGGTGCGGTTCATCCGTCGCGGCGGCGCGGTCACCGCGCGCGACTACCTGCGCGCCGTAACGCGAGTCGAAGAATACTGGCGCGAGGCGCAGACGTTCCTCGAGCGCTTCGACGTGCTGCTGATGCCGACGGTCGCGGCGTTGCCGTTCGCCGCGGGCGCACACCCGCCGCGCGAGATCGCCGGGCAGGACGTCTCGGTGCTCGGCTGGATGCCGTTCACGTATCCGTTCAACCTGACGGGCCAGCCCGCGGCCAGCGTGCCCGCGGGATGGACCGACGAGGGGCTTCCAGTCGGTTTGCAGATCGTGGGACGCCGCCACGCCGACGGAACCGTGCTGGCCGCCTCTGCCGCCTTCGAAGCTGCGTCGCCCTGGAGAGATCACCGTCCGGCCATGTGAGGCCGCGTCCCGCCGCTCCCGATGACAGACCGCGCGCGATGGGCGCTCGTCACCGCGGTTCTGTTGGCCGTGCTCGCGATCGTCATCTGGCTCGTTGCCGCGGACGCCCCGATCGTCCGTTTCGTGGTTCGCCTCTACCAGGACAAGAAGTTCCTGAAGGAGACCGTGAGGTCATGGGGCTTGATGGCGCCGCTCGTCTTCATGGCCATCCAGGCGCTCCAGGTCATCATCTCGCCGATCCCGGGCGAGATCACGGGGCCGGTCGGGGGCGCGCTCTTCGGAACCTGGCTCGGGCTCATCTACTCGACGATCGGCCTGACGGTCGGCACCCTGTTCTGCTTCTGGGTCGGACGCAAGTGGGGCGAGCCGCTCGTGCGGCCGTGGCTCAGCGAGCACCACTGGAATCGGATGAGCTTCATCCTCGAAGCGGAAGGCGCGATCATCTGCTTCATCCTGTACCTGATCCCGGGCTTTCCGAAGGACATCCTCTCGTACCTCTTCGGGATCAGCCCGATGCCGTTCTGGCTGTTCGCGATCGTGTCGACCGTGGCGCGGATTCCGGGCACGTGGGTCTCCTCCTACTTCGGCGCGCACGTGGCCGAGCAGCAGTACATCTACGCGATTGCGTTCATGGCGATCGTCATCGCGCTCTGCCTGCCGGTCTATTACTATCGCGACCGCATCATCAAGCGCTTCCACAAGCCGCCGACGGACAAGGGCGAGCGCCCAGAAAGCGCTTGACGGTCCCGGCCGGGCCCAGTAGACTTCCCGACACGCTATGGGTGCTTCGACGCGCGGGTTCTTCGGCTTCTACTTTTACTTCGGCGAGGTCCGCCCAGGCGCTCTGACTTGATCTAAGCAGGGGCCGCGGGCGGACCG
>QHSQ01000079.1 GCA_003221615.1 Candidatus Rokuibacteriota bacterium | reverse complement strand
GGCGATCATGTGGGAGATCTTCCCGCTGCGACAGCGCGGCACGGCGATGGCCGTCTGGGGCGGCGGCATCATGCTGGCGCCGATCCTGGGCCCGACCGTGGGCGGATGGATCTGCGACAACTGGTCCTGGCGCTGGATCTTCTACATCAACCTCCCGATCGGTCTCGGCGGTTTCCTGATGGTCAGCGTGTTCCTGTTCGACGCCCCGTTCGTCAAGAAGCCGCGCGGGATCGACATCGTGGGGCTCGTGCTGATGGTGCTCGGATTCGGCTTCCTGCAGCTCTGCCTCGACCTCGGCGAGAAGAACGACTGGTTCGACTCGGGCCTGATCATCGCGCTGCTCATGCTCGCCATCTGCGCGATCGTCGCGTTCGTCATCCGCGAGCTCTTGGCCCGAGAGCCGATCCTCGACCTGAGCGTGTTCAACGACCGCAACTTCGCGGTCGGCACCATGTGCATCGCCCTCGTCGCCCTGGGCTTCAACTCGAGCGTCCTGCTGGTCGCGCTCTACGCGCAGAAGATTCTGGCGTGGGATGCCTGGAACGCCGGGCTCGTGCTGGCGCCCGGTGGCCTCGGCACCATGATCTCGCTCATGATCTCGGGCCGCCTGGTCGCGCGCGCGGATCAGCGCCTCATGCTCATCGGCGGATGCCTGCTGAACGCGGTGGCCTCGACGATGATGACGAGCGTGACCGTGGGCATGGACTACTGGAGCCTCGCGTGGCCGCGCTTCCTCCAGGGGTTCGCGATGGGCTTCATCTTCCCGCCGCTCCAGACGCTCACGCTCGCCACGATCCGTCTGGAGCGCCTGGGCAACGCGACCGCCGCCTATAACGTCGTGCGCAACATCGGGGGAAGCATCGGCGTCGCGCTGGCCACGACCCTCCTGGTCCGGCGCAGCCAGGCACATCAGACCACGCTGGTCAGCCATCTGGACATCTGGGACGCCGACACGACGGCGAAGCTCAAGCAGTGGACGGCTCATTTCGTGAGCCAGGGCTCCGACTCGTACACGGCCGGCCGCCGCGCGCTGGCGATGCTGTATCGCGGCGCCATCGAGCAAGCGCAGGTCATGGCCTACGCGGACGACTTCTGGCTGATCTCGGTGCTGTTCATCTGCATCGTGCCGCTGATCCCCCTCATGCATCGCGTGCGGACCGAGCAGAACGAGCGCGCGCGCGAGCGCCCCGGCCGCGTCGAAGCCTTGCCCGCTCCGGACGATTCGCCGATCATGCCCGACCGCGGTATCGACTGATCACGCTCGTCGCCTAGCCCACGAGCCCGAGAAACGCCGCGACGATCTCCGCGGCGACGTCGGCGCCCGCGCGCCGCGGCACGCGAAAGAGATCGTGGCCGGCGCCCCTGACGGCGACCAGCGAGGTCGGCGCCGCGATCAGGGTCCTCGCCGCCTCGATCTCCTCGAGCGAGCCGAACGGGTCGCGGGAGCCGTGCGCGAACACGGTGGGCGCGGTGAGCTTCGGAAGATGTGCCGTGCGGAGCTCCGACGGGCGCCCCGGCGGGTGAAGCGGATACGAGAGCAGCAAGAGGCCGTCGACGAGCCCGGCCTCGCCCGCCGCGAGCATGCTGGCCTGGCGGCCTCCGTACGACTGTCCGCCGAGAAACACGCGGCCGCCCAGCCGTGACCTCATCGCCGGGCGACCGTGGCTGCTGGAGCTCCTCGCTCACGCCGCGTGTCCGGTCGTCGGCTACGAGATGCGGCGGTAGATCACGTGGCGGCGGTTGGTGGTGTAGGGACGCACGTGCTCGGCCCAGCGCCCGTCCTCGACCGCCTTCGCCCATGCGTCGCTGGTGAGCACCGCCGGGCTCTCGATCTCGTAGAGCGCGTTGTAGGCGGGCTCGCTCTCGATCACGATCGTCCGGCGCTCGCCGCCGATCATCATCGTCACCGGCTCGCTCTTGAAGCGCGCGACCGCGATGACGCCGGGCACCCCGAGCAGGGCCGGTACGTGCTCCGTGTCGTAGACCTCGTTGAAGAGGGCGTCCTTGTCGGCTCGGACGCTCATGGCCGCGCTGAAGAGATAGCGAGTCTGGATCGGCATGCGGGTCTCCTTTGTCGTGGGTCGAATGCCCCAATCCTAGCTCATCATGTGGGCGGTCCGCGTTTCGCCACTATCGGCGGTGGCGGCGGCGAGCCCCCGGGATTGTCGGGAGCGCGGACATCCGATGCTACGATGATCGAGGAGGAATTTCATGACGTTCGGCGGCGTCGTTTTTCTTCTCGTCCTCGGCGGCCTGATCGTCGCGATCGTCCTGACGTACAACAAGCTCATCGGGCTGCGCCAGCGGTCCGAGGAAGCGTGGTCGGACATCGACGTGCAGCTCAAACGCCGCACCGATCTGGTGCCCAACCTGATCGAGACCGTCAAGGGCTACGCCGCGCACGAGCGGACCACGCTCGACCAGGTCGTTCGCGCCCGCGGCGCGGCGGTCACGGCCCAGACCCAGGAGGCGCGCGCGCAGGCTGAGAATCAGCTGACCGGCGCGCTCCGGCAGCTCTTCGCGCTCGCCGAGTCGTATCCCGAGCTCAAGGCCAACCAGAGCTTCAGCGAGCTCCAGGGCTCGCTCGGCCAGATCGAGGAGACGATTCAAAGCTCGCGCCGCTATTACAACGCCGTCGTCCGCGATTTCAACACGACCATCGACAGCTTCCCGTCCAATCAGATCGCGTCGTTCTTCCGCTTCGCCAAGCGCCAGTACTTCGAGCTCGATCGCCCCGAAGACCGTCAGGTCCCGCGCGTCGCCTTCGGGAGCTGAGCGCATCGGCCGAATCGCCGCGCTGGCCCTCGTGCTGGCGACCGCGTGCCCGGCCGCGGCGCAGACGCGAGGGCTGTTTTCGATCGACAGCTTCGTCACCAGCCTCGTGGTCAACGCCGACGGAAGCCTCATCGTCCGCGAGGACATCACCTTCGACTTCCGCGGCTCGCACCAGGGCATCTTCCGGCGGATCCCCCTGCGCTACATGCGCGACGGACTCGAGTTTCCGCTGACCCTGCGCGGCATCGGCGCCTACGACGAGTCGAACCGCCCCCTCCGGACCGAGGTGTCCTACCCGGATCGCTCGGTCGTGATCAAAGCGTGGGTCCCCGGTGCCGCCGATACGAAGAAGACCGTGAGCGTCGTGTATCACGTGCGTCGCGGCGTGTTCGCGTACGAGGATCACGACGAGGTCTACTGGAACGCCACCGGCACCGAGTGGAGCGTGCCGATCCGGAATGCCGAGGTGTTCGTGACCCTACCGGTGGGCGTCGGCGACGCCGACGTGCGAACCGCCGCCTACACCGGCGGCCTCGGCGCGGTCGGGCGCGACTACGCGGTGGATCGCGTCCAGGGCTACTGGCGGTTCAGGACGACGCGCGCGCTGCGGCCGCGCGAGGGGGTGACAGTGCTGGTCGGCTGGCCGCCGGGCCACGTGGCGCATCCCTCGGAGCTCCGGCGGGCCGGGTGGCTCGTGGCCGACTACTGGCCGCTCGGGCTCCCGGCACTCGCCCTGATCTGGGGTGGGATCGTCTGGTGGGCGTTCGGGCGCGATCCCGGGGGAAGGCGCTCGGTGAAGCCCGAATACGCGCCGCCCCCGGACATGATTCCGGCGGAGGGAGGCGCGCTCCTCGACGAGCGCGCTCATCCGCGCGATGTCATCGCGACCGTCGTCGATCTCGCGGAGCGAGGCTACTTGTCGATCGAGCCGATCACGACGGCCTTCGGCTCGCAGGACTTCATGTTCAAGCGGCTCAAGCCCATCGCTGGTGACCCCGAGCTGAAAGAGTTCGAGCTCTTCGTGCTGGCCAAGGTCTTCGGGGGCGATTGGGCGATCAACATGCGGCTCCTGTCCGAGGTGCGGCGCGACTACGAGAACGTGTTTCCTCCGATCCGCGACCGGCTCTACCGTCTCATGGTCCAGAACGGACTCTTCCCGGCGTCGCCCGGCCACGTCCGGGCGGGCTGGATGCTGGCGGGCGCGATCACGGCGATCGCCGGACTCATGCTGCCGACCTTTGCGCCGACCTGGCTCGAGATCTACGAGCCGTGGCTCCGCATCGGTGCGATCGTGAGCGGGCTCGTCTTCGTCGGCTGGGGTTGGGTCATGCCGCACAAGACGTGGACCGGCGTGCAGCGGCTGGCGCAGGTGCGCGGCTTCCAGGAGTTCCTGGAGCGCGCGGAGAAGGATCGCCTCGAGCGCCTGCCGGCCGACACCTTCCATCGCTGGCTGCCGTGGGCGATCGCGCTCGGCGTGACCGAACGCTGGATCTTCAACTTCCAGGGCCTCAAGGTCGCCGCCCCATCGTGGTATCTGAGTCGCGGCGATTTCTCGTTGCCGAGCTTCGCTCATGACCTGAGCTCCTTCGCGCAGCGGACCGAAGAAGCGATCCTCACGACGCGTCGGGGCTACGCCGACGGCAACGGTGCCGCGGGCGGCGGCGGGTTCTCGAACGGCTCATCGGGTGGCGGCGCGGGCGGCGGAGGCGGCGGGACGTTCTGAGTCGGTGCACTTGGGTGAGTCGTCCTTGACGGAGGACTGGCGCGTATGGCCAAACCCAGGCCTGAAAAGGAACGCGGGAAAGACCGCGGCGATCAGCCCCCCCTGCCGGGCACGCGGGCGTCGTCGTCCTCGTCAACGACGCGCATTCTCCCGATGCAGCTCCAGATCGGCGACCGGCTCTCCGACGAGACCGGCGAGTGGGAAGTCGTCAACCGCCCGCACACGACGGCGGGCGGCAAGACCGCGCACGCGCGTGTGCGACGGGTAGATCAGCCGGCGGTCATCGAGGAGCGGACGTGGGGTGCTCACGAGCGCGTCGTGGTGAAGCGCGGGTAGTCACGCCCGGGACGGCGTGATAGGCGCCCGGGTTCGATGGCTCGCGCGCTCGTGATGGCTGGAGGCGAAGCTGCGTTGTCCGGTTGGTCGCGGTCAAGTCTCTACGCGGATCGATCCCGGTGGAGGGCCTTCGCCAACTCTCCACAGTGCGAACCGGATATTCCTCGCGGCCCGCCCGAGGACCGCTGACCTCTCAGGATCGTCTACGGCCCACCGTTCCGCTGCGCACCACGCCAGTAGCTCGCGCGCAACTGCTACCGAACAGGTGAACCACCGCGCGATGCCACCAGGGTGCGGCGCGGCGCTCCACAACGCCGCGCGTGCCGCCGCACTCAGGGTGTGGGCCTCAGCATCCGGCGCACTCATCATCGCCGACCACTCGTCCTCGGCCATGTCGACCGAGACCTCCCGTTCGGAATCCATCGATACGCCCGGTTTACTTCCCCTTCGGCCCACGCGGGTCCGTGCCATCCGGGAGGCAGACGTTGCGGACGCGGACCTTCTTGCCCTTGCTGGTCACGGTCGAGTAGCCGTCTGCGTCTTTCGGACCGAGCGAGGTGTCGAAGCGCGCCGACGCCTGCCGACACTCCGCTTCCGTCGAGGTAGCTTCGGCAGTGAGCCAAGTCCAGTCCGACGAAGACACCGACCCGCCTGGCGCTATTTCCGCTTGCTGCTGCCACAACACCCACGCGCACTCGGCGTAGGCCGTCGCGGCTGAGGCGAGCAGCGTGAGCATGACGATCACTGAAGTTCGACGCAGTCGCATCATCGCTTGTCCTCCTCGGGTAGTGCTCTCCTCACAACCTCGACCTCCCAGAAGATAACCACGCGACGACCCCGCGACCCCCAATCGCAACGAGCACGGCACCAACGAGCAAGACGAGTGCAGGCGGCCATGCGCCTACTGCCACGGCATAAACGAGCGCGACGAGGCCCAACCAGACGTTGACGTTGTAGTGAGCGATCGCGGCAGCCAGCATCAGGCCACGAGGATGAAACCACTCAGGTAAGAACGAGAACAGCACGCCAGCGGCAATCACGGCGTTGACCGAAACTACGATAGTTCCGATTATTCGGTGGCCCTCCTGGAATAGGAGATAGCCAGCCAGGCCGTCGAGCGGTGGCTCAACGAAGAGCAGGAGGCCGACAATCCCTGCTGCGACGACAACCCGGCTCATGCTCGCTTCACGGTGACCTTCTGATGCGCGCCCCACGTCCGGATGTCCGTGACGCCGGGCTGCTCGACCTTCCTGACGCGAACGTGCACGTTCGTGCCGATTTTGACGCCGCGTGCATCCACGCAGTGGCTTGTCGCCCTCGTAAGCGAAGAGATCGACGACGTAACAAAGCACTCCTCGCCTAAGCGCGCCGTGGAGAGCGATCATAGTCGAGATCATCCTGACCGAGCAGCAGTTGAGCTGCCTGAAAGACGCAGCGCAGAAGGACTCTCGCGAGCGGGCGCAGTGATCGAGCCGCCGCCTCGATTCTGGGCACGTGCGCGGCCTGAATTGGGTTATCCGGGTTTCTGAGCAGAGCCACACGCGAGATCGTTGGAAGAGCTTCCTTGAGCAGCGCCAGCTGCTTTCCGCTCAATTCGATGTTGATAGTGGTCAGCCCGGTCATGTTTCCACCCGGACGGGCCAGGCTTGTGATTGACCCCGTCCCCGGATCCTCGGCAGCAACCGTTGTGACGATTGGAATGGTTCGAGTGGCTTGTTGTGCGGCTCGATTTGCCGGCGTCGAAGACGACACGATGAGGTCGACGCCGAGACGCACAAGCTCGACGGCAAAGCCCGGTAACCGTTCGAACTTTCCCTCTGCGAACCGGTACTCGATGGCGATGTTCTGCCCTCGATATAGCCGAGCTCACGCAGGCCCTGGCGGAAGGCAGCGTCTCGGGGCGAGTCGGATCCCCCTGATAAATAGCCGATGCGCGGGAGTCTGTGTCCCGCGGGTTGCCCCGCGGCGACGAACGGCGCGAACACGAGACTGACAGCGAAAGCGACCCCGATCACCCGCATGGACACCTCGGTCAAAGAATGGCGTAGATGCGGTAACTCAGTCCGGTTGGGGTGCGCCTCCCGACTCCCACGGAAACCAGGTGATTGAGCCACGCATATTTCTCCGACCCGGTCTCAAAAGTGGGAGTTATTCGGAAGTAGTACAGAGAAGGGTCAAGGTCACGTTCGCCCTGCTGTAGTCGCTGCAGGATAGGGGGCGGCGCGTGCATGATGCCGCGATGCTGCACATAAAAGACATGTCCGTCATCGCTCTCCAGCGTCCCCCGCACATCGAATTCCGTTGCGCCATCAGGGCGGACCAAGAGCCAATCACCCCCGCCCGGAAGCACCTTGCCGCGCAGATTTGGACCTTCGACAGCGCCGCCTTTCACGTATACGACGAGCCGCGTCCCGTGGGGTGTCGCGCCGATCCTCTGTGGGGTCTCCAGGTCGGCGCTGATTTCGCAAAGGAACTCGGTTCTCAGCGTGTCCATGGGCACCTCGGTGGAGGATGGCTGGCCGACAGAATATCAGACCGTTGACTCCCCCAAAGGGGATCCGTAGACTTCAGCACATTCCTTGGCTCTCTCTCCTTAACGCCCCAGCGCAGGAGGACCGCGATGAAAGAACTCGTCTTCGCTCTGGAGTTCAGAGGCAGTGCAGCGCCAGTACCCGGGTCAGACAAGAAACTGAAGGCTAAGACCTCAGCGGCCAGCCAAATCCTCCGCAGCGTGCTGAACGCCGACGGGATCCAGGCTGGTATCGAATCGGCTAGTGGAGGGTCCGCTAGCTTTGAGTCGGAAGTCGAAATCGTCGGCGAGGGAATGTTTGTCGAGTCCGGAACCATCCGATACGCGGATGCCGGTAAGGTCTCCTTCAGGACGGTTGGGCGTGGCACCCTTGGCCCTAGCCCGCTCCCCGACATCCAGCGTGGCGCCGTCATGTGGGAAGTCACCGGAGGCGAAGGGCGTCTCGCGGGCGTACAGGGCCTCATCACGTCAAACTTTACGGTCGGAGCACAAGGCGAAGTAGTGGACGATCAGTTCGCCCGGCTCTTCGTCCCGTAGTTAGTCTCAAGCACAGTTCTCAGCACCTACGGGCGTCGAGTAACCCTCGGCGCTCGTCGTGCGTTCAGTTCAGCCCCACCGCCCGCAGCAGGTCCAGCTCAGCGTCCCAGGGCGTGATCCACCGCTCGAACACCACCCCACACGGACACGCCACGGTGAGCAGATAGCCGTTCCAGGCGGGCGGTGTGGCGTCCGCGCGGAGTCGCGGTACATCTTCCATCGGCACGGCGCGCGCGTTGGCGACTTCCGTAAGGCGTGGACGGCCGCCTGCGTCGCCGCCGGGTTTGCCAAGCCGAAGCTGCGGCGTGACGGACGCCCGGCGCTCGACCGGCGAGGCCAGCCGATCATGAGGGCCACGCTGATCTTTCACGATCTCCGGCGCTCCGCCGTCCGTAATCTCGTGGCGGCCGGCGTCGATCAGAGCGTGGCAATGCGCGTGACTGGGCATCAGACGATCAGCGTCTTCCAGCGCTACCGGATCGTCTCCGACAACGATGTGCGCGCGGCGCTCGAGTGGACGCAGGCGGGCGCGCGCGCGCGGTTGATGGCCCGGCGCCGAACGGGCAGGGGCACAATTCGGGGCACAAAGGTGCGATCGTGGTAAACTCCCGGGGTCTAAGTCGTTGATTTCGGATGCGGGCTCGTGGTGCAGCCTGGTTAGCACACTGGACTGTCAATCCAGAGGTCGCGGGTTCAAGTCCCGTCGAGCCCGCCATTCAATCGCAAAGTTAGAAAGCGGTGACTGCGGTCGCCGCCTTCACTTTGCCCAGGACTTTGCCCAGCGGTTATCGGTGCTCAGCTAGTAGTAGCCGGTAGGATATATTTTTCTCTGTCGCCGCGTCGCGTGATTTCAATATCCGCGAGGTAGCGGGCAGAAGTCCGTCCGAGCACCAACTCGAAATCCGTGGGCATAGCCGCGCGCAGCTGTTTGGCTATCGTGCCCTCGTATCTCTTTCCCGAGTCGAGGTCGAGAAACTCGAAGCCCTTTGACCGCAGAAAGCCCCGAAAGCATCCGCGGACCGGCAGTGTCAGGATAAGTGTCGTCCGGGCAGGCTGCTGGAGAATGATCAGGCCAATCGCCAGGTCCCAAACTTCGGGGAGTTTTACAAGAGTTGCCCGAAAGGTGTCAATCAAATCGCCGGGTGTTCCACGCGTCGGAACAGGCGTCAGCCTTCGCCTAGCGTATGGACGCGAGTGACGAGCACTTGACACTTGCACCCTACGCGCGCATTCAGGTTGCGTTCAGCGCACAGGGTCGAGTCCCCACGATTCCCAACTACTTAGAGGCGTCCCGACGTGAACGATGGCTGTTGGCTTCCCATGTGCAGTCAGCGGTTCGCGATCATGCGGCGGCGACTGAGTCTCGGTCTGGCATTGGCCGCTGTCCTCATCGCGAGCGGGTGCAATCCAGACAGTCAAGACGCATCGCGCTCGGAGCCTAGCTCGGCCCAGGCGTCGTCGTCGGCCACGTCCTCGGGCACGTCCTCGAGCACGCCCCAGGCCATGTCTTCGGGCGCGCCGCCGGCCGGTTCCTCGGGCAGCGCCGGAATCCTCGATGCGTCCTGGGTTGCGCCCACCACGAATGCCGACGGAAGCCCCTTGACCGATCTGGCGTTCTATCGTCTCTACTTCGGCACGGTGAGCACACCGTGTTCGGGATCGGCCTTTTTTCAGGTCCCATCGCCGACAAACAGCCCGCAGATCAATGACACCATAACGTACGGGGTGACGGGACTTTTAGCCGGTGCTCTGTATTTTGCCGCGGTCACAGCGGTGGATTCGAGCGGCCTCGAGAGCGACTGTTCGCCCGTGGCGAGTGCCATCGCGCGGAGCGCTGGCGGGTCAGCCGCCGGGCTGGTCGGCAGTATCGCCGACATCGGGGCATACGGAGGCAGCCCCGTGGCGATTCAGGGGCCGGTCTCGACCCTGACGGGACTGACGGCGGATTTGGGGCCGCACCTGCCGGGCGCGACCGTCACGTTCACGGCGACCGCAGCCGGGGGCACGGCGCCCTATCAGTTCAAGTGGTGGCTCTGGGACGGTGCGACTTGGACCATGCTGGAAGGCTGGTCCACCGACAACACCTTCGCCTGGACACCGAGCACACCCAATCCGAACTTCGCCGTCGGGGTCTGGGTCCGGAGCGCTGGCAACACCGCCGACCGGCCCGACGGCTACCCCGCCAACACAGGGGCGTCGGGAGCCATCCCCTTCGCGATTAACTAGAGCAGTTCGAATCCCTCGCGCTCCGCAGCGTAGCGGTAAGTGACTTCCCGGAACCCAGGCGCACTCGGCGTAGGCCGTCACAGCCGAGGTGAGCAGATAGAACGCGACGAGCAGCGACTCCGATCTGAAGTTGCATGGGGAGGACACGAGCGGTGCCCGGCGGAAGGGGTGGGGGCATACCGGGAGCTGAGGTTGTACCGGCTTGGCCTCTGGCGCTTCTTCTCGGGACGTGGCCTAGCGATCCAGAATCACGCGCCGAGTCTAGCGCAGTCGCACGTCGTCTCCCTCAGCCCAAGCTTGAGCACGACGAGCAGGTTAGCCGGACCTGCACCGTGTCCGACGTGATTACCGGCGGCAGTGCGACGGCCGCGATGCCGTCGCCCCTGCGCAGGCCGGGTCGTCCGCTCGGCCTCGTACATCAGCGCCACGCTCGCTGAGCGGATTCGGTGGCGAGAAGAATTCATCCTCGTCCTCAGGGCCTCGGAACTGGCGGCTGTCTGGATAGTTGGTCTGGATGCGCTCCCAGCCCTGGGCTCGCATGCAACGGCGATAGATCCGCTCAGAAACCTCGTATTTGGTCTTGGCCTCTTGAATACACTGGCCGCTGTCGGTCTGGAACTCGCTGAAGCCACGGCCCCGCGCTTCCCAGTAGTGCTTGCCGCAGCCGGCGAAGAAAAGGCCGATCATGATTGTTGCGAGGGTCCGTGTCATTCAATCCCTCCCAATAGGAGCGAAGAGACAGGGTCCGGGGAGCACCAAACAAATCGTTCAGATCAGTGTAGCCGACAGCTACAGGAGGGACGAAAATCCCAGGGACCCGATTTCCTTCTCTCGTCCGGCGAACCAGTGGTTTGTGCCAGGAGCGCACGGCTGGCCGGGCCTCGTCTCATCCGGACCCTCAACGACAATCGCCCGAAAGCGCTCCGTCAGCTTCCGTGCGGGACCGGCCGCACCTGGGAGGCTACCGATGGGCGGCGAACAGTGCGATTCCTGCGACACGCGCATCACGAACGAGCAGTTGGTGATGGAGCTTCGCCTTGTTGACCCGCCGGTTGGTCAGACTGTCCAGACCTTGCGAGCGATGCCGATGTAAATGGTTGATTCTTCTGACAGGTGACCGCCGGGCATCCGGATTGAAGGTGCGGTCTTCCCGACGAGTGGCGTCCCGGCATACGTCCGCAACATCTTCAGCGGAGGGACAATGGTGCCCAATGTAAGTCTGAGGTTCCTCAACAGAAGAACGAATAGACAGGTCTGCCGCGTCTGCCATGAGCTTGCCGAGTTAAAGACCGAACGCCTGTGTGCCGTTTGCACTCATATCAAATCGCAGATCAGCTTGCGCTTCGCCGAAGCAGTCGGCGGGACCATATCGATTCCGGCAGAGCAGCAGTGCAAACGTTCTGGCTGTTCGTGCGCCGCGTGCGACAGGAGAACTCTTGATCTTCACCCGCGCTACATATTCGATCTTGCACGAGCAGACCGCCGGGAGATCCACTTCCATCCTCGATGTCACGAGTTGTGGTTAGAGGCCGTGAAGGGACTGAACAGCGGTCCGGAGCAGGCCACCGACATCGGTCAGGGATAACCGGGCCAGGCCCCTGACGCATCCGTCAGCTTTCCTCGCGCGGTCGGGTATTCTTGGGACGATGATCAGGTGGCTCGTGGTGGTCGCGCTGGTGGCGGGGTGTGCGACGCAACAGGCTTCGCAGCCGGACTGCACGATGAAGTGGACGGGCCAGCCTCCCGTCCAGGTGGATTCGTGCACGGGCCGGGGCGAGGACCTGACGGCTGGCTGGCACTGGTACGACTACGTGTTCGGCATCCCCTTTGGCATCGTCGGGTTCTATGACCCCGCCCGCGACGCCGGGTAGGGCCCGTGGTCACTCCTTGACTCGTTCGTATTCGGCTCTGCCGGTATGGTACTTGGGGTCTTCTGGCATCACCGTGAGCATGGTCTTGCCTCGGTCTTCGGAGAGGCTCGCCGTCCCTGTTGTTCGCGACGAGCGATATCGCAGCTTGCCGTCTTGAAGGTAGAACTTGCCCTCGGTTGACGCGCCTTGCGGGGTCAACGCTCTGTAGCTGCCGTCCGCCGAGACGATCAGCGTTGCGCGTTCTTGTCCCTGCTCTCGCGTGATCCAGCCCTGCCACCTCCCCGCGAGCTCCTTGACGTCGACGATCTGCTTTTCTCCGGCGATCCCATCAAACGGGGACAGTGCGAACACAGCAGCAAGAAGTAGAGCAAGATGCATCCTCATCGCCGATCTCCTTCGCTCCTACGCATGGAGAGCATGGAGGGCAGGTCATCGGAAGGGCCGAGAGCGAGTGGCGAAGCCGGGCGCTACGACGAGCAGGCGGCCGCGGTGGTCGGTCATGCGGCCTTCTCTTTCGCGTTGTCGAACTGGAAGGACACGGCCCACGTCATACCGTCGCGGACATGGATTCGCGCGCTCACCACGCCTGTACCGAATTCAGGCATCACCTCGCCCAGAAGCTTGAAGAACCCGCGACGTCAAACGCTCCCTCTTGACGTTCAATAACTCACCCCCTACCAAAACGCTGCCAGGTGGAGCCAGGCGCAGTGCACGGCTACTCGATGACATGGTCGGCCCGGAGGAGCAATGTCTGCGGAATTGTGATACCAAGCGCCTTCGCAGTCTTCATGTTGATCACCAGCTCAAACTTGGTGGGCTGTTCCACGGGTCAAGTCCCAAGGGCGCTGGATAATCGAGGCGGCGACGCACTCGGTGGTGAGCCGAGCGGTGCATTTTGGGGGTAGCGCGATAGCGGCCCACCCCGAGATCGTCGATCTGGAGCCCAATGCGGACGCGCGTTCAGTGGCGATCACCGGTCGACTCTGATTTTTCGGACGGCCGCAGGCGTCCTGGTGGCGACGGCCGGCGCCACGCGTTCGGCGTGAGCGCGGCCGAGCTCGTCGCGGATCACCCGGAGTTGGCGCTGCTCAAATTCACCGACGGCGATGCCGCGCCACCGCTCGGCGGCCCGGATGACGGCCGCGTACATCAGCTTCAGCACCGGGCGCTCGCCAAACGCGTTGGGAATGATCTTCGTCCGGCGGCGCTCCTCGAGAAAAAGGCGCTCGAGCAAATTCGTGGTGCGGACGACGCGGCGATGCCGGAGCGGAAAGCGGAGATGGGCGATGCACGCCTCGAAGTCGTCCGAGAAACACTGCACGACCGCCGGCAGCTCCCGCTCGTACGTCTGCACGAAGTCGTCGCGCAGGACCGTGGCCAGCGCCGGCGACGCCGCCTCGTAACAGCCGCGCGCCCGCAGCGCGATCTCCGGCCACCGGCTCTCGGGAGCTTTGCTCCGGAGATTGCGAAGCCGATGCGCGAGGCAGCGTTGGCGCAGCGCCCGCGGGAAGCACGTCTCGACGGCGCGAATCAGCCCCGGCGCCCCATCGGTGACGACGAGCAGCGGATCAGCCAACCCGCGGCGCTTGAGATCCTCGAAGAAGGCCGTGCAGCTCGCCGTGTCCTCTTTCGTGCCCGGCGCCAGGTGCAGCAGGACCTTCTGGCCGTCGTCGGTGATGCCCCAGGCACAGAGCACCGCTTCCCGCGGCAGGCCGGCGTGCAGCCGCTCGGCCACCCCGTCGACGAACAGGTAGGCGACCGCGAATTCGCTGAGGTCCCGGCCGGCGAAGGCTTCGTACTCCTGCCACAGCCGCTCGGTCACCTGGCTGACGGCGGTGCGGCTCAGCACACTGGCGCCGCTGGCATCGCGGAACGCCGCTTCGATGTCCCGCGTGCTCAGCCCCCGCGCGAACATCTCCACCGCCAAGCGCTCGAGCTCCGCCGTGCGACCCGCCAGGCCGGCCCGCACACGGGAGACAAACGGCTCGACCCGATCAGCGACTTGCGGGACGCCATACTCGATCGGCCCCTCGGCGGTGGCGAGCCGGCCGCGGCGATAGCCATTGCGGTAGCCGGCGCCAGACGGCGCCCCGTTCTCGTAGTAGCCGCGGCCCACGGCGTCGGCGACCTCCGCTTCCAGCGCCTCCTCCACGATCTTCCGTACGGCCAGCTTCAGCAGTTCGGCGCGGGCATCGCCGTCGGCGACGCCCTGGGTCAGCAGCTCATCAAGCTTCTGGCTCGTCCGCTCCGATGCCGGTATTCTCGTGGGCACGGGGATGCCTCCTCTTGCCGCCGGTTGCCACCGGCGACGCTTGGTTTGGGTTCCAAGCAAGAGTGCATCCCCGTCTCGTTATCCAGCAAGCATAGGACTTCGCCAGATCAGCGGGTTTGGTCCCTTTGAGGATCTTATCGACGTAAGTTGCCGCGCGTCGGAACTCGTCGGGGAAACTCACACCGTAGCCAATCGAGCCGCCAGCTTCCGCGAATTCCCCGGGCCCGGCTGACGGGAGCCGCTTCTTTTTCGCAAGGTCCGCAATCGTCTGTGTGTGAGCGTTAAATAACGGATCATCGGTGACCACGAACACGTCAACGCCACTCTTGGAAATCGCTGAAAAAGCGCTCGCGAACTCGCTCGGCTTCCGTGCTTCGATTTTCTGAAGCTCGACTTTCAGTGATCTGGCTGTACTCTCCATGGCTCTAAGTACCGCGGCGTTTGAGGAATTGTCCGGATTGACGAGGACAGCGACACGCCGGGAGCGCGGCATGACCTCCTTAAACAGTTCAAGGCGTTTCGCCATGAGTTCCGGAATGAATAGGGTTGATCCAGTGATATTCCCGCCCGGCCGCGCAAGGCTGGAGATGAGGCCCGTGGAAACGGCGTCGCCGGTGCCCGCCATGACAATAGGTATCGTTGCGGTTGATTGCTTGGCCGCAAGGGCTCCCGATGTCCCGAAGGTCACAAGGACATCAACCTTGAGACGCACCAGTTCGGCCGCTAAGACGGGGAGTCGATCATACTTCCCCTCGGCCCATCTATATTCGATGTCGATGTTCTTCCCCTCCACGTAACCGAGCTCACGCAGCCCTGCCCGCAGTGCCTCCACCCGGTTCGCGTGAGTGGAAGCAGAAGAGGGACCCAGGAACCCGATCCGGTAGACACTCCCGGGCTGTTGCCCCTCGGCGGCGAGCGGCGCAAGCATGAGGCTGACAGCGAGAACGAC
>QHSQ01000078.1 GCA_003221615.1 Candidatus Rokuibacteriota bacterium | reverse complement strand
GACAGTGCCGGGTCAGGGGATCGACGCAATGGCGACGGACGGCCGCGTCCTCCTCGGCAACCGCGCGCTGATGGACGCTCGGGGCATTGACGTCGAAGCGCTGACCCCGCGGGCGCGCCGGCTCGCCGCGGAGGGGAAGACCGCCGTCTATCTGGCGCTCGGCGGACGGGCTCTCGGCGTCATCGCCGTCGCCGACGTACTGAAGCCCGAGGCGGCCGAGGTCGTCGCGGCCCTCACGCAGCGAGGTCTGGACGTCGCGATGCTCACCGGCGACGCCCGGCTGACCGCCGAGGCCATCGCCGTCGGCGCCGGCGTGACGCGCGTCCTCGCCGAAGTCCTGCCGGAGGACAAGACCCGCGAGATCGCCAAGCTGCAGGGCGAAGGGCGCCGCGTCGCGATGGTCGGCGACGGCATCAACGACGCGCCGGCGCTGGCGCGCGCCGATGTCGGAATCGCGATGGGCTCCGGCACCGACGTGGCGATCGAGGCGGCCGACGTGACGCTCGTGCGCGGCGACCTGCGCGGGGTCGTGGCCGCCGTCGATCTCTCGCGCCGGACCATCCGCATCATCAAGGAGAATCTGGTGTGGGCGTTCGGCTACAACGTCGTGCTGATTCCCGTGGCGGCGGGCGCGCTCTATCCGATCTGGGGAGTTCTGCTCTCGCCGATCCTGGCCGGCGCCGCGATGGCGTTCTCGTCGGTCTCCGTGGTCATGAACAGTCTGCGACTCAAGAAATGGCGGAGCGAGGCCGGCGCCGGCGGGCGCGGGCCCAGCTCCTGAGCTCGAAAGGAGATCAGTCGATGGCCGTCGATCCCGTGTGCAAGATGACGGTGGAGCCCGCGAAGGCCGCCGCGCGGTCGACCTACTTAGGTCAGACCTACTACTTCTGCGCCGTCGGGTGCAAGCAACAGTTCGACAAAGAACCAGAGAAGTATCTGTCGAGGTGACCCGGTGATCGCCCCGGCGCTGCTCCAGGGCCGCGATCGCTACGAGCGCGTGATGGACGGGTGGACGGACAACACCCACCCGGACGCGTTCACCCACACGGTCGTGCTGCGCGACGACGACCAGGCCCTCGAGCTCTCGGTCGTGGCCGAGCCCTCGCCGAGCTATCTGATCCGGACGGCGAGCTGCCGGCCCGTTGCCGGCGCGCTCGACCCGATGCTCGCGGCGAGCGTCGAGAAGCTCGCTGGAACGCCGATGGTCGGCGGCATGAGCCGTCGGGTCGCCGAACTGACCGGATCCGGCCCGGGCGCGGGTTTCGTGCTGGGCGCCGTGGTCGAAATCGCGCGCCTGGCACGCCAGGTGGCCAGGCTTCCCGCCGAGCGCGCCGCGCGCGCGGCAGGCGGCAACGCGTGGGAGTGCTGGCAGCTCGACATGACCGGATGGATCGACCTGCCGAATTCCTGCTTCACGTACACCGACGCGGGGCGGAGCCTCTTCGGGACGCGCACGGTCACGACACCGATGCAGCCCGACCTCTACAGCTCGCGACCGGGTCAGCGCCGCGTCTTCGAGCGCAAGAAGGTGGCGCGGCTCGCCCGGCGCGATGGCCGCCTCGCGCTCTACCACTCGATGCACGACAACGTCCACGGCTTCGAGATCACGTACGAGATCGACCTGACGTCCGGGACGATCGTGCGGGCCGAGCACGTCACCCCGCGGTTGCCGTACATGGGCATCTGCTCGGAGCCCCAGCGGAAGATCGCGGCGCTCCTGGGCGAGACCGCGGACGACGGGCTGCGCCGACGAATCCAGGGCCACCTCGGCGGCGAGACCGGCTGCGCTCAGCTCTACGACCTGACGGCCGACCTCCTCAAGCTTCTGACCTGAGGCAGACGCGCGATGGCCGACGCGCCCGCGCTGCATCGCGCCCTGGTCGATGCGCTCGTCCGCCGCGGCGCGATCACGGACTCGCGGGTCGAGGCGGCCTTTCGCGCGGTCCCCCGGCATCTCTTCCTGCCACGCGTGCCGCTCGAGGAAGTCTATCGAGACCAGGCCATCCCGACGAAGACCATCGACGGCGAGGCGGTCAGCTCCTCGTCACAGCCGGAGATCATGGCGACGATGCTCGAGCAGCTCGGGCTCGAGCCCGGGCTGCGCGTCCTCGAGATCGGCGCGGGCACGGGCTACAACGCGGCGCTCATGGCGCATGTCGTAGGCGAAACAGGCACGCTCGTTACCATGGACATCGACGACGACATCGTGGACGGCGCCCGGGCTCATCTCGACGCCGCCGGCCAGAGCCGCGTCCGTGTCGTTCTGGGCGACGGCGGGCTCGGGTATCCCGCCGACGCGCCCTACGATCGAATCATCCTCACGGTCGGCGCGTGGGACGTCGCTCCGGCGTGGTGGGCGCAGCTGCGGCCCGGCGGACGCCTGGTCCTTCCGCTCACGGTCGGCGGATCGCAGAAAACCGTGGCGTTCGTTCATGCCGGGGACCATCTCGTGAGCGCCTCGATCAAGGATTGCGTCTTCATGCGCCTGCGCGGCGCGTTTGCCGGCCCGCCGACCCGCGTGGCGCTCGGCGACACGCCCGACCTGCATCTCTACGTGCGCGATCCGGCCAGGATCGATCCCGTGGCGGCATACGCCCTCTTCACCGGCCCGCCGGTCGATATCCCGACGGGCATCCACGTGATCGGGCACGAGGTATACGGAGGGCTCATCCTCTGGATCGCGCTTCGCGAGCCTGGATTTTGCTGGCTCGAGGCGATCGGCCCCACGGCGGACACGCAGCCCGTGCCCCACCTGTTCGCGGTGCCGGGAAAGTTTCGCTCCGCACCCGGTGTGTTCGACGGAGCGCGCGCCGGCTTCTGCATGCGCCCGCCGGGAGATTCCGTCCCGGCTGGAGCCGAGCCGGAGCCGCGATCCTTCGAGCTCCACATCCGAACCTTCGGCGAGGACGGCGATACGGGGTGGCGTCTCCGCGAGCACGCTCGGGCCTGGGCCGGCGCCGGGCGCCCGGGTGCCGCGGGTCTCCGAATCCGCGCGCTGCCGATCGACGTCGGCTACACGCCTGGCGCCCACGAACAGGTCGTCGAGAAGCGGTGGTCGCGGCTCGTGCTCGACTGGCCGGCTCAGACCGGCCGAGACGGTTCGAGATAGGTATCGAGGTAGAGGTCGGGCGTGAATCCGATCAGCCCGATCGATTCGGGCGACCGCCCCGCCAACGCGGCGCGCGGCGCCACGCCGACCAGCTCGCTGCGGCTCACGCCGACTCCGCGGGCGCGTGCCTCGTCGCGCACGCGGTCGAACACGGTCGCCATCGACGTGGCTCGATAGTCGAGCAGGTTCATCGAGACCTGAGCGATGCCACGACTGGTGAGCCACACGCCCATCGCCTGAACCGCGGCAAGGCCTCCCGACGACTCGCGGACCGTGCGGGCGATCTCGCGCGCCACCGTGATGTCACCGGCGGAGAGCCAGACGTTGAACGCGACCAGGATAGTGCGGGCGCCGACGAGCACGGCACCCGTGCGCGCCTCGAAGCGGGCCGGCCCGGCATCGGGCGCGCCCTCGGCCGTGGCGAGCCGCGCAGCGAGGCCTTCGTACTCGCCGCGGCGCAGCGCCCGCAAGGAGCGTCGCCCCGCATGGAACGCCGCCTCGGCGTAGTAGTACACGGGAATCTCATGGCGATCCGCGAGCGATTCGCCGACGCGCCGCGCGAGTGCCGCCGTCTCCGCCATCGAGATGCCGGCGAGCGGCACGAACGGCAGGACGTCCAGCGCGCCGATCCGCGGGTGCATGCCCTGGTGGCGGCGCATGTCGATCAGCTCGATGACGCGCGCCGCGAGAGCCAGGGCCGCCGCCTCGACCTTCGCGGGAGCGCCGAGGAACGAGAAGACCGCGCGATGGTGATCGGGATCGGCGTGGACGTTCATGAGGGTCACGCCGCCCACCGACCGGATCGTGTCGGCCAGGCGCTGAATCACGGCGTCGTCGCGTCCCTCGCTGACGTTCGGGACGCACTCGACCGCGGGCGCCGTGGTCGAGCGGCCCGACATGCGGTGTATACTACCGTCGGCATGCAGTTTCTGCCAATCGGCAAGCTTCGTGCCGAGACGCTGCAGGCGATCTTCGACAAGCACCACACCAAGGATCCCCGCGTCGTCGTCGGTCCCCGGGTCGGTGAAGACGCCGCCGTCATCGACATGGGCGACCGGTACCTCATCGCGACGAGCGATCCCATCACGTTCGCGACCGCCGAGATCGGGTGGTACGCCCTTCACGTCAACGCCAACGACATCGCGGTCCGCGGCGCCCGCCCGCGATGGTTCCTGGCGACCCTGCTGCTGCCGGCCGGCGCCACCACCGACGCGTCGGTCGAGGCGCTGTTTGCCGAGCTACACGCGGCGTGCGAGGAGCTCGAGGTCGTCCTGGTCGGAGGCCACACCGAGATCACGCACGGCCTGGACCGGCCGATCGTCGCCGGCACGATGCTGGGCGAGGTCGACAAGGACAAGCTCGTGACGACGGCGGGCGCGCGCGTCGGCGACGCCGTCGTGATGACCAAGGGCGTTCCGCTCGAGGGCGCAGCCATCATCGCGCGCGAGAAGGAGGCCGAGCTGCGGGAGCGCGGTGTGACGCCGGCCGTCATTCGGCGGGCGAAGGGCCTGCTCAAGAGTCCGGGGCTCAGCGTTCTGCCCGAAGCCGAGATCGCCTGCGAGCTCGCCACGGTGCACGCGATGCACGATCCGACCGAGGGCGGGATCGCGACCGCGCTCGTCGAGCTCGCCAACGCCGCCGGGGTCGGGCTCCGCATCGACCGCGACCGCATCATGGTGCTCCCAGAAGGCCGGGCGCTCTGCGAGGCCTTCGGCCTGGATCCGCTCGGCACGATCGCGTCGGGAGCGCTCCTCATGACCCTGGCACCGGCCGACGCCGGCATCGTGATCCACGCGCTCGCGCGCGAATCCATCGACTGTCATTTCATCGGCCAGGTCGTGCCGCGCGAGCAGGGGGTGACCCTGATGAGCGGAAGCCGTCAGGAGCCGATGCCCGTCTTCGCGCAGGACGAGATCTCCCGGTTGTTCCAGGGCGGGTGACGGCATGCCCACGATTGGCTACTCGCATCGCCCCGTCGCCCTCGGGCGGCGGGGCATGGTCGCCTCCGCCCATTCCTACGCCACGCTCGCCGGCCTCGACGTCCTGAGGTCCGGCGGAACCGCGGCCGACGCCGCCGTCGCGGTGAACGCCGTGCTCGGTGTCACTCAGCCCGAGAACTGCGGAGTGGGCGGCGACATCTTCTGTCTCTACTACGAGGCCGCGACCGGCCGCGTGCACTTCCTCGACGGCAGCGGCCGCTCGGGCTCGCGGGCGAGCCTCGACGAGCTGCACCGGCGGGGCATGGACCGCCTGCCGGTCACCGGCCCCGCGACGGTCAGCGTGCCCGGCTGCGTGCGCGGCTGGGCGATGCTGCTCGAGCGCTTCGGGACGAAGCCGCTCGCCGAGCTCCTGCAGCCGGCGATTCACTGGGCTTCCCGCGGATTCCCGACGGGCGCACTGCTGAGCCAGATCATTCGCGAAGGTCGCTCGGTGCACACCGATCCGGAGTGGCGGCGGATCTTCATGCCGAACGGTCGGAGCCCCGAGCTCGGCGAGCTCCTGATCGCGTCGGATCTGGGCCGCACCCTGAACGATCTGGCCGCCGAGGGCCCCGACCTCTTCTATCGCGGCCGCGTCGGCCAGGCGATCGCTCGGCGGATGGAAGCCGAGGGATTCCTCACGTCCGACGATCTCGCGCGCCACACGGGCGAGTGGGGTGAGCCGATCTCGACGGCCTATCGCGGCCTGACCATCTACGAGACGCCGCCGCCGACTCAGGGGCTGGTCGCGCTTCTCGGCCTGAACATCCTCGAGGGACTTCGGCTCGCGGACCATCGGCCGCACTCGGTCGAGCATCTGCACCTGCTCATCGAGATCTCGAAGCTGGCGTACGCCGATCGCGACCGCTGGATCGGCGACCCCGCGCACGCGAAGGTGCCGGTGGCCGGGCTCCTGTCCAAGCCGTATGCGGCGGGGCGCCGCGCCGAATTCGATCCCTCCAAGGCTCAGTCGTATCCCTTTGGCGATCCGCGGGGCGACACCACGGGCTTCGTGGTGGCCGACGAGCGCGGTAACCTGATCAGTGTGATCCAGAGCCTCTTCAACGCATTCGGCTCGGGCGTGGTGCCGCCGGGGACGGGCGTGGTGCTCCAGAACCGCGGGCGGCACTTCACGACCGATCCGGCGCACCCGGCGGCCCTCGCGCCCGGCAAGCGCCCCTTCCACACGCTGATGGCCTGCGTCGCGACCCGCGACGCGCGCCCGGTGCTCGGCTTCGCGACGATGGGCGGGAACGGCCAGGCGATGTTCCACCTGCAGGTGCTCACGAATCTCTTCGACTACGGGATGGATATCCAGGAGGCGATCGAGCGGCCACGCTTTCTGATCGGCGCCTTCTTACCCGGCGATTCGGACGACATGACGCACATCGAAGCACGCGTGCCCGCCGACGTCCTCGCCGGCCTGGCGGCCAGGGGCCATCGCGTGACCGCCGCGCCCGAGCTCTTCTGGCGATGCGGCCATGCGCACGGGATCGTCGTCCGCAACGGCACCTTGATGGGCGGCGCGGATCCGCGCGGCGACGGCGTGGCGCTCGGATTCTAGCGATGCGCTCGCACTGGGCTCTCGTGCTCGCCGTCCTCTTCGCGACACCGGTGGCGGCGTCGGACTGGGGCCAGATCAAGCCGGCGGTGACCACGCAGTCGGAGGTCCGCGGCCGATACGGCGCACCGACCCGGGAGACCACGCAGAAGATCGAAGGCTACGACGCCGTCCAGTGGGTGTACGAGGGCGCCCAGGCGCCGACCGGCATCAACAAGATGATCGTCGACTTCGGCTTGCTGATACCCTCGGGCTACCGCAAGGAGGTCGTGCGCACGTTCAGGCTCGAGCCCAAGCACGACATCTTCAACCGCAAGCTCATCGTGGACGGCTGGGGCGCGCCGTCCCGCATCGGCAAAGAGGGTGATCTGGAGTTCTTCCTCTACGCGGAAGGCCTGCTGGTCTACTTCGGCGCGGACACGCAAACAGTGGTCGCGATGATCTTCACCCCTCCCCAGCCGCTCCCACCCGCCACGGCACCGCCGCCGGCGCGCCCGCCCCAGCGGTGACGGCGGTGCGCGGCACCGGCCGTCGCGGGGCTGGGGCCCCACCGGCCGAGACGCGCCTATGGATGGAGGACGAAGATCTGCGCGGGCTCGACGTTCGGGTGTAGCTCCACGTAGTTCCGCGCGCCGCGCCAGTCATACCACCGATCGCCGATGAGCTCGTGCACGCGATAGCTCTGCGCGTCGCCGATCCCGAGCTCCGCGATCGGCACGTCGACCGAAGAGGCGTGCGTGGCGAAGGGATCGAGATTCACCGCCACGAAGACGAGGTTGTCACGCTCGGGCGTCATCTTGCCGTAGAAGACGATGTTCGGATCGTCGGCGGGGTAGAACCGGAGATTCGTGTAGGCGTGGAGCGCACGGTTCTCGCGCCGGATCCGGTTGATGCGCGTCACGTAGTCCACGAGATTGCCGGGCGCGCCCCAATCGCGCGCCTTGTACTCGTACTTCTCGGAATTCAGGTACTCCTCCGATCCGGGCTCGCGCGGCACGTTCTCGCAGAGCTCGTAGCCGGAGTAGAACCCGTAGAGCGAGGACATCGTGGCCGCCAGGACGAGACGAGTCCTGAACGCCGGCCGGCCGCCCTTTTGCAGACTCTCGTGGAGGATGTCGGGCGTGTTCGGCCAGAGGTTGCCGCGAAAGTATTCCGCCACCGGCGGGGTCGTGATCTCCGTGAGGTAGTCGATCAGCTCCTGCTTCGTGTTCCGCCAGGTGAAGTAGGTGTAGGACTGGGTGAAGCCCGCCTTGGCCAGGACCTTCATCATCTTGGGACGCGTGAACGCCTCGGCCAGGAAGACGACCTCGGGATGCGCGTCCTTGATGGTGCGGATGAGCCACTCCCAGAACTTCACGGGCTTGGTGTGAGGGTTGTCGACGCGGAACGTGCTGACGCCGTGGCCGATCCAGAACTCGAGGATCCGTCGCATCTCCTCCCAGAGCGCTTGCGCCCCCTCGCCCTGGAAGTTCAGCGGATAGATGTCCTGATATTTCTTCGGCGGGTTCTCGGCGTACTTGATCGTGCCGTCGGGACGGTGGAAGAACCACTCCGGGTGCTCGTGCACCCAGGGATGATCCGGCGAGCACTGGATCGCGAAGTCGAGCGCGACCTCGAGCCTGAGGCGCCGCGCGGCCTCGACGAACCGGTCGAAGTCCTCGAGGGTGCCGAGGTCCGGATGGACGGCCGTGTAGCCGCCGTCGGCACTGCCGATCGCCCACGGGCTGCCTGGATCGCCGGGGGCCGCGACGAGGGCGTTGTCGCGGCCCTTTCGGTGAGCCCGCCCGATCGGGTGGATGGGCGGCAGGTACGCGACGTCGAAGCCCATCGCCGCGGCGCGCGCCAGCTGCGCCTCGGCCTCCTTGAAGGTGGCGCTCCGATCGGGGGCCGTTCCCGAGCGCGGGAAAAACTCGTACCATGCGGCGAATCGCGCGCGCTCCGGGTCGACGATCACCTCGAGCTCACGCTCGGCCCACGTCGCCTCGGACCGGTCGAGATGGCGGGCCATCAGCGCGGCCAGCTCCGGCTCGGCGGCCACCGCGACGGCGTCCGACGGCGACGCGGCGTGCTCGATCCGGCCGACGTACGCGCCGAGCGCGGTGCGATCGGCGGCCGTGGTCGCCCGCGCCGCCGCGGCGCGGATCAGCGCCAGCCCCTCGCCGAGCGCGCTCTCGAGGTCCTGGCCGCCGGCGTGGCGCTTCTCGAGGTCGGCGAGCCACGAGCGGAACGGCTCCGTGAGCGCCTCGATCGTGTAGCGATAGCGTCCGATCGCCGCCAGCGTGAACGTGCCCGCCCAGCGGTCGTTGTCCACGTGGTGCATCGGGCTCTCGCGCCACGCGCGGTCGCCGTCGCGGCGATAGCGCAGGTAAGCGACCAGCGCGTCGTGGCCGTCTTTGAAGATGTCGGCCGAGACCTCGAGGACCGCCCCGACCTCGCGCTTGACGGGATACCGGCCGCCGTCCACGGCCGGCGCGACACTTTCGATGACGACGGTGCGCCGGGGCGCGTTGATCGAGTGCGTGGTCACGGCTGGGTCACTGGGCGAGGCTGAAGCCGAGCGCGGTCGCGAGCGGGAGCAGGTCACCGCGCGCGTCCGGCCGCTCGGTCCAGATCTGGAAGAACCGGTTCTGGGTCGCCCAGTGCCCGTACCGGATGCCGAGACGGCGCGCGCCTTCGATGAGCGCGGTCGCCTGCGCGATGCGCTCGCGCGACGGCGCCGCGGCGATGACGTCGAGGGCGCGTGCGACCGCGCGGTGCATGACGAATCGCTGGGGCATGAGGTCGAGCGTCAGGCCGAGGGCTCTCGCTTCGTCGACGATGCCGACGACGCGGTCCGGGATCACCAGAAGCTCCGGCAGGGGCTGGAGCTCGGCGGTGATCTGCTCCTCCAGCACGTGGCGCGCGACAATCGCGAGGGCCTCGGGAACGGGCGCGTCGGCCTCTCGCAGGTAGTGGACGAGCTTGCGGTTCTCCTCCCAGATCTTCCGGTACGTCTCCTCGTGGCGCTCGAGGGTCGCCCGGATGACGTTGCCCAGGACGCGCCGCCGCTCGTCGAGGAAGAGGTGGCCGAGCGACGAGAGCCCGCCGGGGAAGTACTCGTCGAGCCCGCGGACGAGGTCGGCGACGCTCTGGCGCGCGCAGCGCGCCAGCAGGTCGGTCTTCAGCGCGTCGTAGGTGGCCTGATCGTCCCAGGTCCTCACGCCGCACGAGAAGTCGTGGCCGCCGAAGTAGAGCAGCGCGTACACCATCTCGCGCGTCTCGCCCGTCACCTCGGAGCTGACGCGCACGTGCGCGACGGCGAGCGTCGTGCCGTCGGCCGTCTCGCGCGCGCCGTCGAGCCGCTCGACTCGGTAGGCATAGATGCGCGCGTCCGCCGGGTATTCCTCGAGAAGGCCGGTGATCGCGTAGTGCGTCACGACCCGACTCAAGTTGACCGCGGTCGGCCGGATCAGGCGGCGGTAGACTTCCCCGCCGTCGCGCATCTCGGGCACGTTGCTCGGCGCGGCCGTGAGCCGACGGACGAATTCGTCCTCGAGCCGCCCGCCGCCGAGGTCGTTCAGGTACTGCAGGGCCATCGCCGCGTAGCGGAGGATCTGCACGGGCTCGATGGCCGAGATCTCGTCGAAGAACCAGCCGCACGAGGTGTACATGAGCAGCCGGTTGCGCTCGAGCTCGAGAAGCTTGCGGGCTTCGACGCGTGCCGCCGGCTCGAGCACGCCTCGGGCATGCGCGGCGAAGAACGCGTCGAGCCGCTCGGGGCCCCGCTCGAGCAGCAGCGCGGCATAGTCGTCGCGGGCCGCCCACGGGTCCTTGAGATGCGCGGAGGCGCGCGCCTCGAAGTAAGGATCGATCTGGTCGCGGAGCCAGTCGAGCGTCTCGCGAAGCGGAGCCCGCCAGCGCTGGTGCCAGTCACCGCGCGTGCGGCAGCCGCAATCCGAGCGCCAGCGCTCGATGCCGTGCGCGCAGCTCCACGAGGTCCGCTCGCGGATCTCGACCTCGTGCATGGGCGGGTTGGCCGCCAGGAAGGCCGCGTAGTTCGTGAGCGCGGCCGTCTCGTCTGCCTCGATCTGCTGGACCGCCGCCGCCAGCGCCATCTCGCCGAAGCGGCTGTGGTGGCCGTATGTCTCGCCGTCGGTCGCGCAGTGGACGAGCTGCGCCCACGTGCGCGCATCGGAGAAGGCGGCGTTGAGCCACGCCACGAGGTTCTCGGCGCGCTCCAGCAACCGCTCGAACGCGATCGCGCGCGAGATGGGTCCGTCGTAGAAGAAGAGCGCCAGGCTGAGCCCGCGCGGTCCGCGCCAGAGATACGGACGGCTCGGATCGATCTCACTGCCGGCGTCCTCCCAGGCCTCGGTATCCAGCGCTCGCACGCGCTGGGCCTGATGGGGCGCCAGGATCGTGAACTTCACGCCGGCCTCGGCGAGCACCTCGAGCGACTCGTTGTCCACCGCGGTCTCGGGAAGCCAGAGCCCCTCGGGCTCCCGCCCGAACCGCGTGCGGAAGTCGTCGATCCCCCAGCGCACCTGCGTGACCTTGTCGCGGCGCGTGGCGAGCGGCATGATCATGTGGTTGAAGACCTGCGCGCACGCGTTGCCATGACCCCGGGCCGCGACGCTCGCGCGGTCGGCCTCGATGATCTTCGCGTACACGTCCGGCCGGTGGCGCTCGAGCCAGGCGAAGAGCGTCGGCCCGATGTTGAACGAGATCTTCTCGAAGTTGTTGACGATGTCGAGCACGCGGTTCTGCTCGTCGACGCGGCGGGCCGCCGTGTTCGGCGCGTAGCACTCCGCGGTCACCCGCTCGTTCCAGTCGTGCTGCGGCGCCGCCGAGTCCTGGACCTCGACCGACTCGAGCCAGGGATTCTCCCGCGGCGGCTGGTAGAAGTGGCCGTGGATGACGATCGCGCGGTTCAAAATTCCTCGATGCCGCGGAGAAACTCGCGGCGGCCTCCGCGCGGAACCACGACCAGGCCGGAGGCGTCGACGTGATAGGTCCGACGGTCGGCGGCGGGGTCGTGGCCGATCTCGGCGCCGGCCGGGATGATGTTGAAGCGGTCGATGATGGCGCGGCGCAGGTGAGCGCCCTTGCCGACGGTGGTGTGGTCCATCACGATCGAATCCTCGATCACCGCGCCCTCGTTGACCCACACCGACCGGCCGAGGATCGAGTTGCGGATCGTCGCGCGCTTGACCAGCGACGACTCGCCGATCTGCGCGTTGTCGACGTCGCCGGCGATGAAGCGGGCCGCGGGGCCGGCATGGTGCTCGCTGCGGATCGGCCAGAGCCGGTTGTCGAGGTCGAACCGCGGCGACTCGCCCAGGAGGTCCATGTGGGCCTCCCAGTAGGACGAGATCGTGCCCACGTCGCGCCAGTACGCCTGCTCCTCGTACGGCTTCACCCCAAGGACTTCGTTCTTCTGGAAGTCGTAGGCGAAGACGCGCCCGCCCGGGACGAGCTCCGGGATGATCGAGTGGCCGAAGTCGTGGTCGGTGGAGCGTCGCGCGTCGGCCACGAGCGCGTCGACGAGCGGCTGCCGCGAGAAGATGTAGTTGCCCATCGAGACTAGCGCGCGCTCGGGATCGTCCGGCAGGGGCGCGGGCTTCGCGGGCTTTTCCTCGAACTGGACGACCCGTCCCGCGCGATCGACGCCGAGCACGCCGAACTGACGGGCATCGGCCAGGGGCACCGGCCGGGCTGCGATGGTCACGTCGGCGCCCGACTCCTGGTGGAACGCCAGCATCTGGTTCACGTCCATGCGGTAGACGTGGTCGGCGCCGAAGACCGCGACGACGTCGGCGTTGAAGTCGTCGATGAGGTTCAGATTTTGTAGGACAGCGTCGGCGGTGCCGCGGTACCAGGCGGCGCCGACCCGCATCTGCGGCGGCACGACGGTCACGAAGAAATCGGGGAGCATGCCGCTCGTCCGCCAGGCCAGGCGAAGGTGCTCGATCAGCGATTGCGCCTTGTACTGCACGAGGACGTAGAGGGACGGCATGTCCGAATTCACGAAGTTCGAGAGCACGAAATCGATCAGGCGATGGCGGCCCCCGAACGGTACCGCCGACTTCGAGCGCTCGCGCGTCAAGGGTTGCAGGCGATCGCCACGGCCGCCGGCCATGACCATCGCGAGGACACGCGCGCGCCGCGGCATCGTGCTCAGCCGGCGGCCGGCGGGTCGAGGCCCCAGGCGGGGTTGAGGTCCGGGAAGCAGAAGTCGTCGCGCTCCAGGCGCCCCAGCGAGTGCGCGGCGTCGGGCGAAAGCATGTCGCCGGCCTCGAGCGCGCGCGCCATCTCGCACAGCCGCTTGAATTCGGCGTAGTGCTCGGCCACTCGCCGCTCGGCGTAGTCGGACGCGGTCCCGGTCGTGATCAGGAACTGCCAGTCGGAGGACTGCAGGAGTAGGAGCTCCCGCGTCGCCTGGGCGATCACGCGCCGGAGCTCCGGGCGGCCGTCGAGCCGGGCGAGGTGCCCGACCCACTCCGCTTCGGCGCTGTAGATCCGGTCCCACGTCCACTCGGTGCCGCGGTTGAGCCAGACCCGGTGGTCGCCGCCTTCGCCCCACGAGCCCTCCGGCAGCGACAGGGTCGTACGCGGCGGTACCGACTCGAGGGCTTCGCCGAGCGTCATGCGCGGGACGCCGCGGCGCTCCATCTCGCGCGCGATGTGCTCGAGCCACAATGGGCCCTCGAACCACCAGTGGCCGAAGAGCTCCGCGTCGTAGGGCGAGCAGACCAGCGACGGTCCCTTGCCGGCCCGCGTCAGGGTGTCGATCACCAGGTCGACGAAGTGCGGGGCCTGGAGGGCGACCTTTTGAGCGGCGAGGTCGGGGTCGTACACCGCTTTCGTCCCGAGGTCACCCTGGTTGTCGGTAATCCGCCAGAACCTCAGGCCGCCCGGGAAGTGCTTCTTGTGGAACTCCAGGTACGAGTAATCCCCCGGGTAGCCGTGCTCGCGGCTCCACACCTGCAGGGTGGTCTTGGGGTCACGGAAGAAGGCGACGGCCTGACCGTGGCCTCCCCGCGAGGCGACTCGATAGGGAAGGTACGGCGTGCGGGCCTGGCCGGCCGGTACCGTTGCGACAGGCTCGCCCTTGGCGTCTTTCCTCAAAGGAAGGAAATCGCGGTAGAGAAAGAGCGGCTGGCTGGCGGAGATCAGATGAGCGTCGGCGACGAAATACTCGAGACCGTTCTTCGCCAGCATCTCCTCGATGCCGGGTCGCACGCGCCGATCGCGGGCGCTGTCGGGCCCGGTCGGGGGCGTCCACTCGTATCGAGGCCGGTAGGCGCACTCCGGCAGCCAGATGCCCCGCGGCGGGCGGCCGAAATGCCGGCGGTGGGTCTCGACGGCGGTGCGGAGCTGCAGCTGGATCGACTCGTCCCGCGCCAGCAGCGGCAGATAGCCGTGGGTGGCCGCGCAGGTGATGATCTCGATGTGCCCGGCCCGCTGCAGGTCGGCGAAGGTGCCGGGAATATCCCCCCCGATTCTCCGGTGCATTTCCCACATCCGCTCGAAGAACTCCTCCCAGAAGTGGGTGAGGCGGACGATTTCCTTCTGACCCGCGCGGGTGAAGTGCTGCCGCGACTCCGTGCAGGCGCGCCGGACGTTATCGTGGTAAAAAGATAATTCCTTCTGGAATTCGGGCGAGGCGAGCTGCTCGGTCAGCACCGGCGAGAGGTTGATCGTCCACTTGGGCGAGATCCCATCGGCGACCAGGCGGTGTGCCGTCTCGAGCAGCGGCA
>QHSQ01000077.1 GCA_003221615.1 Candidatus Rokuibacteriota bacterium | reverse complement strand
TTCGTTCTTGACAGACGTCACAATAGTGCCCTATAAGCTTCGCGACTTCGTTCGACGGTGTGAGTCGCCCGTAGCTGAGATCCGATCGTCCGGCCCTCAGGAGAGGCGATGATGCCCCTGCTTCTGGTGTTCCGGACAACCCTTCGATGCCCCTGTAGACCATCGAGATGGCCGGCGGGAGCTCTTCAGTCCCTTGTTTCGTCGGCCACAAACCCAAAGGCTATGTCGCGTGCGTGCGCTCGTTTCCACACTGCGCGAGTGACCGCAGCCAGGAAGGAGGAGCGTTGTCCGCCCGCCCACTCGACGCCACGAGACGTGGTGAAAAGAGGTTCATTTAGAAATCCGGGTACGGACGTCCGAGAGGGAGGTTCGTGATGAGGAGACTACTCGTCCTCGCATCCTTCGCCTTCCTGGTGCTCGTCACGCTGGCGTCCCCTGCGCTCGCGCAGGCGCCGGCGCCGAAGGTGACAATCAGCGGACTTTTCGATCAGGTCACCTCAGCCGGGCGGAACTTTTACGACGGCAACTTCGCCCGCGACGGCGATCATGAGTGGTACGCGCGGACTCGGTTCCGCCCTGACTTCGAGTTCGCCGTGGGGCGGACCAAGGCCGTGCTCGGAATCGAGCTCGATCTGATGTACGGCCAGGGCGGCTCGAACGACGGCGGCTTTCCGGGAAACAGTAGCGGTCAGGTCTGCGGCTTCGTCGGGGGCTGCAAATTCGGCACCGGCGGCGGGCTAGACCTCAACACCGACGTGGCCGGACTGTTCGAGATCAAGTGGATATACACCGAGTTCGACCTGACCGGAAAGGACAGCCTCCTGCCCTTCATCCCAGTGCCGACCGTGGCCCGCGCGGGCGGTCAGCCCTTCGCCACTCTCGCCAACTACAAGATCACCTATGCCACTGGCGACTTCGCCGGCGTGTCGACGATCACGACGTTCACGCCAGAGGTCAAGCTCAACCTCGCCTACGTCATGCTCGAGGACCAACTCGCCGGCGGTAACCGGGCGCTGGCGGCGGTGCGGACGAACCGGGGCAAAGACTACGCGGTCATCGTGAGCCCCGAGGTGACGCCGCTCAAAGGTCTCGACCTGAAGCCGCTGTTCTCGTGGTTCCACGCCGACGGCACGACGTCTACCGCCGCCAGGCGCAACGCCACCAACATGCGCACCGTCGGCGGCTCGATGAACAGCGGGTTGGCGACTGGTGGTCAAACCAATAACGCACCGGTCGCGGGCCTGGGCACCACCGCGGCGGGTGACGCGACGGATCACGAAGACCGTTACACGGTCGGGATCGACTCGCGCTTGCGCATTGGCCCGTTTGGACTCGATCCGACGCTCTACTACCAGTGGGGCAGCTACGACACTCAGGCGATCAGAACGAACGGGTCAGTGGGGCGGGTGCAGGGTGACGCGGCGGCTTGGCTCTTCGACGTGATCGGCAGCTACCAGCTTGGTCCGCTGCTCCTCGAGCTCCGCGCTATCTACAGCACGGGCAACAAAGCCCGCGACAACCTTTCCTTGAGTAAGCGCTACTTCGAGCCGCTCGATGAAGATGGAAGCTACTACAACGGGTGGGCAGCGATCATCGCCACCGGCGTTGACTACTTCAACGGCGGCGGCGGCCCCGGCGTCGGCATGGCGACCAACGTCGGTTACGATCGGTTCGGTCGCGCCCAGCTAGGCTTCCGGGCCACGTACAGCGTCACGCAGGCGCTCGCGTTTTATGGGATCGTGAGCCCGACGTGGACGGCGGAGAAGGTCGACACGGACACGACGATTGTCCTCGCTCCGCAACAAACCTATACGAACCGCGCGACGGTGGACGATCAGAGCTGGGTGAAGGGCGATTCCCGCTACATCGGCACCGAGATGGATCTCGGCCTGACGTGGAGGTTTGCGCCGAATACCGCGTTCGATCTGCAGGGGGCGTATCTCAAGGTGGGACACGCGCTCGACACGGCCGAGGTTCTCAACGGAGTGCACACGCGTCGGACCGCGAACGATGGCTACCTGATGGCGGCCCGCGTGCGGTTAGCCTTCTAGTGGCTTTCCCAGCTCGCGGAACCGTAATGTCCTCCGCGTCAGCGAGGAGCTCCCGAGACCCCCCGTGTGCAGTACCGATGCTCGAGCGTGATCACTTCAGCCTGACCTCCTCGTACGGCCCGCTCCAGAGGTAATTGCCGATGAGCCCCAGCGCTGGCTCTGCCACTCTGGGGCCGTATCCATGCAGGGCGGCGCTATCCCAGATGGGCGCGAACATTGCCCGCTCATGCATGAGCTGCTGGATCCGATGGAGCGTTGTTTCTCGCCGCTTTCGATCGCGCTCGGTGGCTTGCTCCTGAACGAGCCCTTCGATGTCGGCGTAGCCGCCGTATGTGTATGTCCCTCCCGCCGCCACGAATGTGTCGATCCGTGTCGCCGCATTGCCGTAGGCAGCACTCGCCATGTAGACGAGCTGACGGGGCTTCTTCTCCCGGAGCTGGTTGAAGTAGGCCGCGCGTTCCAAGGTGTGAATCCGCACGCGAATCCCGACCGCCGCGAGAGCGTTGGCGACGGCTTCGGTCTGCTCGGCGAAGCCGATATCCGTCCAGAACTCCCCTTCGAATCCGTGTGGGTACCCGGCGTCCGTCAGCAACTGCTTGGCTTTCCGGACGTCAAAGGGGTAGAGCGGGGCGGGCCAGGAGAACTCGAAGTCGCGTGGGATGATGCTGCCCGTCATCCGCGAGAACCCGAGCGTCAGCGACTGGTTGATGGCCTGGCGGTCGATCGCGTAGTTGACGGCCAAACGTACACGCCGGTCGCTCCAGAGCGATTTCGGATCCCACTGCTCGGTGAACAGCACCCACTGCTCGCCGTAGAAGCGGATCGGTTTCAGCGTGAGCCCCGGTGTGCGCTGGACTTCCTCGGCGACTGGACCCCGCACGATGTACGAGATGTCGATTTCCCCCCGCTTGAGCATCGCCAGGCGCGTGGTCTCGTCCGGCACGGATTTGAGTACCAAACGTTTGACGCCGGGACGCTTTCTCCAGTATTGCTCGTGGGCCTCCAGGACCAGTTCCACTCCCGGAGTGAATGAGACAAACTTGTAGGGGCCGGCGCCAACCGGGGCCTTCTTGAAGCCATCGTCGCCAACCTTTTCAACGTACTTCCGCGGGACGACCCAGGCGGCGCCGGTCGCGGGTGTCGCATAGAAGGTGAGAAAGTCGGGCCACGGCTCCTTGAGCTCGAAGCGCACGCGGTGCTGGTCGAGGACCTGAATCCGCCGAACCTTCTCTTTCAGGATCTTCGCCGACACGCCGCGGTAGCGCTCGAAGGAGAACTTCACGTCGTCGGCTGTCACGAGCTCGCCATTGTGGAAGCGGACCCCCGGGCGGAGCACGAACTCGTACGTGAGTCCGTCCGCGGAGATGCTCCACGACTCCGCCAGGCTCGGCGCCATAGCGGTGCCCGGCATCGGCTTGGCGAGCGCGTCGTGCAACGCGTAGTAGACGATGAACGGTATGAGGAGGCCGGTGGCCTCGGCCGGATCGAACCACGCAGGCGGCAGCGAGACCGACACGCCCCAGATGACTTGCCCTCCCGGCGCCTGCGCGTGCACCGGAGACGCGGCCGTGAGGGCGGCGGCGAGGAGCGCGATGAGCGCAACGGAGACCCGACCACGATAATGTTTCATCGAGGCCTCAGAACACCCCCCGAAGACCGACGGTGCCGGCGGCACGCGCCCCCAATCCGATCGCGTTGTTCGTATTGCCCGTCGCGTACGTGTGGCTGCCTTCGCCGCCGCCCCACGCGATCGAAAATTCCACCACCGCTCGGCCGCCGAGTCGTAGCGAGAAGCCCACCCCGATGCTGTGCTTCAAGTGGTCGAAGTCGAGCTCGCCGGGGTTCAGCCCCACCTTTCCCCATTCCGCGAATACAGAGAACCCGAATGGATCGATCAGTCGCCTTTCATAGGTCAAGCCGTACGCGACCGTGTTCGGCGCCGTGAACCGGTAGCTCGTGTAGCTCCTCAGCCAATTTTCGTTGTGGATATCGCCGCCGCCCAGTGTCGGCTGGAGGTAGAACGGCACCGCGTTGCGTGCCCGCGGCTCGCTGACGACCAGGTTCGCGTCGGCAGTGAAGCGGCTCGAGCCGAGCAGACTTCGCAAGTAGGGGAACCTCCCCAGGGAGAAGGGCTGATCCTCGATGCCGTAGTGCACCGCCATCCGCGCTTCGACTCGATCGAACGTAAACTTCCCCCCATCCAGCGCCTGGTAGGCCTCGTAGCTCACGCGGGCGTCGCCGGACAGGCCGTACAGCACGTCCGGAGAGCGATAGCTCGCGATCAGTCCGGGGACGATGTACGTCGTGCGCGACCGGATGCCCGGCGCCGATGAAGCGGAAAACCGGCTGAGGAACAACTGGGACGGATCCGACGTCGCATAGAGCGCGGTCGCCTGCGCGGACAACGTCACCCCGTATGCCACGGGAAAATCCACCTGGATGGGCAGCTCGGTCTCGGTCAGCTTGTAGAACGCCTGGTCGCTGAGCGAAGTCTGGTTGCCCAAGCCGAAGAACGGCATGTCGGGAAGATCGAAATGCTTGACGGCCACCGTGATCTGGGGCATCCGGAACGAGCCGACGTCGTACGCGCGGTACCAGTCGAACTGCATGTGGGACAGGGCGCCGGCCGCCCAGAATCCGCTGTCCGACCCGCGCGCCTCGACGCTGGTCGTGAACCGGATGTGCGGCGTCTCGGTGATGTGCCACTCGTCGTTCAGCGCGGCACCGAACGCGATCCCGCCCTCGGGGACGATGAGGCCGATCGTCGGATGCAGACCGCGGCCGGTGAAGGTGTCGACGATCAGGTCCTGGACCGTCCCGAATTGTCGTTCGAGCATGCCGCGGAAGCCGCCCTCGTTGTAGTCCTCCTTCACGCGACACACGTCGAAGTAGAGGACCCGGAACTCCGTCCGGAGATCACGCGCGACCGGATTGCTGCTCTGGGCCACGGTCGGTTTCGAGCACAGATCGAACGACTCGGGCGGTACCTCGTTGGGCGCTTGCGCCTGGGTCGCGTGCGGCCCGGCGAGGACGGTCAGCGTCCAGAGGACGGCCGCGACCGTCAGCGGCCGGCGGGCCGGCAGCCTAAGAATCGCGGTCCTCCAGCTCGGAGTGGAGGGCCGCCAGCGCCGTGCGCATGAATTGCCCGACCTCCCGCTGTGTCATGATGCGACCAGGATCGAACGCGCGCGCGACTCTCGGCTTCCGGAACGCCAGGAGCTGATGCACCTCGCGGACGTGCTCGATCTGCAGCGACGTCGCCGGTCGCGTCGGCCCGAACCTCGGTCGGTCCGGTGTCCGAGACTCGGACAGCGAAGCCGGGATCACGCGGTCGTCCCGCGACTCACCCCGCCGTGGGGGCCGGCCGAAGTCGGGTCGCTCCATGCGCGGCGCCATGTCGATCAGGAGCTGCTGCAAGGTCGGCGCGCGCTGCTCGCGCCGGTAGGGCGCGTGTGCGTCGGGCGGGCCGATGAACTGTTGCGTCACCGTGGCGGGGATCGACGCGTGCTCGAACAGCACGTGCGAGACGCCCGGCGTCACGTAGGGCGAGACCACGATCGCCCCGACGCGGACACCGAGCCGGTCGAAATTGAAGCCGGCCACCGGCGACCGGAAGCTGTCGCCGTACGGCAGGCTCGGGGGCGACACGTGGTCGAAGATCCCGCCGTGCTCGTCCCAGACGATCAGCAACAGCGTCGAGCGCCACACCTCGTCGCTCGCGCGGATCGCCTCGTACACGGCCCGGATGAAATGATCGCCCGCGAGGACGAAGTTGTCGGGATGATGGTCGGCGGCCAGCGTGCCGTCGTCCTGATCCACGTATGGCGGCTCGATGAACGCGTAGTCCGGCAGCGCGTTGTTTCTGCAGTCTTTCACGAAGTCGCGATAGAGCCCGAAGTAGGACGACCCCAGAAATGTCATCCCGATCGTCCCGCTCTGTAGGTTGTAGTAGTAGATCTTCGATGACCTGCCGCGATCGCGCAGTCGACCGTAGATGCCCTTTTCGTGGCGCCGATCGACCATCGCGAACCACACGGGGCCGTTGTCGACGCGGCCGAACGACGTGCCGAAGTGCGCGAAGGCGCGGTTGGGATTCGTCGGACCCGGCATCGAGGAGAACCAGTTGTCGCACACGAGGTAATTCCGGGCAAGCGCGCGGATAGTCGGCAGTCGCTCCGGGCTGAAGCACTTCATGACGTTGGCCGGGTTGCCGCCGGCTCGCGCATAGGTTGCCGCGAAACCCCGCATGTCCGGCTGTGGCTGCTGCGTCGGCTGTCCCGGGTGCGCGTAGATCTGCTGGTTCACGCTCCAGAAGTCGTGCGGCGGGTCGACGCGGAACTGCCCCTGGTACGCCGCGCCCTCGGTCAACGCATGCACGTTGCCTTTGTCATCGACGTTGGTCCAGTCGCCGGCGTGGACGCCGCGCAGGTCGGGAATTTCGTTCATCATCAGCCCGAGCATGTGATCGAACGAGCGGTTCTCCATCATCAGCACGACGACGTGCTTGATGCGTGGATCGCCACGGTTATCGTCCGACCGCGCCGCGTGTGGCTGCCCGAGGACGCCAACCGTCGCCGCGGCGGCTCCCCTCGCGACCGTCGACAGCCACTCCCGTCGTCCCGTCGTCTTCACCATGCTCAATGGCTCCACTGGGCACGAGGCCCGAGGTTCGCAAGCGTACGTGTCGCCGCTGAATGATAGGGGACACGTCGGGCTTCCGCACCATATTAGAGTCGCTGATAGATCCCTGGTGCCGGGGTGACGCGCGCCGCCCACTAGGCGCTGTAGCGGATCCGCGGATCGAGATATCCGTACAGCACGTCCACGGCCAGGTTGATGGCCATGAACATCACCGCGACGAACAGGATCGTCGACTGGGTCAGCGGGTAGTCACGCTGGTAGATCGACCACAGCACCAGGCGCCCGATGCCGGGCAGGGTGAAGACCTCCTCCACGACGACGGTGCCGCCGAGCAGGATGCCGATCTGCAGCCCGGCCACCGTCACGATCGGAATCAGCGCGTTCTTGAGGGCGTGCTTGAGAACGACGAGGCGGTCGGCCAGGCCTTTGGCCGCCGCCGTGCGGATGTACTCCGAGCGCAGCACGTCGAGCATGCAGGCCCGGGTCGTCCGCGCGATGTTGGCCGCGCTGGCGGTGCCCAGGCACAGCGCGGGCAGCGCCATGATCGTGAGATTGCGCCCCGGGTCGGCGAAGAAGTCGACCCACATGACCGGCGGCATCCAGCGCAGGTAGATCGAGAAGAACAGGATCAGCATCGTGCCCTGCCAGAACACGGGGATGGACAGCCCGAGCAGCGTGCCCACGCGGGTGACGTTGTCGATCGTCTGATCGCGACGGGTCGCCGAGAGGATCCCGGCGGGGATGCCGAGCAGCATCGCGAAGCCGACCGCCAGCGATGTCAGCTCGATCGTCACCGGCAGCCGCTCGAGAATCAGCGCGACCACGGGCTTGCCGGTCCGCCAGGAGGTGCCGAGGTCGCCGTGGGCGAGCGCCGCGACCCAGCGTCCGTATTGCTGCCACCACGGCTGGTCCAAGCCGAAGAACCGCTTCAGCTCCGCCACCATCGCCGGACTCGCGATGGCGTCGGCGCCGATCAGCTGCTCGACGACGGTGCCGGGGACCAGGCGCAGCATGAGGAACACGAGCACCGAGAGGCCCACCAGGGTGACGGCCATCGAGTAGAGCCGGACGACGACGTAGCGCCCCACCGCGCCGGCTACGCCTTGTCGACCGACGCGCCCTCCAGGCCGTACAGCAGCGCCGTCGGGTGCTGGCGGAACCCCTTGACGCTGGCCTGCGTGAAGTCGATCAGATCGGCCGAGTACAGCCAAAGGTGCGGCACGTTCTCGAGGATCGCAATCTGCAGGCGGTCGTAGATCTCCTTGCGCTTCTTGCTGTCCATGGTGCGCCGGCCCTCTTCCAGCAGCGCGTCGACCGCCGGCACGCTCCACGAGTTCCAGTTCTGCCCCTTGGTCGAGTGCAGCGGGCGGAAGAACGCCACGTCGGGATCGGCGTAGCCGGGCGTGCTGTTCATGGTCATGTCGAAGTCGTGGGCCAGCCAGCGCTTGATCCACACCGCGTACTCGACGTTCTCGATCTCCATGTTGATGCCGATGCGCTTGAGCTGAGCGGCGATGACCGGCGCTCCGGACACCATGGTCGGGAACGTCGGGATCACCGAGCACTTCACGGTGAAGCCGCCCGCCACGCCGGCCTCGACCATCAGCTTCTTGGCGCGATCGAGGTCCGGCTTGTAATACTTCATCCACTGCTCTTCCGACAGCTGCCACTGCTTCATGGGCGCCGTGCAGGGCGCGGTCAGGCGCCCGAAGCCGGCGGTGGCGACGCGCATGACCTGGGAGCGATCGACCGCCCACGAGATCGCCTGGCGCACGCGGACATCCCCGAGGGGACCCCGGTTGGCGCTCATGTTGAGGTAGTCGTAGCCCAGGCGCGAGGAGCGATAGCCGGTGAGCGACTTTTCGTCCTTCAGGAGGTTGTAGTTCTTGTTGTCCTCGATGAACGCGTGGTGCACTTGCCCCGTACGCAGCGCAGCCACGATGTTGGCCTCGTCGGGGATGACGCGCACGATCAGCTCGTCGGCGTGCGGCAGCCCCTTCTTGAAGTAGTTGGGGTTGCGCTTGAAGACCATCTGCTGCTCGACCTTCCAGTCCTCCAGGATGAATGGGCCGGTGCCGAGCGCCGCCTTGTTGAGGTCGCCGTGCTTCTTGACGCCCGCCTCGCTGACGATGAAGCCCCAGAAGCCGCCCAGGGCCGCCACCAGCGCGGCGAACGGCTCCTTGGTGACGAACTTCACCGCGTACTTGCCGGCGGGCTCGATCTTGTCCACCGCGTTGAAGTCCGACTTGCCAGCGGCCGACTTCTCCAGCAGGCGGTCGAACGAGAACTTCACGTCGGCCGAGGTGAACTCCTGGCCGTCGTGGAACTTCACGCCCTGACGCAGCTTGAACGTCCAGGTGAGCCCGTCCGGGCTCACCTGCCACGATTCGGCCAGCTCCGGCGCCGGCGTCATGTCGGACTCGAAGCGCACGAGCTGATTGTAGGTCAGGGGCGAGCGGCGGCTGCGCGACAGCGCCGGCACGAGCTGGGGATCGAGGCCGGTCGCCTCCGTCGTCTGGGCCGTGATCAGGGTGCCGGGCTTCGTCTGGGCGCCGGCCCGACGGGGGAGCGTAAAGGCGCCGGCGGTCAGGCCGGCGGATTTCAGCAGTTGGCGGCGACTCAGCTGGCTCATGCTCCTCTCCTCTTTTTCAGCGCGCCTCGGCCGGCGGGGCCCCAGCCCCGCGACGGCCTGCAGCGCGCACTGCCTCACGACGCGTTCGGGTCGAGAATGTCACGGAGCCCGTCGCCGATCAGATTGAACGCCAGCACGGCGGTCATGATCGCGACGCCCGGGAACACCGAGATCCACGGCGCGGTCTCCAGATAGGTCCGCCCTTCGTTCAGCATGTTGCCCCACGACGGCGTCGGCGGCTGCGCCGACAGCCCCAGATAGCTCAGCGAGGCCTCGATGAGGATCGCCTGCGAGAAGGCCACGGTGCCTTGCACCACGAAGGGCGACAGCACGTTCGGCAGCAGGTGCTTGAGCGCTACGACCAGCCGGCTGGCGCCCAGCGCTCGCACCGCCTCGATGTACTCCTTCTCCCGCTCGGCCAGCACCGGCCCCCGCATGACACGCGCGAAGAGCGGCGTGTAGACGATCGTGATGGCGACGACCGCGCTGTTCACGCCCGGCCCGCGCATCGCGGCGACACCGACCGCCAGCAGCAGCCCGGGAATGCTGAAGAACACGTCCATCACGCGGTTGATGGCGTTGTCCCACACGCCGCCGGCGTAGCCGGCCGTCAGCCCGAGCACCCCGCCGACCAGCATGGCCAGCCCGATCGACGTCACCGCCACGTAGAGCGAGACGCGCGCCCCGTAGATCACCCGGCTCAGCACGTCGCGGCCGAAGCGGTCGGTGCCGAACAGCGCCTGCGCACCCGGCCTCGCCTCGATCAGGTCGAAGTTCTGCTCGTCGGGGGGAGACGGCGCGAGCGCGCCGGCGAACAGGGCCATGCCGACGATCACCAGCGCGAAAACCGCGCCGATGACCACCACTGTGCTGCGCGCCACCCGCCGCAGGCTCTTCGTCGCGATCCTCCGCGAGCAGGAGCCTAGGCGGGAGCGGCGGCGAGTGTCAAGGAAAGGCCGGCGGCTACCCCTTGACGGCGCCCGTGAGAGCGGTGACGTAGTGCTCGACGAAGAAGGAGTAGACGAGCGCGACCGGAATCGAGCCTAGAAGAGCGCCGGCCATGAGCGGTCCCCAGTAGAAGACGTCGCCGCGCACCAGCTCGGTGAAGACCCCGATCGGAATCGTCTTCTGTTGAGGCGACGAGAGGAAGACGAGCGCGTAGAGGAACTCGTTCCAGGACAGCGTGAACGCGAAGATTCCGGCGGAGAGGATTCCGGGGACGGCGAGCGGGAAGCTAATGCGGACCATGGCCTGGATTCGGCTCGCGCCGTCGATCCGGGCGCAGTCTTCGATCTCCCGAGGAATGGTCTTGAAGTATCCCATCAACAGCCACGTGCAGAACGGGATCAGGAACGTCGGATACGTGAGGATCACGGCCCACGGCGTGTCGCCGATCCCGAACGCCTTGACGACGTCACCGAGCGGGATGAAGAGCAAGGTCGGCGGAACCAAGTAGGTGATGAAGATCACCGTGCCGAGGGACGGGGCCCACCGGAATTGCAAGCGCGCCAGGGCGTACCCGGCGAGCAGGCCGCAGAAGAGGGAGATGCCGGTCGAGACGACGGCGATGAAGAGGGTGTTCCACGCCCACCGGGGAAACATGGTCAGCTCGAACAGATAGTAGAAGTGGTCGAGGGTCGGGTGCAGCGTGAAGAAGGGATTCGCCTTCACGTTGTACAGCTCGACGTCTGGCCGGACGGAGGTGATCACCATCCAGTAGAACGGAAACAGCGTCGCCCCGACCATCACTGTCAGGGGAATGTAGAACGTCGCCGCGCGCTTGATTGGACTCCCGTATCGCGGGGCGGCCATCGTCAGTCGCTCCGCCGGATATACCAGAGCTGAAACACGATGACCATGAGGAGGAACGGGAACAGGAAGAGCGAGATCGAGGCGCCCTGGCCCAGCTTGGCCGCCCGCATGGCGATCTCGTAGGCGTAGGTCCCGAACACGTGCGTGCTGCTGTAGGGCCCGCCCCGCGTCAGGACGTAGATCAGCTGGAAGTCGGCGAACGTCGCGATCATCGAGAACAGAACCACGACCAGCATGATCGGCTTGATCAGGGGAAGCGTCACCCGCCAGTATCGCTGCCAGGCGTTGGCCCCATCGATCTCCGCGGCCTCGTGCAGATCGGGATTGACCGTCTGCAGCCCGGCCAGGAGGGTGATGGCGAAGAAGGGCATGCCTCGCCACACATTGACAAGAATCAGGCAGCCCATCGCCATGGTGCCGTCGCCCAGCCACAGGATCCGCTGCGAGATGAGCCCGACGTTCAGGAGCACCCAGTTGAACACGCTGAACGTCGCGTCGAACATCCACTGCCAGGCAAGCGTGCTCAGGACCGTGGGAACGATCCAGGGCAGGAGCATCCCCGCGCGGACGATCCGCTTGAACCGGAAGTGCTGGTTCAGGAGCAGCGCGGCTCCCATCCCCAACGCCAGCTTGAGGATCGTGGCGATGAAGGTGTAGACGAACGTGTTCTGAAACGCGCGGAGGAAGATCGTGTCGTGGATGTTCACCCAGAAGTTCTGCAGCCCGACGAAGTTACCCGGGCGCCCGACGACTTTGTCGCTGACCGCGAGCCAGATGCCAAGAACGAACGGGTAGGCGATGAAGAGCGTCAGGATGACGAGCGTGGGCGCGAGCAGCGCCCCTGCCAGGATGTGCTCCTGCTCCAGGAGATGGCCGAGCCGACGCGGGCGCCGAGGCTTCGGGACCGCCACCGCGACGGGAGCCGCGATCGCTTGCGCCCCAGACGCCGCGCTCTTTGCCAGGAGGGGCTCGATGCTCTGATCAGCCATGGCGCTACAAAATGGACCGCGTCCGGCCTACGCGTACGCCTTCTTCAGCTCGCCCTCAGCCCACTTCACCGCGTCCTCGGCCTTCATGCCCTTGATGGCCTGGGCGTACATGTCCACGAGGATGTACTTGACCAGGGCCTCGGACGCCTTGCGGCTCGGCGGACCGGGATATCCGGGCCAGCGGCCAAACTTCGACGCTTCCCTGAAGGGGATGAGCTTCGGGTCCTTCTCCCACAAGGGGTGCTTTTCCCAGTAAGGCGTCGGGCCGACGGTGTAGCCGTCGTTCGCCGCCATCCACTTGTCGTACTGCGGCCGGTCCATGAACCAGCGGAGGAACTCCTTGGCCACCTGCTGGTTCTTGGAGTACTTCATGACGGCACGTCCCTGGCCGCCGATGTTGTAGAAGCGGCCGCCCGGGCCCTTCGGCATGTGGGCGTGACCGGTGACCTTGGCGACGTCGGGGAATTGCCGCTTGGCGACGAAGTAGATACTCGCGCCGTTGATCGTCGCCGAGATCGTCCCGGCCAGGTACGCGCGGTTGTTGCTGCTATCGTCCCAGGCCAGCCCGCCCTCGTCGAGGCAGTCCTTCCAGGCGGCGACGGTGAACTTCACGGCCTCGAGCGTCTCCTTGCTATTGATGATGACCTTCCCGCTCTGATCGATCTCGGCGCCGCCGAACCCCCAGGTGACCGAGTAGGCCCAGTTGTTGGGATCGCCCAGGCTGTGGCCGAACGCCTGGCCCATGGGCTGGTTCTTCTTCTTGAGCGCGATCCCGACCTTGCGCCACTCGTCCCAGGTCTCCGGGAATTTGCTGGCGCCAACCTCCTTGAACCAGTCCTCGCGGAACGCCCAGGTCGAGGGAACCGAGCACAGTGGAACCGCCTTCCAGCGGTTGCCGACGACGCTGACCTTCTTATTGTGCTCGTAGTACGCGCCGTCCCGACTCGCGATCTCCTCGGCCACATCGTCCACGTCGGCAAGGCCATCGGCATAGAGATGCGGCCAATTGGAGATCATCATGATGATGTCGGGACCGCTCTTGGTCTCGATGGCCGAGGCGATCCGGGGATTGAGGTCGTTCATGTTGATCAGGTCGACGGTCACGTCGACCCCGGCCAGTTTCCCGAACTCCGCCGCGAGCCGCTTGAACTCCACGTCGGAGGCGGGAACGAAGCTCACCCATTCCAGGATGTTGAGCTTGGTTCCCTTCGGAAAGCTGGGGGCCTTCTGCGCCGTGACGATGTCCGGGATCCCGCCGACCGCCGCGGCCCCCGTCGCCGCGCCCACCGTCCTGAGAAACGCCCGCCGATCGAGTCTCATCACGCCGCCTGGCTGTTTTGCCATGGCACACTCCCGGCGCACGGACCGTTTACCACCCCGGGGCCCGCGGAGGCGACCCCGCGGCCTGCACATCCTCGCCCGAGCCCTACGAAACGGAGGCGATGACAGCACCACCCATCGTTAGTGTCAAGCGCTCTTCGCGCAGAGCTCCAGGCCTCGGTCGCTTGGGGGCATCCCCTTGACGCGACTGGGTTTCGGGTCCAGCCTCACTTGCGGGCGAATACCCGCTGGACACGCCACGGGACTGGAGGATTCCAACGATGAAAAGCCTGAACAGCCGCATGGCGGTGATGGTGTGGGTGATGGTCGCATGCGCGATGATGCCGGCGGTCACCCTCGCGCAGATGCAGATTCCAGGCGTCGGCTCGATGCTGCCAGACAAGGCGCAGCTCCTGGAGCAAGCGCAGAAGCTCGTAGCGGACCTGACCTCGATGAAGAGCAGCGGCAAGCTGGGGACGGCCGACACCGCGAAGGTGGATTCACTGCTGCCCAAAGCTACCGCGGTGAACACCGAGCTCGCCAAGCCCCAGGTCGAGCCAAGCCGCCTGACCCAGCTCGCTGGTCAACTCGGCGATCTCCAGAAGCAGGTCGGTGCGCTCAAGGGTGTGATGAAGTAGCGACGCTCAGGTGGCGGCGCCTGTCGAGGCTGCGGACCCACTAGGTCCTGGCGAGAAACAGCGGATGCGGCAGGCTCTCAAGAGTTAGACGAGCGCTCCGAGGAGCGGGCTCCAGACATCGGCCGGCTGCTCGGTCCCGTGGTCGAACGCGTAGCTCTTGACGAGAGCCCGCCCGGCCAGCAGAAACGCAGCGCCCGCCGCCGAGACGACCCAGCGCGGCGCCTCCATCCTCGCGTCGTCGGCCAGGATCGACGCGGCGACCACCGCGCCACCCGCGATGACGCAGATCGCGCCGAGGAACCATGCCATCTGCGGACTCACACGGCTGGATGCGGAAGAGGATGGCTGAAGCCCGATCTGCGGCATCATCTTCTTCTACGCTACCCGCGGGCCGGCTCAATCCCACCCGAATTCAGTCGCGGGCCGGTTCGGGCCCGGCCGCCCCTCCCATATTCCCGCGCCGGCTGTAGAATCGCCGGCGCGAGGTGTAGAGAATGACTCTCCCGACGAGCCCGACCATCGGCTTCACGCTGCCGCAACGAGGCGTCTTTTTCGGTGTCACCACCGTGGCGGAGATGCTTGCGCTGGCCGCGAAGGTCGACGCGAATCCGCTCTTCGGATCGATCTGGGTCGGCGACAGCCTTGGGGCCAAGCCTAGGCCCGACTCGCTCACGCTGCTGGGAGCGCTCGCTTCAGCCACACAGCGCATCCGGCTCGGCGTGGGCTGCATGGCGTCATTCCCCGTGCGCGATCCCCTCGTCTTTGCCTATCAATGGGCGACGCTCGACCTGATCTCGAACGGTCGCATGCTGCTCGCCGCGTGTACCGGGCTCGTCGCCGGCGGCGCCAGCGCGCGCGAGGGCGCCGCGTTCCACGTCGCCGACCGGGAGCGCGCCGACCGGCTGACCGAGAACATCGAGATCTGCCGCCGACTCTGGTCCGAAGACCGCGTCTCCTACAAAGGCCGCTTTCGCTCATTCGAGGACGTCACGCTGGAGCCCCGACCGGTGCAGCAGCCGTGCCCGATCTGGATCGCGTCAAACCCGCGGCCGCCCCTCGCCGGCGCCGCACTCGACCGGGCGCTTCGCCGGGTCGCGCAGCTCGCCGACGGCTGGATGACGACACGGCTCGTCGCCGGGCTGGCGAGGAGCAACTGGTCCGGCATCGCCGCCGCGCTCGAGCGGCAAGGCCGCGATCCCGCCAGCTTTCCGACGATGGCGTATCACAACGTCAACTTGAATCCGGATCGGCAGGCGGCGCTCGAGGAGTCAAAGCGCTTCCTGGACGCATACTACGGTCCAGTGTTCTCGCCACAGATGGTGGAAGCATGGACGGCGGCGGGCGCGCCAGAGCAGTGTGTCCGTCACCTGGACGAGCTGCTCGCGGAGGGACCCAAGTCCGTCACACTGCGCATCACGTCGTGGCGCCAGACAGACCAGTTCGAGCGCCTGGTCGGCGAGCTGCTTCCCCGCGTTTCGGTAGCCAGATAGAGACGGCCTGATTTCAGCTTTCGTCTTGTTGATGGCCCGCTGTGGACCACGATCGTTTCGAGCAGCCTTCGAAGAGCTCACCGCCTACTCCGCGCTGCTCCCAATCGGCGAGCTTTGGAAGAAGTCCATCGCGAGCATGGCGGATCAGTTGTTCCCGGACCCTGGGGATCGGAAGGCGTTGATCCCGCGGCTGCGCGACGGTCTCAGAACGTTACACAACCAACTCCGCGACGATCCCGAATGGGAAAGCGGGCGATGGGAGATCGAGAAGTTGATCGCGCGATCGTGAATCGTATCAACAGCCGATACCGGGGCGTCGAGACATAGCAGCGGAAGACCATGGCGGCCTCGACCACGACCGTAGTCGCCGTCACTTGCTTGAAGGGCAGGCACAAGAGGAAAAGCAAGCCGAAGTTACGCTCGAAGGGGCTCGGCTTGGACTAGCGCGGCATACAACACGCTCCCTCCTAGGTGCTGCCTTCCCTGACTCTGTTTTCGGTCGCTAGACCCGGCGACCGCTGGCGCGATT
>QHSQ01000422.1 GCA_003221615.1 Candidatus Rokuibacteriota bacterium | reverse complement strand
GTAGCAAATCCCTATAAATCGACCTGTCCGACAAGCGGGACGGCGAGTTAGGCCAAGCGGGACTCACCATAGCAAGACTTTTGGTTCGTGACGGGCGCGTGGATCTTACCGAGCGCGTGGACCTCACCGAGCGACTCCGCGAGCATCTCTACGGCTACGCGCTGCTACCGAGCGAAGTACGTCGGAGAGCTCGAGAAGCGCGAGCGGCCGCACGGCGGCTTGTCAAGGAGAGCGATCAGTTGCAGGACCGAGCGGACGTGCTGATGCGCGAGGCGAAGCGGCCATCGCCGCGGTCCGCGAGACGATGACGCAGATTCAATGGCGCGGGGAATTGTAGCGGAAGCCGGAGCCTATCCGTGTCACTTCAAGGTCAGCAAGGGATCGAGCACCTGGCGCAACTTGCGAGCGAGCGCGTCCGGGGTGAAGGGCTTCTGGAGGAAGGTCGTACCCGGGTCGAGCACTCCGTGGTGGACGACGGCGGCGTCCGTGTAGCCCGACATGTAGATGACCGGCATCGTGGGGCGAAGAGGCGCGAGCTGGCTCGCCAGCTCACGGCCGCTCATTTCAGGCATCACCACATCCGTCAACATTAGGTGGATCGGCCCGAAGTACCGCTCACTGATGAGTAGGGCCTCGCGGCCATCCTGCGCCTCCAGGACGGTGTAGCCGTACGCCCGGAGGACGTCACGGGCAAGGTCCCGCACCGCGAGCTCGTCTTCGACCAAGAGGATGGTCTCGTGGCCCCGAGCGGGCTCCGGGAGGCGCCAACGCGCCACCGACGGATCGACGGCCTCCTCAACGCGCGGCAAGTAAATCTTGAACGTCGTGCCGCGCCCCGGTTCGCTGTAGACCCAGATGTGTCCGTCGCTTTGTTTGACGATTCCGTACACCGTCGCGAGCCCCAACCCGGTCCCCTGGCCGGGCCCTTTGGTCGTGAAGAAGGGCTCAAAGATGTGCGTCAAGGTCTCCGGGGACATGCCGAGCCCGGTATCACTGACGGCCAGCATCACGTACGGGCCCGGACGTACTTCGACGTGGCGCCGCGCGTAGGCCGCATCCAACTCTGCATTGGCCGTCTCGAGGGTGAGCCGGCCCCCTTTGGACATGGCATCGCGGGCGTTGGCGGCCAAGTTCATCACGATTTGCTCGATCTGGCCCGGGTCGGCTTTCACGTGGCTGAGCGCCGGGTCGAGCGCCGTCACCAGAGCGATGTCCTCCCCGATCAGCCGCCGCAGCATCTCGGCCAGGTTCGCCACGACCACATTGAGGTCCAGCACCGAGGGCTGGAGCACTTGCTTCCGGCTGAAGGCCAAGAGTTGTCGGGTGAGATCTGCGGCCCGGTCTGCCGTGTGCTCCATGAGTTCGATGTCCGCGCGGACCGGATCCTCGGCTCCGAGGCGTCGCAGCAGCAATTGACTGCGGCCAATCAGGACGGTGAGGAGATTGTTGAAGTCGTGCGCGATGCCGCCAGCGAGGCGTCCGACGGCTTCCATCTTCCGGGCCTGGGTGAGTTGCTCCTGGGTCTGCGAGAGTTCCTCGTAGGCGCGTTGAGTCTGCTGATAGAGCCGGCTGTTCTCGAGCGCGATGGCCGCCTGGGCGGCGAATGCCATGGCGAGCGCTAGATCCTCCAGGGAGAACCCCTGCTCTCGCCGGGTCCGGATGCTGAGGACCCCGAGCACCTGTGGGCCGAGGATCAAGGGCACCCCGAGGAAGGCCTTGTAGCCCCCGCGCCGATAGGCTTCGCGATGGGCCGGCGTCATCCGGGGATCGCGAACGGCATCCGACACCATCAGTGGCTCGCCGGTAGCCGCGACGGCCCCGGAGAGACTCTCGCCAACCTTCAGGCGCGGTGTGGGCATGGCCTCCCGGGCGTCGCCATAGGCGCCCGCGAGCACCAGGTCGTCCTCTTCTCGGATCCGAATCCCCACCGAGTCCGAATCGAGGAGGTGTCCACACGCCTCGGCAATCTTCGCCAGCAGCGACTCGAGGGGCTGGATCTTCGAGAGTTCGCGACTGGTCTCCAGTAGCCGTTCAAGCCGCTCCCGGTGCGACAGCGATAGTCGCAGGGGTTCGGGTACGGACCGCTCCGTCGCGCTGAGACTCAACGGCCCTCCTTCTCGTAGGCGCTCCGACGCTCCCAGTTCGGGCACACAATCCGACACACCCTGCAACTGCAAGTCGTCGGCCACGCCTGCGACGAGCGGCCTGGTCCCGGGAAATCTGCTTAATCTTTCGCGAAGATTTTTCCGGAAGCACAACGTGCGCAAGGAGCGGTGGCTCTTTCCCGACCAGAGCGGGCGAGTCTGAGGCGGGCCCCTGTCGAATACCTCGCCGAAGACTGCGACGTAAGTGCCCGCCGCCGCGAGCGCGGTGAACGACGTCAGGGTGGGTGTCAACGACGGTAGGTTTGCGCCGGCTGGATAAGCTGGTGCGCGGGATCCGCCAGCAGGCAGTGCGTCGGTATCACTGAACTCGAACGAGCGGCCAACGGACTTCTTCGCCGAATCACCGGCATCCCGGCGATCGTCGGGGAAGCCGCCGCGGCCTCGCGGCCGTCAACATGAATTCCGGAAATTCGCGCTCCTGTTAAAGATCCGCGCGCGCACTGCTGAGCGCGTCCCGCGCCGCATCTGGACCGAGCTTCGGGATTTTCCCGGATTGTTCCGCGCCGGCAGGTTCATTACGATTCGCGTCGATGCCCGACGAGCCCTCTCGTGACTTCCCGTGCCCTCATTGCGGTGCTCAGTGTCCCTGCCCCATGCGTCTCGTCGAGCAGTATGCTGGCCGAAACGTAACGCGACGGTGTGAGAGCTGCGGGAAATTCTTCGACGTCCAGATGCCGAAACAGCAACGCCTCGGGCTATGGGCCTTCGACAACATCACCGAGATCACGCTGACGCTGACGACCGAACGCCTTGAGCGGGCCATCGCGCTGCTCGACCGGTTCCATCCCAAGGAACAATACCCGGAACTTTGGCAAGCGTTGAACGCAGAACTCGACCGACGAAAGCTCGCGGCGAGCGCGCATCCGATCGTGATCGCACGGCGGCATCTCTTGGACTTGCCGTTCGCGGTGAAGGAAGCGTTGCAGCTGCCTTAGATGCCGGACCTGCTCGCTCTTCGAGCTAAAGCCCCACGGGAGGGAGCGCGCCCAGGAACCAAGGGATTTTGAAACGACTAGAACGCGCTTCGCAGGCAATCGTCTCGCGATCTTATCGTCCATGCAGGGGCCGGGATTTCTGAACGCGAGAACTTCGCTCTGCTTTGGTAGCCTAAGACCCCGGGAGTAATGATGCTCCCTCGGGCGAAGGCAGCAAACATTGCCGATTCGAGCGCCGCCCGGTATAAGGCCAGCGGCGGTCGAGCGGCAGGCCACTGAGGGAAGTTCGCCAACCTCGTCAGGACGCCCCCCAAGCAGTGAGGCTCCGACTGGTTCTCGCCCTCATCCTGAGCGCGGCGCTCCTGCTGGTCTCGTTCGCCGCGGCCGACCAGCTCCCGCCCAACGAGCTCGGCCGCGTGATGATTCTCGAGTACCACAAGATCGATTATCCCGAGGCGCGCTGGACGCGGACGCCCGCGAACTTCCGGCGCGACCTCGCGACGCTCTACGCGAAAGGCTACCGGCTGATCGCCCTAGGCGACCTGCTCGACGGGCGCGTCGTGCTCCCTGCCGGCACGACGCCCATCGTCCTCACCTTCGACGACTCGTCGCCTGGTCAATTCCGCTACATCGAGCAGAACGGCGTGCTCACGATCGATCCCAAGTCCGCCGTCGGCATCCTCGAAGCGTTCGCCCGCGATCACCCAGACTTTGGTCGGGCCGCGACGTTCTTCGTCCTGCCGACCGCGGACTCGCCGAATCGCCTCTTCAACCAGCCGGCGTGGGAGGGGCACAAGCTCAGGTATCTGGTGAGCCACGGCTACGAGATCGGCAACCACACGCTCTGGCACGCGAACCTCTCCAAGTATCCCGAGGCGACGGTCCGCGCCCAACTCGCCGAGGCCCAAGCGTGGATCCAGCGCCACGTCCCCGACTACCGGATCCGCGCCCTCGCGCTCCCGTATGGCGCGTACCCTTCGGACGTGAGATGGCTGCTGCGCGGCTCGGCCAAGGGCACGACCTACCGCCACGACGCGGTGCTGAAGGTCGGCGGCGGTGCCGCGCCGTCACCGTTCTCGAGCGCGTTCGATCCGGTGCGTCTGCCGCGCATCCAGGCGATTGAGCGCGAGCTGGCTCACTGGCTCGGGTACTTCGAGCGGAATCCGGGGGAGCGGTTCGTGAGCGACG
>QHSQ01000076.1 GCA_003221615.1 Candidatus Rokuibacteriota bacterium | reverse complement strand
CCTGGCGGCACGGTTGTGCAGTGAGGCCGCCGGCGGACAGATCCTTGTCTCGGCCCGGGTCGCGGGGGCCGTCGAGAGCCTGATCGAGGCCGAGGACGTGGGGCCGCTGACCCTCAAGGGGCTAGCTCGACCTGTTCCGGTTTGGAGCGTACGCGGGTTGCGATAGACTTGCGTCAATGACGATATCGATCCGCCAGATCCATCCGGTGTTCGTGGGCGAAGTGTCCGGCGTCGACCTCGCCAGGCCGCTCACCCCAGACGAGGTGGCGGCGATCGAGGCGGGGATGGACCGCTACGCCGTGCTCGTGTTCCACGACCAGAAGATCACCGACGAGCAGCAGATGGCGTTCAGCCGCCGCTTCGGCGCGCTCGAAGACGCCCGCGGCGGCACCATCACCAAGCCCGAGGATAAGCGGCTGCAGACCGGGATGAACGACGTCTCCAATCTCGGGCGGGACGGCCAGCCGCTGCCGCGCGACTCGCGCGTGCGCCTGTTCAATCTCGGCAACATGCTCTGGCACTCCGACAGCTCGTTCCGGCCGATCCCGGCGAAGTACTCGCTCCTGTCGGCGCGCCTGGTGAATCCGACGGGCGGCAACACCGAGTTCGCCGACATGCGCGCCGCCTACGATGCCCTGGACGCGAGCACAAAGGCGCTGGTCGAGGACCTCATCTGCGAGCACTCGCTCATCTACTCGCGCGGCTCGCTCGGCATGCTCGACTACACGGAGGAAGAGCGCGAGATGTTCCGGCCGGTGCGCCAGCGGCTCGTGCGCACGCATCCGGTCAGCGGCCGCAAGTCGCTCTACCTCTCGTCCCATGCCGGCGCCATCATCGGCATGCCGATGCCGGAGGCGCGAATACTCTTGAAAGACTTGAACGAGCACGCCACCCAGCCGACGTTCGTCTACGTCCACCACTGGCGCGTGGGAGATCTGGTGATGTGGGACAACCGCCAGATGATGCACCGCGTGCGCCGCTACGACGAGAGCCAACCGCGTGACATGCGCCGCACGACCGTCGCGGGCGACGCGGCCACCACCGCGCAGATCTAGACGGGGAAAGCGAGTCGACGATGAGCTTCGTGATCTCCGTGATCATCCTGTGCTTGATGCTGGCCGCGAGCCCTGCGTCGGCCGAGTGGTTCGCCGACGCGTACGCCGGCTACAGCCTCACCACCCGTAACGACGTGACCGTGCACAGCCCGGCGGGGCTCAGCATCTACCGGGATGTCGAGTACGATCGCGCGTTCGACAACGCGCTGATGTACGGCGCGCGGTTCGGCCGCTACTTCGACGGGGCGCCGTTTCTCGGCCTCGGGGTCGATCTGTTCACGTTCACGCCGACGATCGGACCGCAGCAGCTTCACATCGACGGGTGCGTGCCGTCGGGCGGCTGCAGCGGCGGCCAGGGCGGGACGACGGGTCGGATCACGGTGGACACCATCGCGCTCTCGGTCGACCTGATGCTGCGCCTGCAGCTCTTGAAGACGGACAAGGCACCGTGGGGCAGGCTCCAGCCGTATGTCTCGGCCGGCGTCCCCGTCTTCAAGACCACGGTCACACCCAGGACCACCGCCCAGTTCAGGAACCAGGACGGCGACACCGATTTCTCGGTCGGCTACAAGCTCGGAGGCGGGCTCGCGTTCCAGGTGGCGCCGAACCTCATGGTCTTCGCCGAGTATCGGTACATCCACTCGGCAGCTTCGGTGGACTTGCATGATTCCGCGACCGTCACGAGGACCCCGGTCCGCCTGGATCTCGACACGCACGGAGCGATTGTGGGGCTCTCCGCGCGCTGGTAAGCGCCGTCGGTTTCAGGCCGCGCCCGAGTCGGCGTGCGGCGCGGCGTCGAGCCCGTCGAGGTGCGCGACGCAGTTCAGCAGGCGCACGCGCCACGGCGCCGGCCAGTCGACGATCGTCAGCGAGGTATTCTCCCAGCGCTCCGGGACCGCGTCGCCGGCGCCGAGAATGAGATGGCGCGCCGCGAGCGAGCGGCACACGAGGCCGTGTGTCACGACCGCCAGGCTTCCGCCCGTGGTCGACGCCGCCAATTTCTGAACGCGCTCCCACGCGCGGTCCACGCGCTCGTGGAACGCGGGCCACGTCTCACCGTTCGGGGGTGCGTACTCGAGCGCGAACATGTCGAAGCCGAGCTCCGCGTACGGCGTGCCGCGGAGGTCGCCGAAGTTCCGCTCGCGCAGTAACGGTTCGATCACGAGCGGCGCGCCGGTTGCCCGCTGTAGATGCTCGGCCGTCGTCACGGCGCGGGCGTAGTCGCTCGACACGATCTGCGCGATACCCTCGCCCGCGAGACGCAGCGCCAGCCGCTCGGCCTGAACGATCCCGCGTGGCGAAAGCGGGATGTGCGGATGCTGGACGACCCGGAGGACGTTGCCCTCGGTCTCGCCGTGGCGGATCAGGAAGAGCCGGGTCACGGCGCCGAGTCGCAGACGGTCGCGAGGACCGCGGGCAGAGCCGCCAGCACCTCGCGCAGGCACGCGCGCACTCGCGCGATGTTGGCCTCCGACTTCTGCGGAGTCTCGCCGCGCGACACCTGAGCGATGAACTCGTCGCGGCCGGTCGTCATCAGGAGCGAGGCGTTGACCTCCAGCTGGAGCGCGTGGACGCGCCGCGTGCCCGGCTGGCCGTAGGTCGTCACGATGTTGCCGCCGGCGTAGCCGCTGACGTTCTCGTGCACCTCGAAGCCGTGACGCGTGAAGATGGTGGCCACGGTCGCCGCGAGCTCGCGGGCACAGGTCGTGTCGTGGCGCGTGCCGATGATCACCTGATGGTCCTTCATCCGCCGCGGGCTTCCGGTGTGGCCGTCGAGGACGAGCGCATAGCCGTAGTGCTGCTGGAGCTCCGCCAGCAGGCGATCCAGGGTCGAGTAGTACGGGTCGTAGAGCGCGCGGAGCCGCTCCTCGAGATCGGCGAGCCCCAGCGGCTGCCTGAAGATCGGCGCCTCGCGCATCGTGTGGGTGCGGACCACGCCGCGGCGGGAGCGCACCTCGCCGTCGTGCTGCTCGAAGTCGTCCCGGCGCCGGTTGACGTCGACGAAGATCCGCGAGAACGGCGTGGCCAGCACGGTGGCCCCGTGCTCGTGCAAATCGCCGTAGAGGTCGCCCACGAACGTGTCGGCGAACCCATAGGCGAAGGTCTCGAACCAGGGCTCGCTGTAGTGGTCGCGGGTGATGTGGGGCAGGGCCTTCGTGCCGTAGTGAGGCACGCTGACGAGCACCGGCGCGCGCGTGCCCGACGCCGGTCGTCTGATGATCGGGAAGGAGGGGTCGGCGATCAGCGTTCTCTCATGACCGGGTTGCGGAGCACGCCGATCTCCGGCACCTCGACCTCGACGACGTCGCCGTCCTTCATGTTCTCGGTCGCGCCGTCCGTGCCCATCCACAGCACGTCACCCGGATAGAGCGTCAGGTACTGGCTCATCCGGCTGATGAACTGCCGCACGCCGAAGATCGCGTCCTTCACGGCGTAGGTGAACATCTCCTTGCCGTTCAATCGGATCGTGACGCGCAGGGTGTCGGGGTTGAGGCCGGTGACGATCCACGGGCCCATCGGCTTGAAGGTGTCGGTGTTCTTGCCGCGCCAGAACGTGCGGTCGCCGCGTTGCCAGGTGCGCTCGCTGACGTCGTTGCCGAGCGTGTAGCCGAAGACGTAGTCGAGCGCCTCCGCTTCGGAGACCTTCTTGCACCGCTTGCCGATCACCGCGACCAGCTCACCCTCGTACTGGACCTGATCGGTCGCGTCCTTGGGGATGACGATCGGCTCGTCGGTCGCGACCAACGCGTTGTTGGCGCGGTAGCCGACGTCGGCGTTCGGCGGGAACTCCGGCTTCACGCCGCGGCGCTGCGCCATCTCGGTGACGTGCTCGCGGTAGTTCACGCCCGCCGCGTAGAACGTCGGCGGAATCACCGGCACCAGGAGCTTGACCCGGCTCAGGATGCTGGTGTTCGCTGTCTTCGAATAGCTCTCGAACGGACTCCCGGTGACCTCGGTGAGGGTGGTGCCGTCGATGATGCCGTACGAGACGGTCTTTCCGGACTGGAACCGACACCATTTCATGGCCGGTGCTCCTTGAGGAACGCGCCCACCTCGCGGTTGAAGACGTCGGGACGCTCGAAGTACGTCGAGTGGCCCGCGGCTTCGACCCGCTCGAAGCGCGAGCCCGGCACGTGCGCGTGCACCTTGGCGGACAGCTCGGGCCAGATCAGCCCGTCCTCTTCGCTGGTCAGGAAGAAGGTCGGCACTCGCGTGGCGGCGTAGCGCTCGACCGGCGTGGTGAGGCGCAGGAGCTGGTCGCGGAAGTCGGCGGTCAGCGGCGCGTTCAGCCCCGAGATCTGCGCGTAGAGGAACGAGCGGACCGGTTGCTGCTTGCGGAACGTCGGTCCGATGGCCGCGTGCCACAGCACGGCCGGTCGCGGCGGGCTCGCGGCGGCCAGACGCTGGCGCACCGCGGCGATGTCGGCGTTGGTCAGATTGCCGACCGTGTTCGCCAGGACGATCGCCCAGAATCGCTCGGGCGCCCGTACGGCGGCGCCCACCGCGGCCCAGCCGCCCATCGACTGGGCGACGATCGCGGCTCGGGAGATGCCGAGATGATCGAGAAGCGCGACCGCGTCCGTTCCGAGCGCGGCGGGACCCGGCCCACCGGGCACGTCGGGCGACTGGCCGAAGCCGCGCTGGTCCACGGTGACGCACCGGTACTCGTCGGCGAACACCGGCACCTGCTGCCACCAGCTCAAGTGGTTGCCGCCCGCGCCGTGCAGGAACATGATCACGGGCGCGTTGCCGCCGGTGTCCTCGTAGTAGAGGCGAAACCCGTCCTTCGTCATGAATGGCATGGTGCGCTCTCCTTGAGGGTCGGTCCAAGGGTAGCCATCACCGCGGAGGGCGTCAACGCTATACTCAGCGCCGGAAAGGGAGTACCCCATGGCCCCAGAACTTCACGACCTGTCGATCGCCGAGCTCTCTGGATTGATCGCGGCGCGGAAGCTCTCGCCCGTCGAGCTGACCGAGGCGCTGATCCAGCGGGTCGAGCGGTACGACACGCAGACGCGTGCCTTCATCACGCCCACGTTCGACCTGGCCCGTCGGCAGGCGCGGGGGGCCGAGGCCGAGATCGCGGCGGGCAAGAATCGGGGCCCGCTCCACGGGATCCCGTTCGGGCTCAAGGACATCTACGACACGAAGGGCATCCTCACGTCCGGCCATTCCCGCGTCTTCATCGACCGCATTCCCGCCGAGGACGCGACCACGACGCGCCGGCTCTACGAGGCGGGCGCGGTGCTCCTCGGCAAGCTCGCGACCCACGAGATGGCGCACGCCGGCCCCTCGTTCGACTTGCCCTGGCCGCCCGCGCGCAACCCCTGGAACCTCGAGCGCTTCACGGGCGGCTCCTCGTCGGGCTCGGGCGCCGCCGTCGCGGCGGGCATGGTTCCGGTCGCGCTCGGCTCGGACACGGGGGGCTCGATCCGCGGCCCGGCATCGCTCTGCGGCATCGTCGGGCTCATGCCGACCTTCGGGCTGGTGAGCCGTGCCGGCGTCATCACCAACTCGTACACGTTCGATCATTGCGGGCCGCTCGCTCGTACCGTCGAGGATTGCGCGCTGGCGCTAGAGGCGCTGGCCGGCTATGACCCGAAGGACGCGGGCAGCCTGAGCCGTCCGATTCCTCGCTACCGTCGCGCGCTCGGTGAGGATCTTCGCGGGCTCAGGATCGGCGTCTTGCGCCATCACTGGGAAGACGACATCCCGGCGTCGGAGGATGTGCGCCGAGCGATGGACGCGGCACTCGACGTCTTGCGCCGCCTGGGCGCCGAGCTCGAGGAGTGCCGCGTGCGGCCGCTCGCCAGCTACTTCGACGTCAAGCTCATCATCGCCGAGAGCGAGATCTTCAGCGTTCACGCAAGGAACCTGATCGCCAGGCCCAAGGATTTCGGCGCCGACTTTCGCTCGCGCGCGCTTCCGTCGGTGCTGTTCACGGCCAACGATTACGTCCAGGCCACGCGCGAGCACCGCCGCATGATGACGGAGATGGCGCCGCTCTACGCGCGCTTCGACGCATTCGTCACCGCGGGCATGGGCGAGGCCCCGCGTCTCAGCGACTATCGCAGCGTCTCGTTCTGGCAGAAGCCGAGCTTGCTCACGGCGTGGAACGTGACGGGCCAGCCCGTGCTGGCGCTGCCGAACGGCTTCGGCGGCAACACGCTCCCACTCGGCATGCAGATCCTCGGACGGCCGTTCGGCGAGGAGACGATCCTGCGCGTCGGTCACGCCTACGAGCGCGCCGCCGCGTGGCACACGCGCCACCCGATTCTCGTGCCCGGTGCCGCCGCGCCCGAGGTGCCGCCGCCGCCCGTGCTCTCGGAGCCGACCGATCGCGTGGACGCCGAGACCCGCGATCTCTGCGTGAAGGCGGCGCGTCGCGCGGGGCTCGAGCTCGACGATCTGATGCTGGCGCAACTGCTGGAGGGCGCGCCGTACGCACTGGGTATGGTCCGTCGCCTTCGGCGCGACCACGATCTCTCGCACGAGCCGGCGAACGTCTTCAGCTTCCCGCCGGCTCGCGCCCCCGAGCCGTGATCAGGTCGTCCTGGGATCCAGGGCGTCGCGCAGACGATCGCCGACGAGGTTGATCGCGAGCACCGTCACCAGTATTGCCAGCCCGGGGAGCGTGGGCAGCCACCACGCGACGGTCACGAAGTCGCGACCCAGAGAGATCATCTGGCCCCACGTCGGGTACGCGCGCCCCGAGCCCACGCCGAGAAACGACAGCGCCGCTTCGGCCAGGATGGCCTGCGCGACTTGAAGCGTGGACATCACCACGATCGACGACACCGTGTTGGGCAGGACGTGCCGGAAGATGATGCGCAGCCGGCCCACGCCGATCGCTCGCGCCGCCTCGATGAATTCTTTCTCGCGCAGCGCCATCACCTCGGCCCGCACCACGCGCGTGTAGCGCTCCCAGCCCGTGAGCCCGAGCACGACGATGATGGTAACGAGGCTCGGCCCCAGTGCCGCCACGAAGGCGAGGGCGAGCAGGATCTGCGGGAACGACAGCGTGACGTCGACGACGGTGCCGATGGCGGTGTCCACCTTCCCGCCGACGAATCCGCTGACCAGTCCCGCCGTGACGCCGACGAGGAGGCTCACGATGACCGCGGACACGCCGACGAGCAGCGAGATCCGCGCACCGTGGACGATCCGGCTCAGCACGTCGCGCCCGACCTGGTCGGTGCCGAGCGGATACGCGGCGTTTCCGCCGGTCTGCCACACCGGAGGGGTGAAGCGGCGGAGCAGGGACTGCTTGGCCGGATCGTGTGGCACCACCCACGGCGCGGCCAGCGCCGCGCCCACGACAACAAGAAGGATCAGCATGCCCGCGAGGGCGGCGGGGTTGAGGGCGAACCGCCGCCACGCTCGCGAGCCGCTGGCGGTGCCCACCGACACCTCGTAGGCGACCGCTTGCTGCGGCAGGGTAACGGCCATCAGCGGAGCCTGATCGTGGGGTTCAGGTAGACATAGAGCACATCCACCAGGAAGTTGACCGACACGATGATCATCGCGAGGAGGAACACACCGGCCTGCACGATCGGAAAGTCGAGTTGCACGATCGCTCTGACGAGCAGCCGCCCGACGCCCGGGACGGCGAAGACCGTTTCCGTCAGCACCGCGCCGCCGAGGAGGAGACCGAACTGCAAGCCGATCACGGTGACGATCGGGAGCGCCGCGTTGCGCAGCGCGTGGCGGCAGATCACCAGCCACTCGGAGAGGCCCTTGGCTCGCGCCGTCCGGACGTAGTCGAGGTTGATGACCTCCAGCATGCTCGAACGAATGATCCGCATGAAGAGCGGCGTCGTGAACGCCCCGAGCGTGACCGACGGCAGCACCACCGACGGCCATGTGTCCCAGCCCGAGACGGGCAGCAGCCGCCACTGCACCGCGAACAGCAGCATGAGCATGATACCGATCCAGAACACTGGCATCGATTGACCGAGGAAGACGACCACCGTGGCCGCATGGTCGGTGACCGTGTTGCGGCGCACCGCGCTGTAGATGCCGACGGGCAGCGCAACCGCGAGCGCCACCGCGACGGCCAGACACGTCAGTGCCAGTGTCGTCGGCATGCGCTCGATGACGAGGCCGAACGCCGGCTCGCGGTAGAAGAACGACCTGCCGAACTCGCCGTGCGCCGCATTGGTGACGAAGCGAACGAACTGCGTCGGCAGCGGATCCGAGAGTCCGAGCGCCTCCCGGAGCTTGACCCGGTCGGCCTCGGGGGCTTCCGGCATGATCAGGGCGACCGGGTCGCCGCTCGCGTGGAGGATCGAGAAGGTGACGACGGAGACGCCGACACAGACGACGACGAAACGGAGGAGGCGCCGGATCAGGAACGCCGACACGGAGCCTCCTCCTTCAGCGCCTCAGTTCACCGGCTTGGCCGCGAAGAGCCAGAGCCACTCGTCAGGGCGCGCCTCGTAGGCCACCTTCTTCGAGATGCCCAGCGTGTCGTTCTGCGTGTACAGGAAGATCGAGGGCGCTTCTTCGCGGATCATCCGCTGGATCTCCGCGTAGATCCGTTTCCGCTTCGCCTGGTCGATGCTCGAACGGCCCTCGTCGATGAGCTTGTCGAGGCCCTCGACCCGTGCATAGTGCTTGCCGATCCAGCCGCCGGGCTCGGTGTGATAGAGCGGATGCAGCACGGCGTCGGCGTCGAAGACCGAGTAATTACCCCAATTGCCGTATTGTCCGTTCGTCGCCTTGCCCTCGGACTGGAAGAACTTATTCCAGGCCGGGCCCGGGTCCCACATCTTCACCGTCGTGCGGAGTCCGACCTCGGTGAGCATCTGGCCGAGGGCCTCGAAGTGCGGGCGCCAGTCTACCGAGGAGCTGTGCAGCGTGATGTCGACGCCGTTCGGATAGCCGGCCTGGGCCAGCAGCTCCTTGGCTTTCTTGGGATCGTACGGGTATGACGGCACGGAGGGATCGAACCCGAACGCGGCCGGCTGGACGACCGTCGCCACCTGGCGCCCCAACCCCGCCATCATCTTCTGGATCATCGCCTGCTTATCGATGGCGTAGTTCGCCGCCTGGCGGGCGGCCTTCTTGTCGAACGGCGCGCTCCGCATGTCGAGTGAGATGTAGTGCACGCGGAGGATCGGCGTCGTGCTGATCCGCGTCAGTGGATGACTCTTGATGTCGGGCATGAGGTCGGCGTTGACGTTGCGGATGATGTCGACGCCGCCCGTCTTGAGCTCGGCGACCGCGGTCGCCACCTCGGGGATCGCCCGGAAGACGACGTATTTGAACGCCGGCTTCCCGCGCCAGTGCTGATCGAAGGCCTCGAGCCGGATGTGCTGATCGCGCTTCCACTCCACGAGCTTCCACGGGCCGGTGCCGACCGCCGCCGTGCTGCCGAACGCCTCCTCGCCGACCTTCTCGATGTGCTTCTTCGGCACGATGGGGAAGAACACCACGCGCTCGAGCAGGAGCGGAAACGGCTTGTCCGTGATCAGATGGATCGTGTCCGCGTTGACGATCTTGACTTCCTTGATCGCGCGAACGTTGCCGTATTGCGGCGACTTCTTCTGCTCCTTGCCCGGCTCCAGCACCCGATCGAACGAGAACTTCACGTCCTCGGCCGTCAGGATCGAGCCGTCGTGGAACTTGACGCCCTTGCGGAGCTTGAACTCCCACGTCGTGTCGTTGAGCGCCTTCCACGAAAGGGCCAGCGAGGGCTCGAACTCTAGCTTCGCGCTGCGATGCAAAAGCGAGTCGAACATGTTGATGTTGACGAGGATGCCGACGCGCTCGAAGTGCATGTGGGGATCGAGGGTCGGCGCGTGCGACGGAAGTGCGACGGTGAGCGTGTCCTTGCCCTGTGCGCCGGCGCCGATCGGCACGGCGACGAGCCCCAGGAGAGTCAGGACCACGAGGCCGGGGAGCCAACGCTTCATGGAGTCTCCTCCTCAGACATCGCGACGGAACGGGACGGCCCGGGCGAACCGTGCGGTGACGATACACCAAGCGGGGGGAGAGGGGAAGCGCACGAACCCGCGGTGAGACGAGCATATGCGAGCGGTGCTAGAATCCGCCCGGCGGTCGGGACAAGGCGCTCCCCGACCCGCGAAGGAGGCTGCATGAAGATCCGACCGAATCGCGTGAAGGAAAAGCTCGCCGCCGGCCATGTCGCGACGATCGTCGCCGGCACCAACGAACCGGACCTGATCGATCAGCTCGGCACCCTCGACGTCGACGGCATCTGGCTCGAGGGCGAGCACGGGGGCGTCGACTATGGCGACCTCGGCAACCTGACCCGCGCCTGCGACCTCTGGGGCAAGACCTCGGTCGTGCGTGTGATGGACAACGACTACGCCACGATCTACCGCACGCTCGATCGCGGCGCCCAGGGCATCGTGGTGCCGCACGTCAACAACCGCGCCGAGGCCGAATCGGTCGTCGGGGCCGGCAAGTTCGCGCCGCTCGGCAAGCGTGGCATGTACACGAGCCGCCAGGGCTTCGGCGTCGACGGATATCTGAAAACCGCCAACGACCAGAGCCTGCTGATCGTGCTGATCGAGGACATCGTCGCGGTCCGGAGCCTCGACGAGATCCTCAAGGTCGACCACATCGACTGCTTCTTCGTGGCGCCGAGCGATCTGGCCACCTCGATGGGCCAGATCGGGAACACCGCGCATCCCGAGGTCCAGCAGACGATCGACGGCGCGATCAAGAGGATCGTCCAGTCCGGGCGGGTGGCCGGCACGCTCGTGAACGTCGGCAACGTCGAGCGCTACACCCGCCTGGGCGTGCGCGTCGTGATGACGAGCTTCTTTCCGTGGATCCAGGCCGGCGCCAAGGAGCTGATCGAGCGCGCGGCGGCGGGGGCTCGAGGCTGACGCTGACCCTGGCTGAGGCGCTCGGTATCGGCGCCGGCGACGTCGTCGCGCTGGTCGGTGGAGGTGGCAAGACCACCGCGATGTTCCGGCTGGCGCGCGAGCTCGTAGAGCGGGGTGAGCGCGCGCTCACCACGACGACCACCCACATCTTCGCGGCACAGATCGCGCTGGCGCCCGCCCACGTCAGCGCGACCGATGCCACCGAGGAGACGATCGCGGCGGCGCTGGCCGCCCATCGGCACGTGCTCGTCGTCGGGCCCAGCGATGCGCCGACCGGCAGGGCAGCCGGGGTCTCGCTGGAGCTGTTCGGACGCCTGCGCGCGTGGTGCCCGGGGGTGTGCCTCCTGAACGAGGCCGACGGCTCCCGCATGCGCCCCTTCAAGGCGCCGGCCGACCACGAGCCGGCGACTCCAGTCGAGACGACCCTGGTCGTCCCAGTCGTCGGCGCCGACATCTTCGGCAAGGTGTTGGATGCGGAGCACGTTCACCGTCCCGAGCTCGTCAGCAGGCTGAGCGGCGCGCCACTCGGCACGGTCGTCACGCCGGAGCTCGTCGCGCGAGTGCTGGCTCACGCCGAGGGCGGGCTCAAGAACGTGCCGTCGGGAGCCCGTGTCGTCGCCCTGATCAACAAGGTCGAGACCCTCCAAGACCGGGAGCCGGCGCGCGAGACCGCCGAGCGTCTCCTGTGCGAATCGTCGATCGAGTCGGTCGTGCTCGCCGCCGTTCGCGGCGACAAGCCGGTGCTCGAGGTCTGCACGCGATAGAGGAGATCGAGATGACAACCGTCGAGACCGCGCTGGGCCCGGTCGCCACGACCGAGCTCGGGCCAACCTTGATGCACGAGCACGTCGTCACGCGCTCCCCCGGAGTCCAGGAGAACTGGCCCCATCTCTGGGACCGGAACGGCATCCTGGACATCGCCGAGCGGAAGATGGCCGACCTCTACAGCCGCGGCATCCGTTCCATCGTCGATCTGACCACCGTCGATCTCGGACGGGACATCGACCTGATCCTGGGCGTCGCCCGTCGCTCGCGCGTGCACATCGTCGTCGCCACCGGTGTCTGGTGGATGCCGCAGCGGTACTTCAGCGCCCACGGCGTCGACGCGGTCGCCGATCTGTTCATCCGCGACATCACGCAGGGGATCGCCAACAGCGGCGTCAAGGCCGCGATCATCAAATGCGCCACCGATACCGCCGGCGTGACACCGGTGATCGACAACGTCCTGCGCGCCTCGGCGCGGGCTCAGAAGGCGACGGGCGTCCCGATCTCGACGCACACCTGGGCGGCCGGGCGGACCGGCGAGATGCAGCAGGCGATCTTCGCCCAGGAGGGCGTCGATCTGAGTCGGGTCATCATCGGTCACAGCGGCGACAGCGAGGATCTCGGGTATTTGCGCGGCATGATGGAGCGGGGGAGCACCATCGGGATGGACCGCTTCGGCCTCGAGAACTTCCTGCCGACGTCGAAGCGGGTGGACGTGGTCGCGCGACTGTGCGCGGAGGGCTACGCCGGCAAGATGGTGCTCTCGCACGACGCCAACTGCTGGAGCGACATGCTTTCGGAAGACGCCAAGCGCCGGACCCGGCCGCTGTGGCACTACAACCACATCTCGGACGACATCCTTCCGGCACTGCGCAAGGCGGGAGTCAAGGAAGACCAGATCGAGCAGATGCTCGTGCGCAACCCTCGGGCGATCTTCGAGGCACGCAAGAGCGCGAGCGCGTGAAGCCGATCGTCCTCGCCGTCGCCCTGCTGTTCAGTGCCGGCGCTCTCCAGGCGTACGCCGAGCCGACGGGATCCGCGCTGCCCGGGCTCGGCGCTTACGACGAGTTCATGCTGGCGCTGATCAAGAAATGGGACGTGCCGGGCGCGGGGCTCGCCGTCGCGCACAAGGACAAGCTGCTGCTGGTGCGCGGCTACGGGCTGGCCAGCAAGGAGCGCGCCGTTCCTGTCGAGCCCACGAGTCTGTTCCGTCTCGCGAGCCTCTCGAAGACCATCACCGCCGTCACCGTGCTCCAGCTGGTCCAGGAGGGGCGTCTCAAGCTCGACGACAAGGTGCTGCCGCTCCTGGGCGAGATCGGGCCGCGTGCGGATCGGATCGCCGATTCGCGCGTCCACGACATCACCGTGCGCCACCTCCTCCAGCACTCAGGCGGCTTCGATCGCGACCGCTCGGGCGACGCCGTGTTCCTGCCGGGCGCGGCTGCCGCCGCCCGCCGCCAGGGCGGCTCTCTGCCGCCCGACTGCCCGACCGTCTTGCGCGATACCCTCGAGCGCAAGCTCGATTTTGCGCCGGGCGAGGTGTTCGCCTATTCCAACGTCGGCTACTGTATTCTCGGGCGCGTCGTCGAGCGGGTGACGGGCACGCCGTACGAGACTCACGTCCGCGAGCACGTCCTCGCCCCGGCCGGAGCGACCCGCATGAGGATCGGCCGGACGCTGCAGCCGGCCGAGGGGGAGGTTGCCTACTACGACTACCGTGAAGCGAAGGAGGTGAGGGCGATGCCGGGGCTCGGCGCGAAGCTCGCCCCTCAGCCCTACGGAGCCTTCGCGGTGGAGACGATGGATTCGTACGGAGGCTGGATCGGCGCGCCCGTCGACTATCTCCGGTTCATCCTCGCCATCGACGGCCGGCGCGGCGCGGCTCTTCTCGAGACCGCGACGCTCACCGAGATGAACGCGAGCTCCGGGCTGAAGGCAGCCTCGCCTGATGCCGAGGGCTACAACACGAACAACACCTTCTACGGCCTGGGGATCAATGTCCGGCCGGTCCGGAGCGGCGCCAACCTGTTTCACTTCGGCTCGCTGCCCGGGACCAGCACGCTCGCCGTTCGCACCGCCGACGGGTTTGCCTGGGTGGCCGCGTTCAACAGCCGGCCGCGGGACCGCAAGGGGTTCCGAGGCGAGCTGGACCGCGGCCTCTGGGTCGCCAAGGGGAAGGTCAAGACGTGGCCGGAGGGCAATCTGTTCGAGGGCAACCCATGATTCCGATCACCCTGACGTGCGCCGACTACGCGCGCATCATGCCGCTCGCGACCGGCGAGGTGAAGCCC
>QHSQ01000075.1 GCA_003221615.1 Candidatus Rokuibacteriota bacterium | reverse complement strand
CGCGCGGCAACCTCCACCACGCGCCCATCGCGACCGTGGTGCATCACCACACGGCTCGCGTCACACGCGAGGCGCCGGGACGTTTCCGCGGAAACGCGCGTGCCGTCCTCGAGCGCGGACTCGCCCGGGGCGTCCGGGTCCTCGAGCACCGGAGCGTCGGCTTGCTGCTGCGCCATGGTCGGCGTTTCCGCGGAAACGTCCGGTGCGCTTATGGCACCGCCCTGTGCGCGAGTCCGCTGATACAACGTCTCGCGCGCCGCGATCAGAGCTTGCGCGAGCACTGCGCCGACCTCGGGCGCCAGCCGCCCGCGGATCACGATCATGCCGTCGTCGCCCTGATACATGTAGAGCTCCCGGCGTGCGTGCCGCCGCGCATCCTCCTGCGCCTCGGCCTTGCGGTCCATGCGTCGCCAGCCGCGCACGATGCGCTCGACATGGTCCGCTGTCCCGGCGCGTCCCGAGCCTGGCCGAGCCGCGGCAACGTTTCGAGCGCATGCGCCACGCGAACGCGCTCGCGAGCCGCTCCGATGTCGAGACCTACTCGCCAGCTCAGCCAGGCGGCGCATGAGCGGAAGCCGTTGTTCCAGCCGCCTCGCGTGTCGAACTCGCGAATGAGATCGAGCAGGCGTGCGGTCGCGGCATCGAGGTGGACCGAGAGCTCGGCGATCTCGTGCCCAAGACTATCGAGTGAGCGCGTGTCCATGGCGAGTCTCCTGAGAGGCGCGCCGAGCGGCGATCGCGGCTCGTTCGACAGTTTTTCGAAAGAGGCAGCCTGCCGTGCGTCTCTGCGCGTCTATGAAGAGCTAGAGCGATATTTCTCACATGCTGCCGATACGCGATGGCTGTTCCTGAGGAGAGCTGTCAAGCGGAAAAGCAAAGACCTTCACTCGATCAGTCGGTCCGCCCGCAACAGCACGGATTGAGGGATCGACAAGCCGAGCCCCTTCGCGGTTTTCAAGTTGATGACGAGCTCGAACTTCGTCGGCTGCTCGACGGGGAGCTCGGCGGGCTTTGCTCCGTTGAGGATCTTGTCGACGAGGCGCGCAGCCTGGCGGCCTAGCTGGCTATCGGCCGCGGAGTAGGCCACCAATCCGCCACGCTCCACGAAGAAAAATCCGTGGAACATCGTCGGGAGCCCCTGCTTTTGCCCCGTGTCGAGGATAAAGCCGGGAATGTTCAGTGACAGGAAGCGAGGCGAGAAAATGCCGTCGACCTCGCCCTTTCGTGCCTTCCCGATCACGGCTTGCGCCTCCTCTTCGGTCCGTAACGGTCTCTCGACGAGCGTGAGGCCCAGGCGTCGAGCCGCATCGCGGTACGCCGGCAGCTGCGCGACCGCGTACGTGTTCGTCGCGTCGTAGGGCAGGAGGATCCGCTTGAGGCCGGGAATCAGCTCACGGAAGATCTCCATTCGCTTCGGGCCGAGGTCGATGTCCAGATCGGCGGTCCCCGTGATGTTGCCCCCGGGACGCGCCAGACTCCGCACGAGTCCGATTCCCACCGGGTCGCTGCCGCCCATGAAGACGATAGGGATCCGGTTGGTCGCCGCCTGGGCGGCTTTGGCCGTGTTCCCCCCTTCGGCCGTTACGATGATGTCGACGCCGTGCCGCACGAGCTCGCGAGCGGCCTCGGGGAGCTCCGCCGGATTGCCCTGAGTGAAGCGAACCCCAATCACGAAGTGCTCGTTTTCACGATAGCCGAGCTCCTGCAGGCCCTCGCGGAGACCTATGATCGCCGGTGTCGGCCCCCACGATTCCGTCAGCGCACCGATCTTGATCAAGCGCGCGGGCGGTCCCGCCGTGGAGTGCTCCATCGTTCCGACCATCGCGAGACCGGCGGCCAACGCGAGCAGCCGAGCGGAGCGTGGTCTCATCGGCTGTCGCGGGCCGGCGCCGGCTCGGCCAGCATGGCCTCGATGATCGCCCGTGCTTGCGGGCTCTCCCAGTCGCGAGGTCCCACGGCGAGCGCCACGGCGCGCCCGTCGCGGCCAATGAGGAAGGTCGTCGGAAGACCGATCACCCCGTACAGAGCGTTGATCTTGCCGTCCAGATCGAGAACGAACCGAAAGCTCAGCCCCAGGTCGTCGGTGTATCGCCGAACCGTGGCCGGAGTCTCGCGAGTATTGATGCCGATGACGGCGAGCCCCCGCGCCCCGAGCTCCCGATGAAGTCGTTCGAGCACAGGCATCTCGGAGCGACATTCGAGACACCAAGTCGCCCAGAAATTCACAATGACGATCTTCCCCCGCAGGTCAGCCAGCGAGAGCTGTCGGTCGTCCAGCCCACGCGCGGTGAAGTCGGGAGGGATTGCGCCCTTGGGATACGCCACGAGGTCCAGGGGCTTGAGGAGCGCCGCCAGTGCCGGCGGCTCCGCGCCCGCGGCGCCCCACGCCGCGAGCGCGAGCAGCCCGCCGCCAACCGCGCGACCGAGCGTCATCGTCAGCGCTTTCCCATGATCTCCTGGATGTCTCTGAGCAGGGTGTCGCTGTAGACAACCGTGGTGGCCGGGTTCTCGACGATCCACTTCTTGCGGACGATCCCCTGGGGATCGATGAGGAAGAATGACCGGTTCGCATTCATCGTCTTCTCGTTGAGCACGCCGTAGGCGCGGATCAATTTGCGCTCCGGGAAATCGCTCAGGAGCGGGAACGGCAACTTCAGTGATTCGGCGAAGGTTTGCTGGGAGAAGGTCAGGTTGGCGCTGGCCGCCACGTTCTGGATGCCGAGGGCTTCGAACCGCTTGAAGTCGGCCTTCCTGGCCGTCAGGTTGGCGGCTCAGGTCGGAGCGAAGTCGGCGCCGTAGAACTCGAGGAGGACCCACTTCTTGCCGCGATAGTCGGCCAGTGCGATATCTGCGCCGAACGTGCTCGGCAGGCGAAAGTCGGGCGCGGGCTCACCGACGTCGATCGCTTCGGTACGAGGTGGACTGGCGGCGACCGACATCGCCGCCAGCCCCAGTAGGATCAGACCGAATGGTCGTCTGGCAAGCTTCATGCGGGTCACCCTCAGAGCTTCGCGACAGCCGCCTTCGCCACGTCCTCGTCCTGCTGCGACGTCCCGCCGCCAACCCCGCACGCGCCCTCGACCACGCCGTTCTTGATGATCGGCACCGCGCCCATGCTCGGGATCATATGGCCGCCCTCGGCAGCGACGATGCCCTGGATGATCGGCGTGCCGGCGCGCTCGGTCAACTCGCCGCTGGCGCGCCCGAAGGCGGCCGAGGCGATGGCCTTGCCCTGTGAGCCGTAGACGCTACCCCAGATGGCGCCGTCCATGCGGTTGAACGCCATCAGGCGGCCGCCGGCGTCGCAGACCGCCGCGCTCACCTTGATGTTCATCTCCTGGGCTTTGGTGATGGCCGCTTGCACGATCCGATTCGCTTCAGCGAGTGTCAGAGCCATGTGAGTTCTCCTCTCTACTCCGCAGTTGTACCCCCGTCGATGACCAGCTCGCTGCCCGTCATGAACGACGACTCATCGGACGCCAGGTAGATCACGCCGTAGGCGATGTCCTCGGGCGTCCCGACGCGCCCCATCGGCAAGCGCCGCAGGCGCTGCTCCCACTGAGCCTTATCCTCGATCACGTCCTTGATCATGTCCGTCGCGATCGGGCCGGGATGCACGGAGTTGCAGCGGATGCCTTCCTTGGCGTGCTGGATGGCCGTCGACTTCGTGAACAGGCGCACCGCGCCCTTGGTCGCAGTGTAGGCGGCGGTGCCGCCGGGCGCGCCGACCAGCCCGGCCGTGGACGAGATGTTGATGATCGAGCCGCCGCCGGCCTGGCGCATCGCCGGGATCGCGTGCTTCGTGCCCAGGAAGACGCCCTTGACGTTGACCGCCATGATGCGGTCCCAGTCCTCTTCCGTCGTTTCCTCGATCTTCGAGCGGAAGAGGATGCCCGCGTTGTTGACGAGCACGTTCAGCTTGCCGTACGAGCTCACGGTCGTCGCCACCGCCGCGCGCCAGTCCGCCTCGCGCGTCACGTTCAGATGTACGTAGGTGGCTTTGCCGCCCGAGGCGCGGATCTCGGCCTCGACCTTCTTGCCCTCGTCGTCGAGAACGTCGCCCAGCACCACCGCGGCGCCCTCGCGGACGAACATCCGCCCTTCGACAGCGCCCTGTCCCTTCGCGCCGCCGCTGATCAGCGCTACCTTGCCGTCCAGTCGTCCCATCGAATCCTCCCCAAGCTCGCCGCCGCGAGCCAAACGTTATTGCGGGTTGGTCCGTAGCCAGTCGATGTACGCGGCGATACCGGCCCCCAGCGTGTACTCGGGCCGATAGCCGACCTCCGCCGCCCACGTGAGATCCGTCGCGGGATTGGTCGAGGCGCCCGGCGTCTTGCCCGGCTTCAGCGCCGAGCACCGCGCCCCCGGCACCGCCTTGCGCACGGCCTCGAACGCGTCGCGGTTCGAGCTCGCGCGACCCGACGCCACGTTGTAGATGCGATGCGCGAGCTTGTCCGCAGTGTGCACCTGCTGGATGCCCCGCGCGACGTCCTTCACGTAGGTCCAGTCGGCCTGGTCGTCCTCGAAGATCTTGCCGTCGGGGCGGTCGCTGAAGCCGGGCTCGGTGTTGCGGGCGGCGCCGTGGCACATGCGGCTGATCGGGTTGTGCATGCTGTAATAGAACGGCCCGTAGATGCTGCCGATGCGCAGGGCGACCACGTCGATCTTGGTCTGGGCCGCGTAGAAGTGCGCGTGCATCTCCATGCCCTTCTTGAAGGCCGAGACCTGCGTCGGCGAGGTCACCGGCAGCGGCGTGTCCTCGCGGTAGGGTCCGTTCGGGATCCCGCCGTAGACGCCCACCGAGCTGCCGAGCGAGACGCGCCTGAGACCGAACGTGCGGGCGGCCTCGAGCACGTTCTGGAGACCCGCCGTGTAGAGATGATAGTCCGACTGGGTCGAGAGGCTGCGCGCCGGCGGGGCCATCAGGTTCACGATGCTCTCGACCTCGTGGCGGCGGACGACCTCGAACACCTCGTAGGGGTTGGTCACGTCCATCTGGGCGACCATGACGCGCGTGCCGATCTCACCCTTGAGCACGTCGGGGATGCGGCGGGCGCTATGCTGCGAGAGGACGACGCGCTGGCCCGCCTCGAGGAATCTCAAGGCGGTGTTCAGGCCGATGAACCCCATGCCGCCGACGATCAGAATCATGAGGCGCCTCCACGCCGGGGGATAGTCCGGACGTGTACCACCGTGGGCGCGCCATGACAACGGGATTCCTCGCCCGCGCCGGGCGAGGCGATGTCAGCGGCGGGCGATGACCTTGAGGATGGCCTGGGTGAGCGCGTCGAGCGTGACGGGCTTGCTGACGACGGCGTCGACGCCGACCGGGTGCTCACCCTTGGCGGTCATCAGATCGCCGAAGCCGGTGAGCATGATGACGGGGGTCGCGGGCGCCGAGCGTTCGATGGTGGCCGCGAGCTGGTCGCCGCCCATCTCCGGCATGGCGCGGTCGGTCACGACCAGGTCGAAGCGGCCGTTTGCGAATCGATCGAGCCCTTCGCGCCCGTTCGAGGCGGTCTCGACGATGTGCGCCTGGGTGTTGAGCTGGGCGACCACCGACTTTCGAACGAGCGGATCGTCGTCCACTAACAGGATGTGCAGCGGCCGCAGCGACTCGGGCGAGGCGACGTCCTCGGCCTCGCTGTCCGGCTCGTCCAGGACCGGTAGTCGCGCGATGAACGTGCTGCCCCGGCCCGGCTCGCTCTCGATCGTCAGGGTCCCGCCGTGACGCTGGATGGTCGTGTGCACGAGCGAAAGCCCGAGGCCGGTCCCGTGCTGGCCCTTCGTCGTGAAGAAGGGCTCCAGGCAGCGCTGCCGGACCTCGTCCGACATGCCGATGCCGGTGTCGCTGACCTCGAGCCGTACGCAGGCGCCTTCCGAGCGCGCGCGTACCGTGATCGTGCCGCCCTTGGGCATCGCGTCGACAGCGTTGAAGATCAGATTGGCCAGCATCTCGCGGATGCCGGCGGCATCTCCGGGAAATCTCGGCACGTCGTCGACGCGCGTGTCGATGCGGATCGCGATGCCCTGTCCGAGGGCTTGATTCTTCCAGCGCGGCTGCGTCAGGGCGACGACCTCGTCGATGCAGCGGCGCAGGTCGACCGGGTCGCCGATGACGCCCTCACTCCGGTCACGGTAGAGCTCGCGCAGGCGGCGAATGACCGACGCGGCGTCGAGCGCGGCGGTGTTGATGAGCTGCGCGTAGCTCTGCGTCGTCTCGCGCGGCAGATCGGGAGATTTCATGAGCAGCTCGGCGAAGCCCACGATGGGGGAGAGCGAGTTGTTGAAGTCGTGCGCGATGCCGCTGGCCATCTGGCCCATCGCGCGCAGCCGCTCCTGCTGGAGCATCTGCTGCTGAGTCGCCTTCAGCTGCTGCAGAGTCTCCTCCAGCATGCGATGGCTTTGCTGCAGAGCGGCTTCGGAGCGATGGCGCGCCGTGATGTCGTTGAAGCTGACGACCACGCCGGTCAGCTGGTCGCGCTCGATCATCGGCGTGCTCACGTAATCGACGGGGACGTAGCTACCGTCCATGCGCCCGAAGATCTGGTCCGTCGCCTGGTGGGCCTCACGGTCCTTGAGGGGCGCCAGGATCGGTGAATCCTCGTCGGGCAGCCGCGTGCCGTCGGTGGCGAGGTGGTTCACGACCTGGCCGAGCCGCTTGCCGATGACGGACCGCGGGTCAATCCCGAGGATCGTCGCGGCCGCGGGATTGATGAAGGTGATCTGCGCCTCCGTGTCGACGCCGAAGATGCCTTCGCCGGCCGCCTGCAAGATCAACGCGGTCTGCGCGAACGCCTGCTCGTTGAACCGCCAGGCGACGACGCTGCCCACACAGGACCAGAGCACGAAGAGCGCGTGGATGCCGGCCCACGTCCACGGCGCATTGAAGGCCGCCTCGTGGTTGTAGACCGACTGCGGCCAGAGCACACCGACGACGCCGTGATGGACGGCGACGAAGGCGACGGCCAGGAGGTACGGGATCCAGTCCTGGCAGAGGGCGAGGAACGTGAGCATCACGAAGAAGTGGAAGTGGAACTCGATGTAGCCGCCGGAGAGATGCACGAGGATCGCGGACGCGCTCATCAGGCCGAAGCCCACGAACGTCGCCTGGATCGTGCGACCCACTCGCCGCCAGCACGCCAGCGTTCCGAACAGCGCGACCACGAGCGCCTCGCCCATGACGTGCAGCGCGCTGCCGTCGTCGAAGAGCGCTCGGAAGGAGAGCTCCACTTTCTTTCCGAGAACCGGCCCGGCCAGGGCGATGATCACGACGTGAAAGAACGTGAGCCCTACCAGGAAGCGATGTCGCGCCCGCCACACGCCTTCGGGAAGGGATCCGCCGGAGGGCACCAGGGACCACAGACGGTTCAAGACGGCAGCGGCAGCAGTCTGGCGGAGGCGAGTAGTCATGAGGCGAATCAAAGCAAGCGCAATGCCCTCTGCTGAGATCGAAGAATCGCGGGGTTGTCGCTCGCGGCCCTCGGGGCTGCGCCGCCGGCTAGCCATTTCTTGTCCGATCGGTGGCACGGGCGTGGCCGCCTGTCCCAGACGGATTTCCAGTATTATCCTCAGGTGTTCCGGCGGCGGCGCCGGGGCAAGGGCCGGAGGGAGGACGTCATGCGCGACGGCATCTTCATCGTGGACGGCGACGGGCACGTCATGGACTTCCCGCACCGCTGCTACCAGAAGTACCTGCCGGAGCAATACCGCCGGCGTATCGCCTTCTTCCCCGGCGCCCAGTGGGACCGGCGGCAGGCGCCCAACGGCGACATGGGGCGCGACCCCGACACGCCGCAGGAGATGCTGGCCGATCTGGGGCAGGAGGGCATCGACCTCGCCTTCCTCTATCCCACCTCGGCGCTGAGGATCGGTGAGATCCGCGAGGTCGACTATCAGGCCGCGCTCTGCCGCGCCTACAACGATTTCATGGCCGACTGGTGCAAGGCCGACCCGCAACGGTTGAAGGGCGTGGCCATCGTGCCCTATCTCGATCCGACCCAGGCCGCGCGCGAGCTCGATCGCGCCGTCTCGAAGCTGGGCCTGGTCGGCCTGATGTTCCCGACCTTCATTCCCGGTCGGAACGTCGCCGAGCCGTTCTTCTGGCCGATCTATGAGGAAGCCGAGCGCCTGGGAGTGCCGGTCGGCCTGCACGCCTCCGGCAGCGAGACGGGCGATCCCTACCGCTTCAGCAACTTCCTGGCGGTGCACACGTGGACCCACGCGCCCGAGCAGATGATCTCCGTGATCAGCTGCGTCTACGGCGGGCTCTTCGAGAAGTTCCAGCGGCTCCGCATCGGGTTCATGGAGTCGGGTGCGGGCTGGGTGCCGTTCTTCATGGAGCACATGGACGGCGAGTTCGAGAAGCGCCCGTGGGACGCGCCGCTCTGCAAGGCCAAGCCGAGCGAGTACATGACGTGCGGGCGCGCCTACTTCTCGTGCGAGCCGGAGGAGAAGACGATCCCCTACGTCGTCGGCTGGGTCGGCGAGGACAACATCCTCTACGCGTCGGACTATCCGCACTGGGACAGCGAGTGGCCGCACACGGTCGACGAGCTCCTGCACCGCAAGGATCTCGAGCCGCGCGTGAAGGCGAAAATCCTCGGGCAGAACGCGCTTCGGTTCTACGATCTGAAGGTGCCCGCAGCGAGATAGGGAGGGGAGCATGACGCGCGAAGTCGCGACCGCCGCCGAGAAAGAATTCCACGAGAAAATGCACGCCGCTCACATGTACGGGCTCTGGGAGCTGGCGAGCCAGATGACGCGCCACCCCGAGCCGAAGGCCATCCCGTACATGTGGAAGGCGTCGCTGATCGAGTCCCTCGTGCGCGAGGCCGGCGAGGCCGTGCCGGTCGGCGAGGAGCGCCGGGCGCTCCAGCTCTTCAATCCCGGGCTCGATGGGCGGTGGGCGACGACCAACACCATGATCGCCGCCATCCAGCTCCTGCTACCCGGCGAGGTGGCGCGCGCGCATCGCCATACACCGACTGCGATCCGCTTCATTATGGAAGGGTCCGGCGGCTACACCTCGGTCGACGGCGAGCGCGTCTACATGGAGCCGGGCGATCTCATCCTGACGCCGAGCTGGGCGTGGCACGACCACGGCAACACGACCGGCAAGCCGGTCGTCTGGATGGACGGCCTCGACGTGCCCCTGGTGCAGGCGCTCAACGCGATGTTCTTCCAGTTCTACGACAAGGAGCAGTATCCGCTGACCAAGCCGAAGAACTCCTCCACGGTGCTGCACGGCAACGCGAGCCTGAGCCCTACGTGGGTGAAGGAGCGGCCGCAGTCGTCACCGCTGCTCCTCTACTCCTGGGAGAAGACCTATCAGTCGCTCGGCGCGCTGCGCGATATCGACGGCGACGAATGGGACGACATCGCGCTGGAGTACACACATCCGCAGACCGGGGGCGCGCTGCTGCCGACGATGGGCTGCTGGGTCCAGATGCTGCGCCCGGGCGCTCGGCTGAAGGCGCATCGGCACACCGGCAGCGCCGTGTACTACGTGGTGCAGGGCCAGGGTGAGTCGATCATCGACGGCGTGCGGTTCGCGTGGGGGCAGGGAGACATCATCACCTTGCCGTCGTGGGCCCTGCACGAGCACGCGAATCTTTCGCCGCGCGACCCGGCGATCCTGTTCTCGATCCAGGATCGGCCCGTGCTCACGGCGCTCGGGCTCTATCGCGAGGAGGCGTTCGGGGACAACGGCGGCCACCAGACGGTCGCGTCGACGTTCAAGGCGTAGATCAGCGCCAGCGCGCGAAGGCCCATCCGCCGCCCGTTCCGGCCGGCGTGCGATAGACCGGCACGTAGTCGAGCAGCTCCATCTTGAGCCGCGCCCGCTGCATGGCGCCGCCGAGCGCCACCCAGTTCAGCGACTCCGAGCCGGCCGAGTGCAGCCGATGGCGGGGGATCGAGCGCAGCGCGGCGGCGTCGTTGCGCTCCAGCGCGCCCAGCAGCGAGCGGTCCATCTCCTCGTCCACCACGAAGTGGCTGAGCCCGCCCGAGGCGATGACGGCGACCGACGCGGCGCTTTTCCACTCCTCGACCGCCGAGGCGATCGCTTCGCCGATCGCGAACGAGCGGCGCGGAGTCGGCTGGTTCGGCAGGTAGCAGGTGTTCTGGAACACCGGCAGGATCGTCCCGGGCTTGTTGTCGAAGAGGCGCTTGACGACGAACGAGAACGCGTGCGGAAGACCCTGGTCGCGGGGCGGTGTCTCGCGCACGTAATCGAGCTCGCCCTGCCGGGTCGGGTAGCGTCGCGCGACGCGGCCGCCGTAGGGCTGCTTGACGTAGCGCGTGTGGGCGACGTCGAAGTCGTGCTCGATCAGGTACTCGATCAGGTAACGGCCGAATCCGCTCGCCACCGGGACGTCCATCGGCACGTCGCCGTAGCCACGCCGGATGGCGGCGATCACGTCGACGTCCCGCGAGCCCGGCGGCATCGTGCGCGGGATCAGCGGCGCCGTCTCGCCCCAGTAGACCGAGAAGGTCGGCATGTTGTCCTCGAAGAACCACTCGTCCTGGTCGTCGCCGATGATCACGGTGATATCCGGGTTCACGGCGCGAAGCGTGCTCGAGAGCTCGTCGAGGGCGCGCTGGCAGGCCTCGGCCTGGGCGCGATAGGGCTCCGTGCCGCGGTATCCGGCGCGCGCTGCGGGCGTGATCGACTCGAGCGCATCCTTGTAGGGCATCACCAGGCCGTGCGGGGGAAAGGCGAGCTCGGGGTTGCGCTCGTCGTTCCTTGCGTACGAGGACCAGAGCTCCGCGGGAAGCGTCAGCATCGGCGTGTGAGAGGTCGCGAGGCCCAGGACCAATTCGGCCATGATCGCCCCCTTAGCCCGCCGGTGAGCGGGCGTCGACGCCGGGCTCGGGCAGGCCCATCGCGCGGCGATACGCCGCCCGGACTTCTTCCGGCTGTCCCGTCAGGAACGGAAACTCCTTCCGCAGCGGCAGCCCCGGCGTACGCTGGCGCGAGATCTCGCTCTCGACGCGCGACGAGCCGTTCACGAAGAAGTCGCGCCCGATGATCGGCAGCCGCAGGCAGCGGTTCTTCTCCGCATCACGGATGACGGCCTTGGGCTCCTCGCCGCGCGCCACGCGCTCGGCGTCCTCGAGGATGCGCCGGCGCATCATGATGACCCCGCGATCGCTCTCGCCCAGGTGCTCCTGCGTGCGGTCGGCGACCGTGCCCTGACCGACCCAGGCGACGAAGTCCTGGTTCATGACGTGCGAGGTGATCCAGCGGTCGGTCAGCGCGTCCCTGATCGGGCTCACCCAGTAAGGAATGCGGTCCTGCTTGTACGGCTCCATCTCGTTGGGCACGCGATCGAAGAACCAGCCGACGCTCAGCATGTTGCCGTCGTCGATGGGCACGCGCCACTCGAAGTGGCCGCCGGTGAAGAGGCAGTTCGGCCACAGGCAGCAGCGCCCGACGGTCCAGAGCTCGTCCTGCTCGGACTGGCCCTCGAGGACGCGCCGGTAGGTGATGCCGTACTCGAACTCCTCGAACCCCACCTTCAGGTGCGTCGGCGAGCGGCCGTCGGCGCCGTTCAGTGCGCGCGACCAGTTCGAGTGGAGCCACTCGAAGTGCACCGGATCGATCGAGTTTTCCTGGCATTGGAACCAGTTGCAGGGGACCTCGGAGAACACGATCTGCACGAAGCCGTTGGCCCAGGTGAAGGGCTCCCAGGTCGGCACGAGCGGCGCCGGCGGCGGCCCGAGATACGCCCAGAGAAGCCCGGCCTTCGCCTCGACCGGGTAGGCCTTGATGCGCACGCGGTCCTTGAACCGCGCCTCCGGGTGCGCGGTCTCCTCGAACGGCTGCTGCAGGCACCGACCGGTGTGATCCCAGAGCCAGCCGTGGTAGTGGCAGCGCAGCCCGCAATCGTCGGCCCAGCCATACGACAAATCCGCGCGCCGATGGGGGCAGTGGCGATCGACCAGGCCATAGTTGCCGGCCTTGTCCTTGTAAAGAACGAGGGTTTCGCCCAGGAGGCGCACGGGCTTGGTCGGGTGGTCGTCGAGCTCGGCGACGGCGGCGATCGGCATCCAGTAGCGCCGCAAGAGCTCGCCCATGGGCGTGCCCGCGCCGACCTGGGTCAATGCCTTGTTTTGCTCCTCGCTGAGCACGGGACGATTCTACCTCCACTGGTCGCCCGCGGAGGAGATGCAGCGAAGATGGGCAAGGTGTGTCACACTATGGTGTCTGGCCTTGGCGTGACTCCATTCGGAGTTCCGTCCTCTACCAGACCACCCTCTGGCGCCGTCTTCCGCGTACCGGGGAGTGTCCTGAATCGCGGGAGATCCTTCAGAGGTGCGGCATGGCTCAGAAACTGTTCATCGGAGGCCTGGCCTTTTCCACGTCCAACGAGCGACTGCGCGAGGTGTTCACGCAGGCCGGCGCCGTCGAATCAGCCGCGGTGGTGACGGATCGTGAGACCGGGCGGTCACGCGGCTTTGGATTCGTCGAGATGGCCACGGCCGCGGAGGCCGAGGCGGCCGTCAAGAAGTTCAACGGCCAGGAGCTCGACGGGCGCACGCTCAAGGTCGAGCTCGCCAAGCCCGCGGGCCTGGGCGGTGGCGCTCGCGGTGGTGGGAGCAGTCGGAGCCGGTGGTAGCGAGGCGCCATGCAAGTCGTGGCGTTCTCGACCCCGCAGGATCCTCTCTGGCGATGGCGGATCGTCAACTACGCCGGTGAGCTCGTGGAAGAATCACGCGAGAGCTTCCGGACGATTGCGGGCGCCCTCGAACAGGGATCGAAGAGACTCAGGGTGATGGACGTCGTCGACAACTCCGTTCCGGCCCCGTCGTATCGGTCGACGCGGCATCTCAGGGTGCCGTGAAGATCGAGGTCTTCGACAACCAGATCGAGGCCGCCCTGAAGCAGCTCAAGAAGCAGATGCTGAAGGACGGCCTCTTTCAGGAAATGAAGCGGCGCGCCCACTACGAGAAGCCGTCGGTGAAGCGGAAGCGCAAGTCGGCTCAGGCACGCAAGAAGCGGCGCAAGGCGATGAAGCGGATGCTCCAGTACGAGGCCGACTAGCGAGGGGGCTCGACCACCGCCCACCCGATCGTTCGCAACCCGAGCAGAGGCTGGCGCCGCTCCACGCGGCGCCGGTCGGTCCCGGCAAACCCGCTATAGGGAGCGCGCCGCTCCCCTTCGCGGCGATCCAGCACGATCCGTACGTCGCGCCAGTCTTCGAAGTGCCGGCGCAGCTCCTCGTATCGATCCAGACGGCTGCGAGCGACCACGAAGATCAGCACGCCGCGCTCGACTCTACCGACGGGGCGTGCGCCGTTCCCACCAGGAGAACAGCCAGAGCCCGAGCGTCACGACGACGATGAGAAGAACGGCGCCGAGCGAGTGAACGATCCACGTTTGCAAGAGCCTCCCCGCTGCTGTGAGCTTTCATCCTCGTCGTCCAGCGCTCGGTGGCAATCCGGAGAAGCCCGCGAGTTGCCATCAGAAAGTCACTGAATGGGGGCTACGCTGTATAGTGGGCGCCTTGGCGACGGCCGCGCTCGCGCTCGACGAGATCGACGCCTTCTACGGCGACAGCCACGTGCTGCACCGCGTGTCCTTCCGTCTCGGTGAAGGGCGTCTGCTCGGGCTGCTCGGACGCAACGGCGCCGGCAAATCGACCTCGATGAACGTGACGGTCGGCCTGCTGCCGCCCCGACGCGGCGCCGTCACCGTCTACGGTCGAGCTGTCACCGGGCGCGCGCCCGAGGCCATCGCGGCGCTCGGCGTGGCGCTGGTGCCCCAAGGGCGGCGCGTCTTCCGGAGTCTCACCGTGCGCGAGAACCTCGCGGTGGCCGGGCGCCGGCCCCACGGCGACCTGCCGATGCTGTGGACGCTCGAATCGGTCTCCGATCTCTTCCCGCGATTGCGCGAGAGGGGCAAGCAGATCGCCGGCTCGCTCTCGGGCGGCGAGCAGCAAATGCTCGCAATCGGGCGCGCGCTGATGTCGAACCCGCGCGTGCTCCTGATGGACGAACCGTCGGAAGGCCTCGCGCCACAGATCGTCGCCGAGGTCATGTCGACGATCCGCCGGCTCAAGGCCCAGGGGCTCTCCATCGTGCTCGTGGAGCAGAACGCCAAGCTCGTCTTCGACGTCGCCGACGACATCGTCGTCCTCAACAGCGGGCACGTCGTCGTCGAGGGGGCGGCGGCCGAGCTCACTCAGCGCGGCCTCGACCTGCGCCAGCATCTGGGCATATATTGACCGAGCCGAGAGGAGACCGATGAAGCTCACCGTCGAGTTCCCGAGCGTCTCGTATCGCGAAGGGCCGCCGGGCGTGATGCGGCTGGCTCAGGCCATCGAGCAGATCGGCTACGACCACATCGACATGTTCGACCATGTGGTCATGGGCTACCCGATGCAAGGGCGGCCGCCCGGCCCGTATCCGGCGCAGATGCCGATTCTCGAGGCGCTGATGGTGCTTTCGTACATGGCGGCCGTCACCTCGCGCGTGACGCTCGGCACCGAGGTGCTCGTGCTGCCGCAGCGCCATCCGACCCTGGTCGCCAAGCAGGTGAGCACGCTCGACACGCTCTCGGGCGGTCGCGTGCGGCTGGGTGTCGGCGTCGGCTGGCAGGAGTCCGAATACGAGGCGCTCGGCGAGGATTTCCACACCCGTGGGACGCGGATGGACGAGGCGATCCGGCTCCTGCGCACGTGCTGGAGCGACGCGCAGATCGACTTCAAGGGCCGGCACTACCAGATCACGGCGATCGGCATGGAGCCCAAGCCCCCGCAGGGAAGCCGGCTCCCGATCTGGATCGGGGGCCGCTCGGAGCGCGCGCTACGCCGGGTGGGCGAGCTCGGCGACGGGTGGCTCGGTAACCAGCTCGCCGACGCGGAGAGCGCGCGGGCCGCCATCGCGACGATCCGGCGTCACGCCGAGGCGGCCGGACGCGATCCGGCGTCGATCGGGCTGCAGGCGATGGTCGCCTCGCCGCCGCGCGACGCCGCGGGCAAGAAGTTCTACCTCGAGCACGAGCGCGTCGTGGCGCGCGTGGTCGAGCTCAAGGCGATGGGCTTTCAGTGGGTCGCCCTGAACGCGACCGCGATCTTCCAGGCCGGCGCGCGCTCCGTCGCCGCGATGATCGACGTGCTCGGCGCGCTCCACACGAAGATCCGCGGCGAGGTCGGCTAGCCCGCCGGATCAGAGGAGAGGATATGGATTTCGAGGTCACGTACACCGAAGAGCAGCAGCGGTTCCGGCGCGAAGTCCGCGCGTGGCTCGAGGCGAACGTGCCGGCTTCCGTGGCGCGCACGCCGACCTCCGCCGAGGACCACTATCGGCGCTATCTTGAGCTGCGTGATCTCGGCAAGAAGCTCGGCGCGAAGGGCTGGCTCCATCCGACTGCGCCGGCGAAATACGGCGGCGGCGGGCTCGACGTCGACCACGCGATCATCCTCGAAGAGGAGGTCGACCGCCTCGACCTCTCGCTGCCGCCCTATTACGACAGCGGCGGGCGACTCGGCTCGGCGTCGATCCTCGTGTGGGGCACGGAGGAGCAGCGTCAGGTCTTCTTGCCACCGATTTATCGCGGTGAGGTGCGTACCTGGCAGCTCCTGACCGAGCCCGGAGCCGGGTCTGACCTGGCCGGCGTGCGCATGACGACGGCCGTGCGCGACGGCGACGAGTATGTGATCAAGGGCCAGAAGATCTTCGTCGGCAGCGACAACGGCACGGACCGCATCTGGATGATCGTCTGCACCGACCCGAAGGGCAAGCGGCACGAGAACCTCTCGTGGTTCATGATCGACGCCAACCTGCCGGGGATCAGCATGCAGCCGATGGAGCTGATGGGCACCGGCGGCGAGGGCGGAACCGACAGCGGCGTCAAGCAGACGGTGTTCTTCGACGACGTGCGCGTGCCGGCGTTCGCGCTGGTCGGCGGCGAGAACAAGGGCTGGACGGTCGCCACGACGCACCTCGAGCTCGAGCACGGCGGCGGCGGGCGCATCGGCCGCAACCGAGTCTGGGACCGTCTCTTGCGCTACTGCCAGGAGACCAAGCGCGACGGCGTGCCGCTCAGCCAGCAGCAGGACGTGCGCGACAGCCTGGCCGACATCTACATCAAGACCGAGGTCCAGCGGCTCTTCGGCCTGCGCAACTTCTACCTCACGTACGCACGCAAGCCGAAGTCGTACGAGGGGCCGCAGCTCTCGTACTACCGGAAGACCACCGGGCTCTGGATGACCGGCGCGATCCTGGAAGCGATCGGTCCCGCCGCGCTCACGACCGATCCCGCGTGGGGCTCGGCCGCCGGCTTCCTCGAGACCCAGCAGCGCAACGGGATCGTCTCCGTCCATCCCGGCGGCACGACCGACATCCAGCGCGTGCAGATGGCCCGTCGCATCGGCATCGGCCGGTCGACCCGCGAGAAGGCCGGCACGGTTCACGGAGCGGAGTGAGCCATGGATCTCGCGCTGACCGAAGGCCAGGAGATGCTCCGTACCACCGCGCGCACCTTCATGGAGCGCGAGGCGCCGGTCGACGTGGTCGTGGGTCTGCAGAAGGCCGAATCGTCGCTGGACCCGGATCTGTGGGCGAAGGCCGCGCGCCTGGGCTGGCTCGGGATCGTGCTGCCGGCCGAATACGGCGGCAGCGGCGACAGCCTGAGCGACGCCGCGGTGCTGTACGAGGAGCTCGGCCGCGGGCCGTTGCCGGGCCCGTTCTTCAGCTCCGGGGTCCTCGGCGCGCTGACCGTGCTCGAGGGCGGCACCGAGGAGCAGCGGCGGCGGATTCTTCCGGGAGTGGCGACCGGCGAGCGCGTGCTGACCGTGGCGATCACCGAGCCGAACACCTCGTGGGGGCCGGGCGGGATCACCTTGACGCCCCAGGGGCGCAACGGCAGCCTCGTCCTGAACGGCACCAAGCTCTTCGTGAGCGACGCGACGTCGGCCACCGATTTGATCGTCGCGGTGCGCACGGGCGACGGGCCCACCGACGTGAGCCTGTTTCACGTGGACGCCAGGGCCCGTGGGGTCACGACGCGCCGGCTGCCGGGCTTTCTCTCCTGGCAGTGCGAGGTGACGTTCGACAACGTTCAGGTGCCCGCCGGCGCGATGCTCGGCGAGGCTCAGCGGGGGTGGACGGCTCTGTCGCGCGCGCTCGAGCGGGCGCTGCCGCTCCTGTGCGCCTACATCGTCGGCGGCTGCCAGGCGGTCTACGACAAGTCGGTCGCCTACACGCAGAGCCGCGTGCAGTTCGGCGTGCCCATCGGACGCTTCCAGCGCGTGCAGGACCACGTGATCAAGCTCGTCAATCACCTCGACAGCGCGCGGTGGGCGACGTGGGAGGCGCTCTGGAAGCTCGACACGGGGCGGCCTGCCACGGCGAGCGTGCACATGGCCAAGGCCGTCGCGAGCGAGGCCTATCTCGAGGCGTGTAACGCCGCCCACGAGGTCCACGCCGGCATGGGAGTGCTGATCGAGTACGGGCTGCCGGCCCACACGCAGATGTCGCGGACCCTGTTCCACTACCTCGGCGATCCGCGCTGGCACAAGCGCCGGATGGCCGACGCGCTCGAGTGGTGATCGCCGGCTAGGCTACACGCCCCGCGCGGCGATCCTTCCCTCGGCGGCCTTCCAGCCCGCGTCGAAGGTGTGCCCGGGCTCGTCGAGATCGGCGACGAGCGGCGCGTGATCCGAGGGCAGGGGCTTGCCCTTGCGCGCTTCGCGATCGATCTCGACCCACACCGTCCGCCCGGCGACCGACTTGGTGACGAGCAGGTGGTCGATCCTCATGCCGAAGTTCTTGTGGAAGTTGCCGGCGCGATAGTCCCACCACGTGTAGCGACCGGGCTCGGGCTGGCGCAGACGATAGATGTCGACCAGGCCCCAGCTGCAGAGCCTGGCGAAGGCGGCGCGCTCGGGCTCGGAGACGTGCGTGCCCCCGTGGCAGGCGGCGGGATCCCAGACGTCGGCGTCCGCCGGGGCGATGTTGTAGTCGCCGCCGAGCGCCATGGCCTCGTCTGGATCGCGCGTCTCCGCGAGCCATCGCGCGAGCCGCTCGTACCACACGAGCTTGGCCTGATAGAAGGGCGAGTCGAGCGTGCGCCCGTTCGGGGCATAGAGGCTCACGACGCGGACGCCTCCGCACACCGCCGAGACCATCCGCGCCTCGGCGAGCGGCTCGTCGTCCGGCACGTCCGGTGTCGCCGCGGCGCGCAAGGGCTGGCCGAAGTTGCTGATGACGTCGGCGATCCCCACCCGGCTCGCGATCGCGACGCCGTTCCAGCGACCTTCGCCGTGGTGCGTGAGCTCGTAGCCGGCGTCCTTGAAGGTCGCGACGGGCGCGTCGGCGTCGGAGAGCTTCGTCTCCTGCATCAGCAGGACGTCGGGCTTCGCGCGGCCGAGCCACCAGACGACTTTCTCGAGCCGTGCCTTCAGCGAATTGACGTTCCAGGTCGCGATCCGCATTGGTGTCGTTCTCCGCTCCCTGGTTAGTTTACCGCGTGCCGATATCGAGGCCGGGCGGGCGAGCCAGCTCGGGCCGGCGCTCGAAGAGCTTTCGCCACGCGGCGCGGGCGATGCGATCGGCGTCGGCGACGATCGCCGTCTCGTCCATCGTGAGCACGCGGCCGTCGCGCATGATCCATCGGCCGTCCACCATGACCGCCTCGACGTCGCTGGCCATGCCCTGGTGCACGAAGCAGGAGACCACTCTCAGCGCGGGAGTGAGATGGGGCTTCCGCAGATCGACCAGGATCAGATCGGCGCGGTTGCCGGGGGCGAGCCAGCCACCGTCGGGGACGCCGAGCGCGCGGTAGCCGTTGCGCGTCGCCCAGACCAGCGCTTCCTCCGGTGTGGGCCGCCGTCCGTCCTGTCGCCTGACCCGCTCCATGAAGAGGGCGGTCCGCACGACCTCCACCATATCCTCGGCCATGTTGTCCGTGCCGAGCGTGACGAGACAGCCGGCTCGCTCGAGCTCGTCGATTCGAGCCGCGAGGCCACGGCGCGCGGCGATCGCCGGGTTGACGGCGACAGCGGCGCCCGACGCCCCCAGGATCCGCTCCTCCTCGTCGGTCATGCAGCGGCAATGCGCGGCAACGAGTCGTTTCGAGAGCAGGCCGGCCTGGGCGAGATACTCGGTCGGCAGGACGCCGCGCTGCTCCTTGACGGCGGCCACCTCGCCCCAGATCTGATTCAGGTGCACCGTCGCGATCGCGTCGAGCTCGGACTGGAGCTTGCGGAGGCGGGAGAGAAGACCGGGCGAGCACATATCCGGCGCCCACGCCGCCAGACCGGCGCGCACACGACCGTCTCCTTTGCCCTCCCAGCGCGAGTGGAATTCGGCGATGCGTGTGAGGCCGATGTCGGCGAGGGCCGGATCGACCTGGAACGGACCGGGTTGGCCGATCGAGGCGTTCGCGCGGTCCCAGGCCCGCTCGCAGAGGACCAGGCGCAGGCCCGTATCGACGAGCGCGCCCGCGTAGCCATCGAGCCCGGCGCTCTCTTCGAGCACGAGTGTCGTGCCGCTGCGGATCGCTTCGAGCGCCCCGAGGAGCGCCATGGCGCGCTCCTCGTCGGCGGTCAGCGCGGGCAGCGGCAGGGGCGCCAGGCCGCCGGTGAACGGCGGCGCGTGCGGCGGCGAGAGGTCCTCGTAGATCCCGCGGGCCAGGACGCGCGAGAGGTGCGTGTGGGTGTTGGCGAAGCCGGGAAACACCGCCCGCCCGCGGCCGTAGACACGCTCGGCGTCCGGGTACCTCGCGAGAAGCTCGGAGGTCGGCCCGAGCGCGGTGATCCGGCCGTCGCTCACGGCGATCGCCGCGTCGTACAGGATCGACCCCGCGTCGTCCGCCGTGACGATCGTCGCGTCGTGGATGAGCTGGATCGGCGCCATCCCGCGTACTCTCCCGTGGGCGCGCGCGACAGTCAAGCCGAGGGTCGTGGTATGGTGCGAGCCTGAAGAAAGGAGCCCACCGATGCGTGACCTCGTGAAGCGCCTCAACGAGCTGAGCGACAGCGCCGAGTTCGAGGTGAGCTGGTATCTACGAGATTTGGCCAGTGGCGCCACCGCCAACCGGCGCGGTGACGTCGCGGTGCCCTCGGCGAGCACGCGCAAGATCTCGATCATGATGGCCGCGCTGGCGGCCGTCCACGCCGGCAAGCTTGCCCTGGACCAGAAGGTCACCATCGACGCGCGGTTTCAGGACAACGACTCGGGCACCTTCCAGCACCTGACTCCCGGGTTCTGGATCACGCTCCGCGACGCGATGGTGATGATGATCATCGTCAGCGACAACACCTGCACGGGCCACGTCGTCGATCTGGTCGGCCTCGCGAACGTCCAGCGCTACACCGAGACGGTCGGGCTGACCGGCACGGTGCACCGCTACGGCATTCCACCGAAGACCGGAGCCGATAACACCCTCGACCGGGTCACCACGACGACGGCCAACGACCAGGGGCTGCTGCTCGAGCTGATCTTGAAGGGGACGACCGACCCGGCGATCGCGGCCCGCCTGGAGTGCACGCCGGCGCTCTGCCGTCTCGGCCTCGACATCCTGTCCTGGCAGAAGCTCAAGACCCGGCTGCCGTCGCTCTTGCCGCTCGGCACCAAGGTCGCCCACAAGACCGGAACAGGCCACCGCTGCTACAACGACGCCGGGATCATCTTCAAGGAAGAGCGGCCGCTCTGCGTCCTGACGGCCTACACGGTCGGCGTGCCGGACGCGGTCGCCGACGGGACGCCGGGCTTCGCGGCCGCCTACCAGTTGATCGGCCGCATGGCGCGCATGTCCTACGACGAGCTCGGCGGCCGGTAAGGGAGGCTCTCATGAACGTCGAGGCGAAGCTCGAGAAGCTCGGCCTGGAGCTCCCGAATCTCGAGGACCTGTACCGGACGAATTCGTCCGGCGCGCACTACATTTCGCACTATCCGGTTCAGAACCTGCTCTATCTCTCGGGCACCACGCCGAGGAAGGGCGGTCAGCCTTATCTACCGGGCGTCGTCGGCAAGGACCTCACCCTGCAGCAGGGTTACGAGGCCGCGCGGTACGCGGCGCTCATGACTCTGTCAGCGGTGAAGTACGCCCTGAGTGACCTCGACCGGGTCCAGCAGCTCGTGCACCTGCTCGGCTTCGTGAACTCCGCGCCCGGGTTCGGCGATCAGCCCCGGGTGATCAACGGGGCGGCGGACCTTCTCGTCGAGCTGTTCGGCGACCGTGGCAAGCCCACGCGCGCGGCGATCGGCTGTCAGGGACTGGGGGGCAACGCCTCGGTCGAGGTCATCGTGACGTTGCTCTTCTCCGGTGCCGACGTCCGGCCGCCGCTCGCCCGAGATCAGTTCGTCAGCTGACTACGGCGCCGCGCGCCGTTTTTGACTCAGAAAAGACCACGATGTATCGTCGTCGCGTGAGGCACGAAACTATTCGTCCTTCGCTGTGGACATGGGGCCTCTGCCTCATCCTCGTGTCCGCCGTCCTTGGACATGTCTGCGTGCTGCCTGCCCACTCTCACGCTCTACCGGCGCGACACGCCGACCACGACCACCACGATCACGCCGACGACGCCGTTCACGAAGCCTCATGCCAGGCGATCGCCACGTCGTCGTCGCCTGGGACGATCCTTGCTCCGACGCCCGCCGACATGAGCATCGCCGAACGGCCGGCGGTCGAGCCGCTCCGGGTGGCAACCGCGGCGATTCGCCAGCTTCCGGCCGTCAAGACACGAAGGGGACCTCCGCTCTTTCTGCTGCACGCTTCGCTCCTGATTTAGACCTCCACGCCCGCTCGCGCGCGCCGTTCCCTGTCACCGATTGAACCAGTCTGTCGGTCGATCGGCGACATGCCTCTCACGTCGCGTCCCTCACGCGTTGATCGCTCGAGGGAGTGGAGATTCAGATATGCACTGGACCAAAACTCTTTGTCTCACGCTTGCCGTCGCCCTGGTGGTTGTCGCTTCGATGGCCGGAGGCGCGGAGAGGAAGCTTCGTGTGGTGACGACGATCCCCGACCTCACGGCGCTCGCCCAGGCGGTCGGCGGCGACCTGGCGGATGTCGAGACCCTCACGCGCGGGACGCAGAACGCCCACGAAGCGGAAGTCCGACCGACGATGATGTTGAAGTTGCGCCGGGCAGACGTGCTCGTCGAAAACGGCCTCGAGCTTGATGCATGGGCCGACGTCGCGGTGACCGGCGCGAACAATCCGAACATCGTGCGGGGCTCTGCGGGGCGCATCGACATTTCCCGGGGGTTGCCGATCCTCGAAGTGCCGGCCGTGAGGGTTGACCGCTCGATGGGCGACGTGCATCCGCTCGGGAACCCCCACTACTCGCTCGACCCCGGGTTCGCCCCCACGATTACGCAGAACATTCTCGAGGGGTTCTCACGCCTGGCCGCCGACGGCCGACCCACGTTCGAGCGCAACCGGCAGGCATTCCTCGATCAGCTGAACGAGGCGATGACGCGATGGACGAAGACCCTCGAGCCGTTCCGGGGAGCGAAGGTCGTCGTCTATCATCCGCAGTGGATCTACTTCCTCAGCCGCTTCGGCCTCGTGCAGGCCGCGACCCTGGAAGACCGACCGGGCATCCCCGCCTCGCCGGGGCATCTCGTCCGCGTCATCCAGCAGATGAAGGCGGAGCGGATCAAGGTCATCATCGTCGAGCCCTGGAACGACCGGAAACTGGCCGAGCGGGTGGCCCAGGAGGCCGGCGCGAAGGCCATCGTCCTCGCGTCGATGGTCGGCGGCGTCAAGGGCGCCGATTCCTACATCGGCGCCATCGACTACAACGTCAACGAGCTCTCTCGGGCCCTGCGCTGAAGTGTCGAGGGAACGTGTCTCAGGTGGCCGACTCGGAGGGCGCTCCGAGCCCGTCCAGCAGGGCGGCGATGGACGCGAACGCGGAGCCGAGCGCGATTCCGGCCAGCGCGTCGACCGGCCAATGGGCGCGCAAGATCACGCGGGCCAGAGCGACCAGCAGGATCAACAGGACGCTACCGGCCTGCACGACGATGCGGGCCGGCGGCGGTAGCGACGCGGCGAGATACATCAGCGCGCCAAAGAACGCCGCCGCCGCGGTGGCGTGTCCGCTGGGGAACCCCATCGAGGCCTCCTCTGGACGCGCCCGATCGATGAGGAGCTTCAACAACCCCTCGGCGGCCGGCGCGGCGAGCATCAGCCCGATCCAGATCCACCAGCGCGCTCGTGCTCGCGGAAACGCGATGAGAAGCATGAGCGTCGCGGGCAGTAGCAGCCGCCAGCTTCCGAGATGATTGATCACTCGCATGATCTGGAGGACACCGGGCGACCCAAGACCGACCAGGCCGGTCCGAGCTGTGGCGTCGCCGGGGACCGGGTGGAAGACGATCACGGCCAGCGCCAGCGCGAGGAAGCAGGCGGCACTGACGCAGAGGACCGCGCGAGCGTTACTTCGTCGGCGTGAGCTCGGCACCACCACCGCCGCCGTCGCGAACGAAGCGGAGCACGCGCTTGCCGTTTTCCTCGCGGAGGGTGACCCGACCGTTGCCGTCGGTGCCTTCGTACCGCATGGTGCCCGGGCGGATCACGCTGATCGTGCCCCTGATCTCCTTGTACTTCGGCTCGACGTACAGGAGCCCTTGAAATGAGCCGTCTTCGGCGATCGTCAGGATGAGCGGCGCATTCCCCAGGGGCCCGGACATCCGGCCGCGCCAGGTCCCCGCGAAATCAGGGACGGCATCGACGGCTCTAGGGGGCGAGCCAGCGCAGCCGGCAAGAAGTGTCGCGAGGAGGACGCTGGCGCGCGCGAGTCGTCGGATCACGCGGACGGCGTGAGGCGACCTGCGTGTGGCTTCACCGTCTGAAAGGCGATCCAGAGCGCGATCAGCGTGAGCCCGAATGCGCAGACCACCGTGGCTCCGGTCGGAAGGTCCAGGCTCGCCGAGGCGACCATGCCGATGACGCTGACCAGGGTACCGAATCCCCAGCCGATGAGGAGCTTCTGAGCCACCGTTCGGCCGAGCATGATGCCGGCGAGCGCCGGGACGATCAGGTACGAGAACACGAGCAGTACGCCCGCGATCCGGACGGAGCTGGTGACGACAACACCGAACGAGGCATAGAAGAGGAAGTCCCACAGCCGAACCCGCCAGCCTTCCCGGAATGCGGCCGCCGGATCGCTCGAGATCAAGAAGAACGGGCGTCGGCACAGCCAGTGGAAGACGCCGATCGACGCATAGAGGATCGCGACCTTCGCGACCTCCGGGCTCTGCACCGCCAGAAGGTTGCCGACGAGCATGGTCCGCACCTGTTCGGCCCCATGCGCGGCCCGATCGGCGAGCAGCACGGCCCCCGCCGACGAGACCGCGTAGACGACGCCGATCACCGCCTCCTGGGAGACGTGACGGCGCCGGCTTCGCGTCAACGCGAGGACGAGCGCGCCGACCAGGGTGGCCGAGAGCCCGAAGGCGTACGACTCCCAGGTGTAGGTCTCGTATCCGAGCAGGAACGCCGCTGTCGCGCCCAGGGCGGCGATCTGCGCGAGGGCGATGTCGACGAAGACGACCTCGCGCGAGAGCACGTGGACCCCGAGGTACGCGTGGATGCCCGTCAGCACCAGGCACATGAGGAATGGTGCCCACAGGATCGCAAAGAGCTCAGCGATCATCTCATTTGAGTACCTGCGCGAGCGTCTTGACGTTGTAGTCGATCGCCGCGATGTAGTTGTCGGCGCCCTTGACCGCACCGACCGAATTGGCCATGACGAGCGCCTTGGCGCCGCCGCCGGCCTCGGCGGCGACACGCTCGGCGAGCTTGAGATCGTTCCAGGGCTCCACGAGGATCACCTTAACCTGCTCGGCCTTCATCTGACGGATTATCTGGACGAGGTGCTGCGGCGAGGGCGGAATGCCCGGACGGTCCTCGAGCATGCCGACCTGGACCAGACCGAAGCGGGTGAGGAAATAGATGAAGTCCGGATGGTAGACGACGACCTTGCCGCCGCGCACCGGCTCCATCTGCTTGGTCCAGCGTTCCATCTCTCCATCGAGCTTCTGCAGGAACGCCTGGCGGTTTTTCTCGAACGCGGGACGGTTGTCCGGAGCCAGACGCGAGAGCCCGTCGACGATGTTCTGCGTGATGATGGGCGCGAGCCCCGGGTCGAGGGAGAAGTGCGGGTTCCCGAGCGGATGGACGTCTCCCATCGACCGGTCGACCCGCGTCGTCGGCACCTCGAGCAGCTGGATGCCGCGCGAGATCTCGATCCGGCCGGGAGACCCGCGGATGATGCCGGGGTTGTTCGCGCCGGTAACCGCCACGTCCGCCCACGTGTCGAGCTCGAGCCCATTCTCGATCAGGGCGTCGGCTCGGCGGAGCTTCAGCATCATGCTCGGCCGCACCTCGGCTTCGTGGAAGTTCTGCGTCCCGCGCGTGAGCGTGTCGACCTCGACGAGATCGCCGCCCACCGCCTCGGTGAGCGACTTGAGGTCCGGGATCGTGGCGACGACCCGGAGCTTGCGATCGGCGTGCGCGCCGGTCAGAGACAGACTCAGCAGGCCCAGGACTGCCGTGACCATCACGAGTGTGCGTCGCATGAGTCGTCGCCTCCTAGAAAGGATGCGCCGGGTGGGCGCCGAGGATGAAGGAAGCCTGGAAGAGGAGCTCGTCGACCTTCCGGGCGCTCGAGTCGTTCAGGTTGAACGCGTCGCGAGTTTGCGGGCTGCGGTCGGTGTGCTTGTAGGCCAGGCGGAAGCGGAGAAACTCCGACGGCCAGAACGAAACGTACGGCTCGATCGCCCACTCCCACCCCGGATTGATCGGGTACTGCGACCAGTCGTAGCGAACCCCGCCGGCCCAGCGGCGGAAGGGCTGCACCTCGAGGCCGGTATACCAGCCCCAGTGATTGCGCTGACGCTTGTCGACCTGGTCGATCGAGCCGTCCCCGTCGAGGTCGACGCCGACGTCGGCCTTGCGCAGCGAGTAGAGCGCCTCGCCCGTGAGCGTGATCAGCGGATGCAGCCAGCCGTCCGGACGATATTTGTAGCGCCACTCCCAGCCCAGGATCGTCGAGCGGTTCCGGTCGCCCGTCTGGCCGCTCGCGACCGACATGCCCAGCTGGATCGCGTGCTCGTCACCGAGCTCGAGGAACGTCCGGAGCCGGCCGGTGGCGAGCGGGTGCTGCAGGGTGCCGCGGCCGAACGCGGTCTCGTTGTCGCCATTGAAGATGCCGGCGAGCGCCTCGATGTAGAACGGCAGGTCGGGGACGAGCGTCAGCTCGACGCCCTTTTCCTGCAGCCCTTCGCCGCCCAGGAAATTGCGCATGACGTTCGGCCGATCGACCCAGGGCAAATCGTGCTCGTGGACCTCGTTGGACCACCCGAACCGGTTGCGCATCTGGCCGAGTCGCGCCTGGGTGCCGAACGGCAGCGTGAGAAGTGTGAGGTAGGCTTCAGCCAGGTGAACGCCGGTCTCCTGCCCGGGTGCTTCTTCCCCCGCTTCGATTCTGACGACCGCGGAAGCGTACGGATCGATCTGGCCGAAGAGCGAGAGCTCGACCTCACGCGGAAAGAATGACCTGAGCCGCGCTGCTGGTACAGGGCGAAGGGCTGGCGGGGGCGCATGAGGTCGACCGCCGACGGCGGCGCGGTCGATGGCGCGGTAGCCGTGGGGGCCGGTGCACCCGGTGCGGGCGCCGCCGGGGCCGGCGGTTGGGCCTCGAGCCGCTGCAGGCGCTCGGTCACCGACTGCAATTGCCGCTGGAGCTGCTCGATTTCCCTCCTGAGCGCGGCGGGGTCCTGCGCGGCCGCAACCGCCGGCGTCAACGCCGAGCACAACACTATGAAGATCAAGACCAGTGTGCGCATCCAGTCCTCCGATGTGGTGGTTCGTCGACCGTTCCCGCGACAAGGGTCGCGGCCGAGCTCGAAGCTCGAGACGGAAGCTAGACGGACGAGTGGAGGAGCGTCAGAAGCGCGGCGGAGCGCGAGAGTCGGAGAGGCTGAGCGGAGCGCTGGCGGCCCGCACTGGGGCGAGCGCGATCGTCGCGGTAAGCGCGAGCGCGAGCCCGAGGACCGGCATCGCGTCGAGCTGGCAGGCGTGAGTGCCGAACGCCGCCATCAAGCTCAAATCGTGGTCGGCGTTCCAGAGCCCGAGCCCTGCGCCGGCATGCGTGTGAGGCATGCTCGCGCCGGCGAGCAGAAACGCCACGACTCCCAGCAGAAGCAGGAAAACGCGGCGCTTAGACATGGCGGCTACAACACCACGATCGGCGTTGGATTGCAAGTCATCGCCGATCCTTCACCGTGAAGGTGAGACGCGACTCGACCACGTGGCCGTCGACCGAGAGGACGCGAAAGCTCACGGTGTAGCGGCCAGGCGCGAGGGGCGGCAGCGAGAGCGAGAGTCGGCGCGGATCCTCGGTCGACACCGCAACGTCGCGACGATCGACCTGGGCACCGGCTTCGTTCGTCACCGAGGCCTTCGAGTACGCCGGCTCGAGGCGCTCATTGAACCAGAGCTCGACCCGCGGCGGAGGCTCGACCAGAGCGGCCCGCTGAGCCGGGACCGACTTCACGAGAACCGCGTGGGCGAGAGCGACGGCCGGCCAGAACGCCAGGGCGGCCAGCCCGGCCGGGATGAGCCGCCTTCTCACCTAGCGTGGCCGGAGGGCCATCCCGTGGGGCGCCTTGCCGACCGGGATCGTCCGCACCTGAGCGTGCGTCGAGAGGTCGATCACGCTGACCAGGTCGGCGTAGCGGTTGGTGACGAGGGCGTAGCGGCCCGTCGGCTCCATCGTGACGAGGTCAGGATAGCCCTTCTGTGGGATCACCTTGACGACCTTGTCGTCGGCCGTGCTCACCACGGCGATCTTGTTGGCCTTCCGAAGGGTTGTGTAGAGGTACTTGCCATCGAGCGTGAGCGTGGCCTCGTGGACGATCCCGGGCAGCGGGATCTCGCCGACGGTCTTGTTCGTGGCCGTGTCGATCTTCACGACCACCTTGTTCTCGCCGGCGGCGGCGTAGAGCGTCTTGCCGTCGCGGGAGAAGATCGCGTGAGCCGGCCACGTGGAGACCTCGACCCGGCCGTCGACCTTCTGCTCCTTGAGGTCGTAGAAGATCACCTCGTCGTTGCTCGTGTCGCTGGACCAGTCGAGGACGAGGAGATAGCGGCCGTCGGGGGTGAACGCGAGGTTGTACGGGTTGCCCCCGATCTTCACGCGGCGGACCAGCTTCCCCGACTCGGCGTCGATCAGCCCCAGATCGTGGCTCTTGTCGTAGACGACCCACGCCGTCTTGCCGTCGGGATGAAACACGATCCGGTTGGGCTTGCCCTGGCCGAGCTGAACCGTGCCCACGACCTCGAGGGTATCGGTGTCGATGATCGAGGCCGACTCGGACTTGGTGTTGGTGACATAGAGCGTGGCCCCCACCGCCGGCGCGGCAATGCAGAGCGTCGTGGCGGTCAGGAGCGAGAGACTCAGACATTTCACCACAGCGAGCCTCTCACTTGATCTTCTCGATCGTGGTCACCGCCACGTTCGGTGGTACTCCCCGCAACGTAAATCGTACCGCGTCTCCCACGGAAACGGCCTCCTGAATCTTCGGGGACGCGACGCGAAAACCCATGGTCATCGCGGGCATGAAGCCCGGAATCTCGCCGTGCGTGAGCACGAGCACGCCGAGCTCCGGGAAGATGGCGCGCACGACCCCGTCGACCGTCCACTGGCGCTCGATGCCGCTCTCGGCGGCGGCCTTCGCCTCGGCCAGCTGGCGCTCGAGCCGCCCGATGCGCAGGCCCCAGAAGGCGTAGCCCCAACCCACGCCGACGACGAGCGCCACGTTGATCAGGAGCACGGCCTTCCAGGCCCGCATCAGTGCACGTGCTCCTCCGGCGGAGCTTCGCCCGCGGTCTTCTCGTCGTTGAGCTGCTGGACCTGGGCGACCAGCGTGTCCAGGTCCATCGCCTCGCCGCTGCTGCGCGTGATGGCGCGGACGTAGCCCTGGCGATCGATGAGGAGCTCGACGTGAGGCGCCACCGCGAAGAGCCGATAGGCGGCCACGATCGTCTCGGCGCCTTCGGTGACCACCGGAAAGAGGACGCGCGGGTCGTCTCCCAGACGACGGATCGCGTCGGGATCGGCGTCGATCGGCACCGCGATG
>QHSQ01000074.1 GCA_003221615.1 Candidatus Rokuibacteriota bacterium | reverse complement strand
TTCACCTTGCGGCCGAGGTCGATCATGGCCAGGCAGAAAGGGCAGGCCGTGCCCACCATGTCGACCTTGGCCTCGAGCGCTTCCTCGACGCGAATCAGGTTCACGCGCTTCTCGGCCTTCACTTCCATCCACATGTGACCGCCGCCGCCGCCGCAGCAGAGGCCGCGCTCGCGATTGCGCGGCAGCTCGACGACTCTCAATCCCGGGACGGACTTGGCGACGTTGCGCGGCGCCTCGGTGAGGCCGTTGTAGCGCCCGAGATAGCACGAGTCGTGGAATGCCAGGGTAGCGTCGAGCGGCTTTCGCGGTTTGATGCGTCCGTCGGCGATCAGCTGCTCGATGGCCTGCGAATGATGCAGCACCTCGTAGGTCCCGCCGAACTGCGGGAACTCGTTCTTGATCGTGTTGAAGCAGTGCGGGCAGTGCGTGATCACCTTGCGGAATTTGTACTGCTTCACCGCCTCGACGTTCTCCTGCGCGACGGTCTGGTAGAGATACTCCTCGCCCAGGCGTCGGCCGACCTCGGCGTGACAGCGCTCTTCCTGCATCACCCCGAAGCTCACGCCGGCGCTCTTGAGGATCTTCACGACCGAGCGGGCGATCGCCTGATTGCGCCGGTCGTACGACGCCGAGCAGCCGACCCAGTAGAGGTACTCGACCTCGCGGCCCGGCTCCATCAGCGGGACCTCCAGGCCCTGGGCCCACGCCAGGCGTTCCCCCGCCGGCAGCCCCCACGGGTTTCCAGCCCGCTGCATGTTCTGGAGCGACTGGGGCGCCGTCGAGGGCAAGGCGCCCTCCGAGAGGGTCAGATAGCGCCGGAGGTCAATGATCGTGTCGACGATGTCGATGAAGGCCGGACACTCTTCCACGCAGGCCATGCAGGTCGTGCAGGCCCAGAGCTCGTCGGCCTTGATCAGCTCGCCGTGGATCGGACCCGGCAGGGCCCCGTGCATGTGACGCTTGAGCTTCACGATGATCTGCTTGGGCGAGAGCGCCGTGCCCGACATGTAGGCGGGGCACGCCGCCTGACAGCGGCCGCACTCGACGCAGGCGTCGAAGTCGAGCCGCCGCTTCCACGAGAACTCCTCGAGCTTCGAGATCCCGAGCGATTCCGCCTCCTCGATGTTCTTGATCGGCGCGATCGCGCCGCGTGGTCCGAGCTTCGAGAAGAAGATGTTGAGGGGCGTCGTCAGGAGGTGGACGAAGTACGAGAACGGAATGACCGCGATGAAGGCGAGCGCGACCACCGCGTGGAAGACCCAGGTCGCCACGTGGAGCCCGCGCAGCGCATCCGGTGTCAGTCCGAGCGCCACGAAGCCGCGGCCGAGTGCCCAGCCGACCGGCGACCACGGCGCCCACCAGGGCTCGACCACCGCGAGCCGGCAGGCCTCCATGATGAACCCGCTCACGTTGATCACGAACAGGAGCGCCAGCACCCACGCGAAGCGCGCGGTCGCATCGACGCGCGCCGGCCGCTGGACGAACCGCCGCCAGACCGCCATGCCGAGTCCGATCACGAAGAAGAGCCCGAACATGTCGAGCACGGTCTCGTAGAAGAGGTAGAACGGCCCTTTCAGGAGCTTGTAGCCGAACAGGGGGAGCGTGACGTCCCAGTCGAGCGTGGCCAACACGGTGCCCATGAACAGCGCGAGGAAGCCCCAGAACATGATCGCGTGCATGACGCCGGGATAGGCCTGCGTGAGCGTGCGCACCTGGCCGAGGGCGTGAGTCAGGACCAGGCCGATGCGCTGCGGGATTCGATCCAGGCGGTCCTCGGGGAGCCCACGCCGCCAGAGACTTACCCGCTGCCATATTCCATACGCGAAGATGGCGATCGCCAGCGCTCCGCCGACGTAGAGCGCGACCTGAGCCCAGCCGGGGACGTTCCAGAAGGTGTCGCGGAAAGGAACCGACGAGGTCATGAGCGACTCAACCTTAGCACAAGGCGACACCAGACACGGGGAGGGCGCGGCGGGCAGCGCCCTCCCCGGACCACTGAAGAGGACGGTCGTTAACGCGTCGGCTGCTGCGCTGGCGGCGCCGGCGCCTGCTGGGGCGGCGGGACGCGGAACGGCGTGTGGCAGGCGCCGCACGCCTGGCGGCCGAAGTCCTTCGCGACCGCTTCTGTGGCGGCCAGGTCCTTGCTGCGCGCCGCATCGCGCAGCTTCTCGGCCTGCATCACGTAGTTCTTCGACGCCGCCTCGAACTCGGGCCACTTCTGCCAGATCTCGGGCTTCGCCTTGGACTTGTCGGTCAGTGAGCCTTCGGGAAAGAGCGGAAGGATCTGGGTGGCGATGAGTGCCATCGTCTCCGCGTTCACGGCGACCGCCTCGGCGTTGCCGGCCTTCAGCTTCGCCTGAGCGTCCGCCCAGCTCGCGCCGTTGAGCTTCATGAGCCGCTGGCGATCGGCGACGACGTCGCTGGTCCACAATTTTGTCGTGGACTGGCCGGTCGCCGAGCTGGCCATCGCCAGCGCAACGAAACTACCGAGAACAACCCTGGTCTTCGCCTGTGTGAGCTTCATCTCGCCTCCTCGATCTCTAGGCGCGCCCCGGCCGGAGAGGCCCCAGCCCCGCGACAGCCGCGGCGCGCACTGCCTCTGGAATTAGGACCGCGGCTGCGCCGGCTGCTGCTGGGGCGGCGGAACGCGGAAGGGCGTGTGGCAGGTACCGCACGCTTCCCGGCCGAAGGTGGCGACGGTCGTCGTCACCGCCGCGCCGTCCTTCGCGACCGCCTGATCGCGCAGGGTCGCGGAGCGGTTCTCGAGATTCTTTGCGGCGGCCGCGAACTCGGGCCACTTCTGCCAGATCTCGGGCTTGGCCTTGGACTTGTCGGTCAGCGAGCCCTCGGGGAAGAGCGTGGGAATTCGCTGAGCGTGGAGCGAGAGGGCTTCGGCGTTGACGGCCACGGTCTCCGGCGCGCCCGCCTTGACCTTGGCCTGGATGTCCGCCCAGTTGGCGCCGACGTTCTTCATGAGCCGCTGGCGGTCGGCCACCGGATCTCCGGTCCCCATCATGGGGGTCTTCGGGGCGGTCGCGCAGCCGACTGCGGCCAGCGCGACGAGGCTGGCGAGGATCATACCGGTCCTCACGAGTCGGAGCTCCATGTCCCCTCCTCCTTGACTGGTTGCGCCGGATCGTCGCTCGACCCGGCTATCGTGAAATGCACTGTGCTCACTTGCCGATCTTGTTCTTGATCGGCGGAAGGGTCTTGAGGTACTTGGCGATCGCCAGCCGGTCGGCTTTGGTCAGGTCCTTGTAACCGGCCAGTGTTCCCTCGATGACCTCGCCCATGAGCCCGCCGGCGACGTCGCCGTCGGGTTTGTTGCCCGTGCCGAGATAGTCGGCGATCTCCTCTTCGGACCACTGCAAGCCCGTCGTCTTGTCGGGCGTGATGTTGGGGACCTCGGAGTCCTCGGGGCCCTTGGGATTGCCGGCGAGGAAGCGCGAGTTGTCGGTGGCCATCGTGATCGTGCGGGGCGTGTGGCATTCCCCGCAGTGACCGACCGCACGCACCAGATACTCGCCCCTGGCGACCCCGGAGGACGGCACCGACGTCGGCGGATTCTCCCTGGGAGCGAACGCCGCGAGCCACGCGGGCAGGAACACGCTCTCGAACATCGGCACCGAGATCTTCTTGGGCTGGTTGGCCCGCTTCACCGGCGGCACCGAGCGAATGAACGCGACGAGCGCCTTCAGATCATCGGCCGCCATGCCGTTGAAGGTCGTGTACGGGTGCACCGGGATCAGACGCTCGCCGTTGGGCCGAAGCCCGAGGCGGGTCGCCGTGATGATCTGCTCGTCCGTCCAGCCGCCGATTCCGGTCTCGCGATCGGGCGTGATGTTGCTCGAGTACACGCTGCCGAACGGGCCGTCGTATTTCCGTCCGCCGGCGTTGACCGGCTGCTTGGGCACCGTGTGGCAGCCGCATCCGCCGGTCGCGCCGAACACGTACTTCCCCCGCGCGAGCTCGGCGGCCGACGGCGCCTGCGCGGATGCGAGCGCGGGGAGCGAGACCAGGAACAGCAGAAGGAGAGCGGCGAGACGCCAGAACCGTCGGGCCAAGCGACTCACTATTGGCGGGCGAAGGTCAAGTCGGTCTCGAGCTGGATGTCGTTCGAGACCTTGTAGAAGAGGATTGCCGGAATCTTCAGGCCGTGATCGGTGAACGTCGTCGCGAAGCGGGCCCGCACCTTGATGTTGTCCGCGGCGAAGCCGAAGCGTTTCTGGGCCTCGACTTCCTCCGGAGTCAGCTTGACCCAGGTCACGGTGGCGTCGGCGACGCGCTCCACGGGCTTCTGCTTCACCGTCAGGATCCCCTTCACCTTGGCCGGCACGTTCTTGCCCGGCTCGAGCGGCCCGGCGATCTCGACGCTCTTCACCTCGAAGGTGACCCAGCGGTTGGCCTCGACCTCGGTGTCGAGGTAGTTCTTGCTGCGCATGTCGGCATCGCGCTTGTCGATCCCGGTCTTGACCAGGTTCATGTCGACCTTCACCGACCCGGTGGCGGTCTGCGGCTTCGCCGGATCGAGGCTCAAGGTGCCGTTGACGCCCTCCGCGGCGGTGTTGCCCACGAAGGTCTCGAGCGGCGCGTCGCTCTTGAACGTAGCACGCGAGTAGTTCGGCAAGAGCTTGAAGGACATCACATCGGCGGCGGCCTGGCCCGCCGCCACGGCCAGCACGAGCATAGCGCACGCACACGCAGCCAGTCGGGGCACGATGAGTCTCCTGTTCGAGAGTCGAGTGGCGGTCGAGCGCCGCCTTAATACCACGAACGAATGAGCCTAGGCACGGGTTCCCGGGTGGGCGGTCTGGAGGTCGGCTTCCATGACGAGGGCGTCCTCACCCGTGTCGTAGTAGTAGCCGCGCCGCCGGCCGACGACCCGGAAGCCGAAGGATTCGTAGAGTGTCCGCGCTTCGGTGTTACTCGGGCGGACCTCGAGGACGACGAGCTTGATCCGGCGCTGTCGGGCCTCCTCGAGGAGGCCCCCGAGCAGGGACCGGGCGAGGCCCCGCCGGCGGCACTCCGGGCGCACCGCGATGTTGGTGATGTGGACTTCGTCGGCGACCTCCCACAGGCACAGGTAGCCGACCACGCGCTCGTCCTCACGCATGACCCAGCAGCGGGCCACCCGATTCTGCTGCATCTCGTAGAGGAAGGCGCCGCGCGACCACGGCATCGAGAACGACGCGCGCTCGATGCCGAGGACCTCGTCGAGGTCTTCGGGGCGCATGCGGTCAACTGAGGGCGGCACCGCGTCGCTTCAGCTCGGCCTCGGACGGCCGGAGATAGATCGGAGTCAGATCGGCGGCCGCCACGGCGTCACCGACGGCGAGCCGCGCGTGGCCGAGTGAGCCGACGACCGCGGGTGCCGGTCCGCGGCGCGGGGGCTGGACGCGGCGTGCGTACGGCGAGCCGATCGCGTGGGCGCCGTCGCCGACGACGATCACCGGCTCGTCGAGGCGCCGAGCGAGATCATCGGGCGCGATGGCTAGGTACTCCCACTCGCGTCGCATGCCGAGCCCGTCCCAACGATAGAGTGAGGCGTAGACCTCGCGCTTGCGCGCGTCGAGCACGGGACACACCGGCAGCGCGGCGAATGGGAGCATGGCCGCCATCGCGTCGAGCGTCGGAACCGCCGCGACCGGAATCGAGAGCGCGAGCGCCAGGCCCTTGACCGTGCTGAGACCGACCCGGAGCCCCGTGAACGAGCCCGGGCCGACCGCCACGGCGAGTCCCTCGAGGTCGCCCGCGCTCCAGCCGGCGTCGTTCAAGAGCTGATCGATCGCCGCCATCAGCCGTTCGGAGTGAGTGACCCGGACGTCGAGGATGTACTCGCCGACGACCCGCTCGCCATCGAGGAGCGCGGCGCCGCCCGACATGGTCGAGGTCTCGACGGCGAGCACGCGCATGGAGGGAGTCTAGCATGCGACCAAAGCGCGACTCGTCGCCGATGCGGCACGTGCGATAATGCTTCGAGGAGGGTCGCGATGAGCGCTGCCGCCAGGAAAGATCCCGCCGCCGTCGAGACCGAGGTCAGGGAGAAGATCCACCTCGAAATCCTCAAGCGTACCGGCGCGTATCACGCCAACGATCACATCCTGCTTCCATCCGGTCAGCACACGACGGAGTACATCGAGAAGACCCTGGTGACCACGGAGCCCTCGTTTACCGAGGGTCTGGGGGCTGTCATCGCGAAGCACTTCGCTCAGTGGCCCGTCGACATGGTGCTGTCGACCGGCCCAGGCGCGCTCATCCTCTCGCATTGCGTGGCGCGCGCCCATCCCTCGCGCCCGATCGTCGTCTACGGGACCAAGGGGCTGTCCGGTGGCAAGCGCCGCGTCTCCCTACCCGTCGAGTTCCAGCGGCTCATCCGGCCCAGTGTGAAGATCCTGCTGGTCGAGGATCTGGTCAGCACAGGCTCGACCCTGAGCTTGCTCATCAATCTGGTCGAGGATCTGGGCGCGCTGGTCGTCGGAATCGGTTGTCTCTGGCGTCGCACGTCCGTGGAGTTCGACAATCGCCCGGTCTTCAGCCTGGTGAGGCGCGATTTCCCGACCTACGATGCGGACAAGTGCCCACTGTGCAAGCGCGGCGTCCCTCTCAACGAAGAGTTCGTCCGCCGCCGCCACGCCCGCCGCCCCTCCTCAGTCCAAGAACCCAAAGAAGTCTGACCCCACGGCGCCGAAGCCTCCCTCGCGCCGGCCCTACTCGCACCGGTCCTAAGAAGACGGAAGCAGCGTAGCCGGCCGGGTCGGGGGCGGGGCTGGGGTGTGCCCGCCTCGACCCGTGTAGTCAGGATTGTCCCGACGCACACGTCCCAAGCAATGTCGCAGAGGGCAGGTTGCTACCGGGTCGAGGTGGGCACACCCCAGCCCCGCCCCCGACCCGGCCGGCTCAAGCAGCTTCCCAGAGGCCTTCGGCGACGCCGGCGCTCTTGTAGGCGTCGCGGATGCGGTCGAGATTCTGCGTGAAGAGAAGCCCGATCTTGGCGAAGGGCTCGAAGACCGGGCCCTGACCGTCGAGCAGCGGGAAGCTCACGCGCGGCAGCTTCTCGAGCTGGCTCTGGAGCATCGTGTTGACGTTCGCGAGGCTCGCATAGAATTCCTCGCGCTCCTTGACGGCGCGCTTCACGATCGGCGTGATCAGACAGTCGACGGTCTCCCGGGCACGGGCGGCGCCCTCGGCCGCCGCCTCGGCCAGCGGAACGACCGTCACGCCGAGCTCGCCGAGGAAGCGCTGGAGCAGGCGCCCGACCGAGTCCTGGAGGAGGATCGCCGGTAGCCCCACGCGCTTGAGCGCGTGATGCCCGAGCTCCTTGGCGTCCGAGTAGAGCTGGGCCTTGAGCCACTCGACGTGCTGGCGGTTCTCGTCGTCCTTCCACCAGTCACGAATCATCCGCTTGCCGAAGTAGCGGATCGCCGCGTAGTACTTGTCCCCCTTGAGGATCTTCGCGGCGATGCCGCGCCAGGAGTAGAACTTCGCCATGGCGTTGATCGCCCCCATCTGCAGCTCGTAGGGGCTCATGCGGCGGGGCTGGTGCACCACGTGGTGCCCGTCGTAGAACTGCCAGTTCTTGCTGATCACGTACTTGTTGCCGCGGTCGTAGAGCTGCTCCCAGTCGGGCGAGCCGGGAATCGGCGTCAGGATCATGAACTGGATCGAGTCGATGTCGTTCTTCAGGGCGAACTCGGCGGTCGCATCGAGCGTCTCGACGTCGTCCTCGTCGGATCCGACCACGAACATGCCGTGGATCCGGATCTTGTGCGCGTGGAATCGCTCGATCGAGCGCTCGATCTTGCCGAGGTCCTGCTTCTTCTGGAAGAGCTTCAGCGTTCGCGGATTGATCGACTCGAAGCCGACGTAGACGTTGAAGCAGTTCGAATCGCGCATGAGCTGGAGAAGCTCGGGGTCGTCGACCGTCTCCGTCCGAACCTGGGCGCCCCACTGGGGGGTCAGATCGCGATCGATCATCCCGCGCAAGAGATCCTTGCAGCGCTTCTTGTTCGCCGTGAAGATGTCGTCGGCGAAGAACGTGTACATGTTGCCCTTGTGGACCTCGAGCTCCTGCAGCACGCGCTCGACCGAGTGCGTGCGGAAGGCGTGTCCGTACATGCCGGGCACCGAGCAGAAGGTACACGAGAACGGGCAGCCGCGCGACGTCGCCACCGAGATGACCCCGCCGGGCTTCCAGCCCGTGATGAGCTTGTAGTCGGGAATCGGGTTCACGTCGAGGTTCGGGATCTTCGGACGCTCCGGGAGATGGACCGCCTTGCCGTCCGCCATGAACGAGAGGTTCTTGATCTCTTCGAACCCGTGCCCGGCCTGGATGGCGTCGACGAGCTCCTGGAACGCGAACTCACCCTCGCCGCGGATCACGAAGTCGGCGTGCTCGAGCCCTTCCTCGGGCAGGAAGCTCACGTGCGTGCCGCCCATGACGGCGATGCCGCCCGCCGCGCGCACCTTGTCGGCCAGCCGGTAGGACTGCGGCGCCGTGGAGGTGATGGCCGAGATCGCGACGAGATCGGCCGAGAGCACCTCGTTCATGTCCGGGGCCTGGATGTCCTCGATGTAGACCCGGACGTCGTAGCCCTTGGCCCGCATGATGGTGGCGAGCAGGACCGAGCCGATGCGCGGGATGCAAACCCGGCTATAGATGTGTAGATGAGTCGACTTCGGCTCTACGAACACAAGCTTCTTGAGCGCACGTCTCATCGACGGAGATCTCCTCAAGAGCGGGTAGTTATTGGTGATGGGGTGTGTACCGATCGTGCGCTCACGCTACATCGTGGTCGCGTCGAAGTCAAACAACGCGTGACGCTACATGTTGGGCGAGAAACCCGGCCCGGCCCCTAGATGTTGTTTTTTGATCTTGACAGAATTTAACCACCTCTCTAGCATGCCGGGCAGATACGCGATTCGCAATCGGTGGAATCCCGACGGAGGGAGGTGACACGGTGGCCAAGAAGAAGGCGACCAAAAAGAAGAAGAAGTAGGGTCCACGCGGCGCTCGGCCCTGTCGGTCAGACTCCATCGGCAGGGCCGCGCTTTCTATGGCGACTTCATAGATGAGTGGACGACCGGCGCTTCCGAGTGCCCCCGGATGTTTGTAGATGAGGGGGGCGACCCCCGATTTCGTAGTCGAGTGGACGACCGGCTTCCGAGTGCCCCCGGATGTTTGTAGATGAGGGGGACGACCCCCCTCATACTCCCCCGGCTACTATCCAGAGAGGGTCGGGTTATTTGGTCTTGGCCAGGGGGCGTGGCTTGGTGGGGGCGGGCTTGGTCTTGTCGTCCCGCTGGAGCCCCTTCACCTCTTCGACGAACTGGCCGATGTCCTTGAACTGGCGATAGACCGAGGCGAATCGGACATAGGCGACCGGGTCGAGGCGCTGGAGATGGTCCATGACGACCCGTCCGAGCTCCTCGCTGCTGATCTCCTTCTCGGCCCGCTCGTGGAGCTGAGCCTCGATCTCGACGACGACGTCGTCGACGGCCTGAACTCCGACCGACCGCTTCTCGCACGACTTCAAGATGGAGCCACGGAGCTTCTGGCGGTCGAAGGGCTCGCGGCGACCGTCCCGCTTGACCACGTGCGGCAGCACGTCCTCGATGTACTCGTAGGTCGTGTACCGGCGGTGGCACTTGAGGCACTCACGGCGGCGCCGGATGAACTCCCCGTCCCGGCCCACCCGTGAGTCGACGACCCGATCCTCCGTGTGACCGCAAAACGGGCACTTCATCGGGCTCCCCCCTTTCCCGACGCCGATATGGTCATCGGGTTCGCTCCGGATAGAGCGGGAACCGATTCGTCAGCTCCTGCACCTCACCGCGAACCTTTGCCTCGACCGCCGAGGATCCGAGATCGGACAACACCCGGTCGATGAGGCGCGCGATCTCGACCATCTCGGCCTCGCGCATGCCCCGTGTCGTGACTGCCGGCGTGCCGATGCGGATGCCGCTCGTCACCATCGGGCTCTTCGTCTCGAACGGCACCGTGTTCTTGTTCACGGTGATCCAGGCGCGGTCGAGCGCCTCTTGCGCGTCCTTGCCGGTGATGCTCCGACTCGTGAGATCGACGAGCATGAGGTGCGTATCGGTCCCGCCCGAGACCAGTCGATAGCCACGCTCGATGAGCGCCGCGGCGAGTGCCGCCGCATTCTTCACGATCTGCTTCTGATAATCGCGCCAGCCGGGCGTCAGGGCTTCGCGGAACGCCACGGCCTTGCCGGCGATCACGTGCATCAGCGGGCCGCCCTGGACTCCGGGCATGACGGTCTTGTCGAGCGCCTGCGCGTGCTGAGCCCGGCACAGGACCATGCCGCCGCGCGGACCGCGGAGGGTCTTGTGGGTCGTCGTCGTGACGAAGTCCGCGATGCCCACAGGCGACGGGTGAAGCCCGGCCGCGACGAGCCCAGCGGGATGTGCGATGTCGGCCATGAGGACGGCGCCGACCTCGCGCGCGATGTCGCCGAACGGGCCGAAGTCGATCGCGCGCGGGAAGGCGGAGCCACCGGCGATGATCAGCTTGGGCCGGTGCTGGCGCGCCAGGTCGCGAACCTGGTCGAGATCGATGCGCTCGGTGTCCTTCCGCACGCCGTAGGCGACGATCGAATAGAACTTCCCGGAGTAATTGACGGGGCTTCCGGCGGTCAGGTGCCCGCCGTGAGAGAGATTGGGGCCGAGCACGGTGTCGCCGGGCTTCAGCAAGGTGAAGTAGACGGCCATGTTCGCCTGCGCGCCCGAGTGCGGCTGGACGTTGGCGTGCTCGGCGCCGAACAGCTCCTTGGCGCGGGCGATCGCGAGATCCTCGACGACGTCCACGACCTCGCAGCCGCCGTAGTAGCGTCGCCCCGGATATCCCTCGGCGTATTTGTTGGTCAGCACCGATCCCACCGCCTCGAGGACCGCCTCGGACACGAAGTTCTCGGAGGCGATCAGCTCGAGGTTGCGCTGCTGCGCGTCGTTGTGCTCGCGGCTCATCCGTGCGGTGAACGCGTCGCTGCACGCGGCGGCGCGGACACCCGGCACCTTGTTCGCCGCCATGGCCATCCCGATGCCGGTGCCGCACACCAGGACGCCGCGGTCGGCCTTGCCGGCGGTGACGGCGCTGCCGACCCCGACCGCGAAGTCCGGGTAATCCACCGACTCGGCCGAGCGCGTCCCGAGGTCGACGACGTCGTAGCCACGGGAGATCAGCCAGGCTTTGAGGTCTTCCTTCAGCGGAAAGCCTGCGTGGTCAGCGCCCAGCGCGACGACAATCATACCTGGCACCATATCGGTAGTGGCTCCGGCGTGTCAAGCCAACAACATAGTGGGTGATCGAGTCGGCGGAAGGCAGCTCGGGAGGCGCCGGCGAGCCCGGTACCGCCTTTAGGGGGCGCTGGGGAACTCGAACGCGTCGACCGAGGCGCCGTCGCAGCCTGTGCTGACGAGCCGCGGGATCTCGAGGCGCATCTCGACCGCGGCGACCTCGTGCTCGGACATGCGCGTCGCGGGGTGCTTGGGCACGAACAAAGTGCAGCAGTCGGCGTCCGGCTCGATCGAGATGTCGAAGGTGCCGAGACGGCGCGCTTCCTCGGTGATCTCGAGCTTGTCCATGCCGATCAGCGGCCTCAGGATGGGCATCGTCGCGGCCTCGTCGATCCGGGCGATGTTCGAGAGCGTCTGCGAGGCCACCTGGCCGAGGCTCTCGCCCGTGGTCAGGGCCAGCGCGCCGTGCTTTCGCGCCAGTGCCTCGGCGATGCGCACCATCAGCCGCCGGTAGATCACGACTCGCGCCGGTGGTGGCACGGTCAGTACGATCTCGCGCTGGATCTCGCCGAAGGGCACCAGCACGAGCGTCGAGTCGTATTGCCACTCGGTCAGCCGGGCGACGAGCGCGCGCGCCTTGGCCTGCGAGGTGGGCGGCAGGTAGGGCACGCTGTGGAAGTGCACGAACACGACCCGACAACCGCGCTTCATCATTCGCCAGGCCGCGACGGGTGAGTCGATGCCCCCCGACAGCAGCGCCGCGACCGTGCCGCTCGCGCCCACCGGGAGTCCGCCCGGACCCGGTTCGGGGTCGACGTAGACGAAGGTCTCGGCCGGCATGACCTCGACGTGGATCTCGAGCTCCGGCTGACGCAGGTCGACTTTCGAGGCGACGCGCTCGAGCACGAACGCACCGAGCTCGCGGTTGAGCTCCACGCTCGTCATCGGGTACGTCTTGAACGCGCGGCGCGCCGAGATCCGGAAGGACGCGAAGGTGCGCCCGTCGACGAGCCCCGCGATCACCGCCTTCATCGCCTCGACGGTGGAGACGACCCGATACGCGAGCGCGGCGCTCGCCACGCCGCAGACGCGACGCACCCGTTCCCGGACCGCCGCCGGATCGGGATGCTCGTCGAGCTCGAGCAAGATGCGGCCGGAAACCTGGCGGAGGTTCACCGGCCCGATATCGGCGGTTGCCCTTCTGAGATTTCGCGCCAGATGGCGGAGGAACAGCGGTCGGTTCCCGCGCTTGAGGCCGAGCTCGTGATAGTGCACGAGCACCACGGGACGCAGCCTGGCCATGCTCAGCCGAGCTCCGCCGCCAGCGCCCGGGCCCGCTCGAGCTCGTCCGGGGTGTTCAGGTTCATGAACGCAACGTGCGGGTCGCGAAAACGAGCGACGTCCGCCTCGGTGATCTCGACGACCCGTACGCGCTCGAAGAACCCGACGATCTTCAGGTGCCCGGCGATCAGCCGTTCCTCGATGTGCGGCAAGCACGCCTTGCCGTAGGCGGCGTGCATGGTCTCGAGCTGGCTGCCGACGCGTGGAATCACGACGTCGCCCTCGCCGGCACGGTCGGCGACCAGCTTGACGACCTCGGGATGGAGGAATGGCATGTCGCAGGCGACCGTCAGCGCGGCCCCGCCCCCGGCGGCCTTGAGACCGGTGTAGATGCCACCGAGCGAGCCGTGATCCGGATAAACATCTGCGACCATCGGGAGCCCGAGAAACGCGTAGAAATCGGGAGTATTGGTCACGATCAGCACGTCGTCGACCGCCGGAGTGAGCGCGGCGACGACGCGCTCGATGATCGACTTTCCGCCCAGCTCGATCAACGCCTTGGGGCGCCCACCCATCCGTACGCTTCGGCCGCCGGCCTGGATCACTCCGGTCACTTTCATCGAGAGCTCGCCCTGGACGTCTTGATCGAGCCGCCGCGCGGGTCGAGATCGCGCACGGCCACCGCGCCCTGACGCAACACTCGCGGAGGGTCGACGGTGAGATCGAGGACCGTCGACGGTTCCCCGCCGGGTGTGGCGCCGCCGTCGAGCACGAGGTCGACGCCGTCGGGGAAGTAGGCGAGCACGCCGGCCGCCGTCGTGGGCGGCGCAAGACCGCTGGGGTTGGCGCTCGGGGCCGTCACCGGCTCACCAAGCAGCTCGACCAGGCCCCGCGCGATCGGATGCGGCGAGAGGCGAAGGCCGAGGGTCCCCGTCCCGGCCGTCACGACGGAGGGCACCCGCGCGCGCGCCGGCAACACGAGGGTCAGCGCTCCGGGCCAGTAGCGCATCATGAGGTCACGGGCCGCGGCAGTCACGCACGCCACGGTTTCCGCCATCGCCACCGAGTCGACGAGGATCAGTAGCGGCTTCGAATCGGGCCGTCCCTTCAGCTCGAAGAGCCGCCTGACCGACCCGGCATCGAGCGCGGGCACGGCCAGGCCGTAGAAGGTCTCCGTCGGAAGCGCGACCACGCCGCCGGCCCGCAGTGTGTCCACCGCGGCGCGCAGGGTGACTCGAGTCGGCGCAACAGCATCGATCGCGATGACGCGCGCGCGCGGGGCGTCCGTCACGTCCCCGACTTCGGCGGCGACTTCATCTGCGCGGCGACCTTGCGCGCGCGCTCGTCGACCTCGTCGGCCAGCCGCTTGCGATAGGCCGCGATCCGTGCGGCCAGCGCCGGATCGCCGACCGCCAGGATCTGGGCGGCAAGCAGGCCCGCGTTGGCGGCGCCCCATTTGCCGATCGCGACCGTCGCCACCGGCACGCCCTTTGGCATCTGCACGATCGAGAGCAGCGCGTCGAGCCCGCCGAGCGGTGTCGAGGCGACCGGCACGCCGATGACCGGCAAGGGCGAGGAGGCGGCGAGCACGCCGGGCAGCGCGGCGGCGCCGCCCGCGCCGGCGATCAGCACACCGATCCCGCGCGCGTGCGCCGTCGTGGCGTACTCGTGGGTCCGCTCCGGCGTTCGGTGGGCGGACGTGACGACGACCTCGCTCCCGACCTCGAGCGCGTCGAGGACTTTCACCGCTTCGAGCATCACCTCGAGATCGCTGTCGCTACCGAGCACGATGCCTACGCGTACCGGTCCTGTCACGCTCTTCGCCTCCCGATGTCGGTCCGATAGTGCATGCCGTCGAACGAGATCTCGCCTACGGCCCCATACGCCGCCGCGATGGCGGCCTCCATGCTCTCGGCGACCGCCGTCACGCCGAGCACTCGCCCGCCCGCCGTCACGAGCTGACTGTTCCGCGTCGCGGTCCCCGCGTGAAACACCCGTACGCCCGGTCTCGCCTCCGCCGCCTCGACGCCGCGGATGGGCAGCCCGGCCTGGTACTTCCCGGGATAGCCGCCGGAGGCGACGTTCACGCAGACCGAAGCCGCGCTCGACCACGAGCGCGCCGGCGGCCACGCATCTCCGCGGGCCGCCGCGAGGAGCAGCGGGACCAGATCACCCGGCGCCCGCACCATGAGCGCCTGGCATTCGGGGTCGCCGAAGCGGCAGTTGAACTCGACGACTCTGGGACCCTGCGCCGTCAGCATCAGGCCCGTGTAGAGCACGCCCCGGTAGGGCGCGCCCTCGCGAGCGAGCGCGGCGAGCGTCGGGCGCACGATCGTCTCCATGACGCGCTTTTCGAGCGCCTCGTCGAACCCGGCGACGGGCGAATAGCATCCCATGCCGCCGGTATTCGGTCCGCGGTCGCCGTCGAAAATGGCCTTGTGATCCTCCGCGGCCGCCAGCGCTATCACGTCGCCGCCGTTCGACAGCACGAAGAAGGAGACCTCCTGCCCGACCATGAACTCCTCGACGACCACGCGCGCGCCGGCGGCGCCGAACGCCTTGCGCTCCATGCATTCGGCGATCGCGGCGTCCGCGTCCTCGAGCGTCGCGCACACGATCGCGCCCTTGCCCGCGGCGAGCCCGTCGGCCTTCACCACGAGCGGCGCGCCCAGCTCGCGGCAGAACCGGCGCGCACCGGCGGGTTCGTCGAAGGTCGCGAATCGCGCGGTCGGGATCCCGTAGCGGCGCATCAGATCCTTCGAGAACGCCTTGGAGCCCTCGATGGCCGCCGCGCCCGCGCTCGGTCCGAAGGCGGTCAGGCCGGCCTCCGCGAGCCGATCCGCGAGCCCGGCGACGAGCGGCGCCTCCGGCCCGATCACGGTCAGGTCGACGCGCTCGCGCCGGGCGAAGTCGACGAGCTCGCCATGGGCGTCGACGCCGATGTCGACGCAGCGCGCGTGGCGCGCGATGCCGGGATTGCCGGGTGCCGCGAACAGCGTGTCCACCAGCGGGCTCTGCGCGATCTTCCACGCCAGCGCGTGCTCTCGACCTCCCCCGCCGACGACGAGTAGACGCATGGCTTTATTGTTGAGAGTCCGGAGGCTCGACGACTTCGAGGTGGGCGCGGGCGATGCGCGCCCACGGGCTGCCCGAGTCGAGCTCGAGATAGCGCTGCCAGTGCTTGATGGCCTCGCCGTCACGCCCATTGCGAGCGAGCGCGCCGGCGAGATTGAAGTGGGCGTCGGCGTAGTCGGGCGAGAGGTCGAGCGCCTTGCGATAGTCGCCGATCGCGTCCTCGATCTCGCCGCGGTCCTCGTGCAGCGAGCCGAGGTTGTAAGCGGCCTCGCAGCACTGCGGGTCATGGTCGAGCGCCGAGAGATACGCGTTGCCGGCCTCGTCGTAGCGGCCCATGCGGTGCAGGAGGAGCCCCAGGTTGTTCCAGGCCGCCGCGTAGGTGGGATCGATCGAGACGACCCGGCGATACGCGTCGATCGCGTCCTCCCATTGCGCCGGGTCCCCGTCCCACTCGCTGGCGCGCTCGAACCAGGTCTCGGCCTGGTCGACCGGCGGCGCGAGCGGACGCACCAGACCCGTGGCCAGGGTGGCCGTGGCCGCCGCCTCGAGACCGCCCCAGTCGAGGGCCAGCACCATCTGACCCGTGCGCGGGTCGAACCGGACGCGGTCGGACTGCGCGACGAGCCGATCGCCTTCGAGGACCAGGCGGACCTCGGCCAGCGGCTGCTTGAGCTCCGGGTCCTGGCGGCGCAGCGCGGTGAGCGCCGTCCGGATCTGGCGCACCGATGCGCCGGCGTCGAGGAGCGCGCTGGCCGCGCGCAGCGCCAGCAGATCACGGAACGTGTAGCCGGAATCGCCGCGCAGGAGATCGAGCCGACGGAGCTGGCCGGCGCGCTTGGGCGTGAGCGTCAGGATTCGGGTGAGCTCGCGCACGCCGTAGATGCGTTCGGGCTGGGGCGGACTCATCGGCGACCCTCGACTAGTGACGGAAATGGCGAACGCCCGTGAACACCATCGCCAGCCCGTGCTCGTCGGCCGCGGCGATGACCTCCTCGTCGCGCAGCGAGCCTCCGGGTTGGATCACCGCGGTCGCGCCCGCCCGGGCCACGACGTCGAGCCCGTCCCGGAACGGGAAGAACGCGTCGGACGCGCACACGGTGCCGGTCGTCTCGAGCCCGATCTCACGGGCGCGCATCACCGCGAGCCGCGCCGAGTCGACCCGGTTCATCTGACCCGCGCCCACGCCGATCACCTGCTCACGCGTGGCGAGCACGATCGCGTTGGACTTGGCGTGCTTCCCGACACGCCAGGCGAAGCGGAGCGCGTCGAGCTCCGCGGCGGTCGGCGCCCGCTTCGACACGGTCTTGAGGTCGGCGGGCTCGAGGTCGACGAGATCCGTGGTCTGAACCAGGAGCCCGCCGAGGACGCCGCGATACTCGGGCAGCCGCGCGGGCAACGGCCGGTCGCCGGAGATCTCGAAGACCCGGCATTTCTTCTTGGTCCGCTTGATCTCCTCGAGCGCGTCGGGAGCGAATGACGGGGCGAAGAGGATCTCGACGAAGACTCCCGCGAGCGCCTGGACGACGGCTGCGTCCAGGGTGCGGTTGACGCCGACGATACCGCCGTAGATCGAGACCGGATCCGAGGCTTTGGCGAGCGCCATGGCGGCGCCGACCGTGGCGGCACGCGCGGCCCCGCACGGGTTCGTGTGCTTCACGACGACTGCCGCGGGCTCGTCGAACTCGAGCAGCAGCGCGAGCGCGGCCGAGAAGTCGAGCAGGTTGTTGTAGCCGAGCTCGGGCCCGTGGAGCTGTTTCATCGTGGCGAGGCCCACCGGGGGCGCGCCGATCTGACGGTAGAACGCGGCCTCCTGATGGGGGTTTTCTCCGTAGCGCAACGAGAGGGCCCGCTCGGCCTCGAACCTCAGCGCGGCCGGAAACAGCTCGTTGCGAGCGGTCGCGTCAGACCCGCTCGCCCCCGACCCCGACAGATAGCTCGCGATGGCGGCGTCGTACTGGGCGGTCCGGCGGAAGGCCTCTTGAGCCAGCCGGAAGCGAGTCGCGTCGCTCAGCGAGCCGCCGCTCGACCTGAGCTCGTCGAGGACCGCGCCGTACTGGGATTTCGCGGTGACGACGGCCACGCTCGCGTGGTTCTTCGCGGCGGCCCGGATCATCGTCGGTCCCCCGACGTCGATCTGCTCGATCGCCTCGGCCTGCGTCACGCCCGGCCGCGCCACGGTCTGCTCGAACGGATAGAGGGCGACGACGACCAGATCGATCGGCGCGATCCCGTGCTTCGCGAGCGCGGCGAGATGCTCGGGGATGTCTCGGCGGGCGAGAATCCCGCCGTGGATCTTCGGGTGCAAGGTCTTGACCCGCCCGTCGAGCATCTCGGGGAATCCGGTGGCGTCCGACACATCGACCACCCGTACCCCCGCCTCGCGGAGGAGCTTCGCGGTGCCTCCGGTCGAAAGGATCTCGACGCCGAGCGCGGAAAGGGCCTGAGCGAGCTCGACGATGCCGGTCTTGTCGTGAACGCTGACGAGGGCTCGGCGAACTCTCATCGGATGGTGACCCTCCGACCCACGACGGCGAGCCGGCCTTCGGCGAACAGGCGGACCGCCTCGGGGTAGAGCCGGTGCTCCTGGGCCAGGATGCGGGCGGACAGCGTTTCCTCCGTGTCGTCGGGCTCTACCGGCACGCTGGCCTGCAAGATGATCGGCCCGGTATCGACCGGGCCATCGTCGACGAAGTGCACGGTGGCGCCGGTGATCTTGGCGCCGTGATCCAGCGCCTGTCGCTGGGCGTGAAGCCCCGGGAACGCAGGCAGGAGCGAGGGATGGATGTTCATGGCGCGTCCGGCAAACGCGCGTGTGTATGCCGGGGAGAGGATCCGCATGAACCCCGCGTTGCAGACGAGCCCGACCCGGCGTGTGGTGAGCTCGCTGACGAGCGCCAGGTCGAACGCCTCCCGGTCGCCGAAGTCCTTCGGGTTGACGAAGAGCGCCTCGACGCCTGCAGCCCGGGCGCGGTCCAGCGCTGCCGCCCTCTCCCGATCGGAGATCACGACGACGACCTCAGCCGGATAGTCGGGTCGCGACGACGCATCCAGGAGCGCCTGGAGATTGGAGCCCCGGCCCGAGACCAGGACCCCCACGCGAAGGCGATCACCGGCGGGCATCAGGCGACCAGCTCCACACCTCGCTCGCCCGCGACGATCTCACCGATCCGGACGACTTGCTCGCCCGCTCCGCGGAGGATCCGGGCCGCCGTCTCCGCCGTGGCCGAAGGAACGATGACGACGTAGCCGATCCCCATGTTGAAGGTCCTGAACATCTCGGCGTCCTCCACCTGTCCGGCCGTGCGAAGGGTCTCGAACACCACGGGAGGCGACCAGGAGCTCCTGAAAAGCCTCGCGCGGCAACCCTGAGGGAGCACGCGAGGGATGTTTCCGGTGAGGCCTCCGCCGGTGACGTGCGCCATGCCCCTGACCTCGACCGTCTCCAGTAACGTCTGAATCGATCGCACGTAAATCCGCGTCGGCTCGAGCAGCTCGTCGGCGACGAGGCGTCCGGTTCCGGGGAACGGATCCGACACTCGGAGCTTCATGACGTCGAAGACGATTCGCCGGATCAGGCTGAAGCCGTTGGAATGGAGGCCGGACGAAGCCAGGCCAAGCACGACGTCTCCGGGACGGATCTTCGAGCCGTCGACCAACCGCTCGCGCTCGGCGACGCCGACGGCGAACCCAGCCAGGTCATACGCTCCGGCGGGATGCGAGTCCGGATGCTCGGCCATCTCACCGCCGACCAGGGCGCAGCCGGCCTGCCGGCAACCCTCGGCGACGCCCCCCACGATCGCCTCGACCTGACCCGGATCGATCCGTCCCACGGCGATGTAGTCGAGGAAATAGAGGGGCTCGGCGCCCGGTACGAGGATGTCGTTCACCCCCATCGCGACCAGGTCGATGCCCACGGTGGCGTGGCGGCCCGCCAGGCACGCGACCTTGAGCTTGGTCCCGACGCCGTCGGTCGACGAGACCAGGACGGGCTCGCGGAACTTCGAGGGCACACGGACGAGGCTGGCGAAGCCCCCGACCCCGCCGATGACCTCGGCGCGATTGGTCGCGCGCGCCAGCGGCGCGATGCGGCGGACCGCGTCGTCGCCCGCGTCGATGTCGACGCCGGCCTGGCGATAGGTGAGCGGCTTCACGTCAGCTCTCGAAGAGGCTGAGCTGCGGCGTCGGCTCGGGCTCGATACCCACGCGATAGTTCCCGGTGAAGCACGCGTGGCAGAACTGTCCGGGGTCGGAGCCGGTCGCTTTGAGCATGCCGTCGAGCGAGAGGTAGCCGAGCGAGTCGGCGCCGAGGTAGCGACGGATCTCCTCGGGGCTGTGGCTCGAGCCGATCAGCTCCTTCCGCGTCGGCGTGTCGATGCCGTAGTAGCAGGGCCACTGGATCGGCGGCGACGAGATCCGCACGTGGACCTCCTTGGCGCCGGCGGCGCGGATCATTCTCACGATCTTCCGGCTCGTCGTTCCCCTCACGATGGAATCGTCGACGACCACCACGCGCCGGTCGCACAGCATCTCGCGCATCGGGTTGAGCTTCACCTTGACGCCGAAGTGGCGGATGCCCTGCTTGGGCTCGATGAACGTGCGCCCGACGTAGTGATTGCGGATCAGCCCCATCTCGTACGGTGTTCCCGACTCCTCGGAGTAGCCGAGCGCCGCGCTCGTGCCAGAGTCCGGCACGGGGATGACGATGTCGGAATGGACGGGATACTCACGCGCGAGCTGTCGTCCCAGCGCCTTGCGTACGGTGTGGACGTTGCGGCCCCAGAGGATCGAGTCCGGCCGGGCGAAGTAGACGTACTCGAAAACGCAGTGCAGCCGCTCGCCCGCCGGGAAGGGTCGCACCGACCTGGTGCCCGAGTCCGAGATGATCAGGATCTCCCCCGGCTCGATGTCGCGCTCGCACTTGGCTTCCATCAGGTCGAGCGCGCACGTCTCCGAGGCGACCACGTGGGCATCGCCGAGTCGTCCGAGCGTCAGTGGACGGAAGCCATAGGGGTCGCGGATCGCGTACAGCGCGTCGAGGGTCATGATGAGGAGCGAGTAGGCGCCCTGGACCTGCCCGAGCGCGTGGGCGATCTGCTCCTCCAGCGGCCCCGCCGGCGCGCGCGCCAGCAGATGCAGGATCACCTCGGTGTCGGAATTCGACTGGAAGATGGCGCCGTCGCGCTCCATCTCGCGGCGGAGCGTGTCGGCGTTCGTGAGGTTGCCGTTGTGGGCGATCGCGATCGGCCCGCGCGCGGTGGTCGCCGTGATGGGCTGAGCGTTCCGGAGATTCGAGCTGCCGGCCGTCGAGTAGCGCACGTGGCCGATGGCGCGATGGCCCGGCAGCCGACGGAGCCGCTCCGGGCTGAACACATCGGCCACCCAGCCCATGTGCTTCTCGGTGTGGAACGAGCTGCCGTCGGTCGCCGCGATGCCCGCCGACTCCTGTCCTCGGTGCTGGAGGGCATAGAGACCGAGGTACGCGACGTTGGCGGCTTCCGGATGGTTCCAGATGCCAAACAGTCCGCACTCGTCGTGGAATCTGTCGTCACGCCACGTGACGTTCAAATCCAGTCCTCCATGCCTCTTCGAGTCGCGCCGTGTCGACGTCGACGAGCGTCCGCGTGCCGACGCGAATCGCCAGGCGCTCGCCGCCGGTCGTTCCGATCCACCGCCAGGGAATCGCCGATTCGGCCATCAGCCCCTCGAACTCGCGCGCCCGCGCGGCCTCGACGGTGACGATCACGCGCGACGGGCCCTCGCCGAAGAGCGCCAGGTCGGCGCGCGCGCCCGTCGACAGCACCGCCTCGCACCCGATCAGCTCGCGGCCGGTCACGCATCCCTCGGCGAGCGCGACCGCCACGCCGCCTTCCGAGCAGTCGTGCGCCGCCGTGACCAGTCCCGCGCTCACGGCCGCCCGCACCGCCCGCTGCACCCGGCGCTCCGTCTCGAGGTCGAGTGGCGCCAGCGCCCCGGCGAGCTTCCGTTCCCGCGTCCAGAGATACTCGCTGCCGCCGAGGCTCACGCTGTCGGGCCCCAGGAGCGCCACGCGATGTCCCGCGCCCTTGAACCACTGCGTCGCGCGCCGGCCGCTCTCGTCCAGCACGCCCACCACGCCGATGACCGGCGTCGGGAGGACCGCCCGGCCGCTGGTCTCATTGTAGAAGGAAACGTTACCGCCGACCACGGGCAGCTCGAGCGCTCGGCATGCCATTGCGATGCCCTCGATCGCCTCGGCGAATTGCCAGAGGATCTCCGGACGCTCCGGCGAGCCGAAGTTCAAGCAATCGGTCACACCGCGGGGCGCGCCGCCCGAGCAGGAGACGTTGCGCGCCGCCTCGCACACCGCCATGGCCGCGCCCTGCCGCGGGTCGAGGAAGACCTGGCGGCCGTTTCCGTCCGTGGACACCGCGAGCGCGCGGCGCGTGCCCTTGACGCGGAGCACGGCGGCATCGGAGCCCGGCAGGACCAGCGTGTTGATCCCGACCTGCTGATCGTACTGGCGGAACGCCCACTCCTTCGAGGCGATCGTCGGCGCCGCGAGCAGATGGACCAGCGCCGCGCCGTAGTCGGCGGGCTCGGGAAGGGTCAGCGGATCGAAGCCGCGCCGCTCGGCGAGCCAGGCGGGCTCGGCGGTCGGCTTGCGGTATTTCGGCGCCTCGGCCAGGAACTCGACCGGCACGCGGGCCACGACCTCGCCGTTGAGCCGCGCCGTGAGCTCGCCGCCCTCGGTCACGCGCCCGATCTCGACCGCGTCCAGCTCCCACTTCGAGAACACACGGCGAACCTCCTCTTCGCGGCCGCGGGCGGCGACGAGCAGCATCCGCTCCTGGGACTCCGAGAGGAGGATCTCGTACGGCGTCATCCCGGTCTCGCGCTGCGGCACGCGCGAGAGCTCGACGTCCATGCCGGTGCCGCTGCGCGCGGGCATCTCCGAGGTGCAGCACGCGAGCCCTGCGGCGCCCATGTCCTGGATGCCGACGACCGCGCCGGTGCGCATCACCTCGAGGCACGCCTCGAGCAGGAGCTTTTCCGTGAACGGGTCGCCCACCTGCACGGTCGGGCGGCGTTCCTCGGCGTGCTCGTCGAACGTCGCCGACGCCATCGTCGCGCCGTGGATGCCGTCACGCCCGGTCTTGTTGCCCACGTAGAAGACCGGGTTACCCGGCCCCTCCGCCCGCGCGCGGAAGATCTGATCGGCGCGGACGAGCCCGACGCACATCACGTTGACGAGGGGATTGCCCGCGTAGTCCGGCGCGAACGCGATCTCGCCGCCGACCGTCGGGCACCCGAAGCAGTTGCCGTACCAGCTGATGCCCGACACCACGCCGTTCACGAGCTCGCGCGTCTTGGGATCGTCGAGCTCGCCGAAGCGGAGCGAATCGAGGATCGCGATCGGACGGGCGCCCATCGTGAAGATATCGCGGAGAATTCCGCCGACGCCGGTCGCGGCACCCTGGAATGGCTCGATGAACGACGGATGATTGTGGCTCTCGATCTTGAAGACCACGGCCCAGCCGTCGCCGATATCGATGGCGCCGGCGTTCTCGCCGGGCCCCTGCAGCACGTGCGAGCCGCTCTGCGGCAACCGCGAGAGGAAGACCCGCGAGTGCTTGTAGGCACAATGCTCGGACCAGAGCGCCGAGAAAAGGCCCAGCTCGGCGTAGGTGGGCTCGCGCCCGAGCCGCGAGAGGATCCGATCGTATTCTTCGGCCGTGAGGCCTGCTTCCAGGGCCAGGTCGAGCGTGACCTTCGGCTCGGCCCCCCTCAACCCAGGTTACCGCTTGAGGAAGCTGCCATCCTCGACGAGGCTTCCGAGGAGGGACTGGAACATCAGGAGCCCGTCGGTGCCGCCCATCGCCGTCTCGGAGGCGCGCTCCGGATGCGGCATCAGGCCCAGCACCGTGCCCTCGGGATTGACGACCCCCGCGATGTTGTCGAGCGAGCCGTTCGGATTGCTCGCCTTCGTAATCCGGCCGTTGGCCTCCGCGTAGCGGAAGACGACCAGGTTCTGTTGCTTGAGCCGCGCCAGGGTCTCGGCATCGGCGTAGTATTTACCTTCGCCGTGAGAGATCGGCATCGTCAGCACCTGGCCCACCCGCAGCCCTCGCGTGAACGGTGTGTCGACGTTCTCGACGACGAGATGGCTCGACTGGCAGCGATACTGGAGGCACTCGTTCCGCGTGAGCACGCCCGGCAGCAGCCCCGCCTCGCACAGGATCTGGAATCCGTTGCACGAGCCGAGCACGAGCCCGCCGCCCGCGATGAACTCACGAAGCGCCTCGACCACCGGCGAGCGCCCGGCCACCGCACCAGCCCGCAGATAATCGCCATAGGAGAAGCCGCCGGGCAGGATCACGCAGTCGAGCTCGTTGAGCTCGCGCTCGCGGTGCCACACGTAGCGCACGGGCTGGTGGAGCACCTCGGAGATGACGTAGTGAAAGTCGCAGTCGCTCCACGTGCCGGGGAAGACGACGACACCGAATCTCATGACGCTCTCATCTTAGCGTGCAGCTCCGCGCGGGGCAAGGTCGTCCACGGTTTCGATCGTGTAGTCCTCCAGGATCGGGTTGGCGAGCAGCTGCCGGCACATCTCGCCGACGCGCGCGCGCGCGTCTTCCGGCGTCGGCTCGTTCAGGTCGATGTCGATGACCTTGCCGACGCGCAGATCGTTGAGCTCCGAGAATCCCAGGCCGGCGAGCGCGCGCTTCACCGCCGCGCCCTGCACGTCCATGATACCCGGCTTGAGCCGCACCAGGACGCGCGCTCTCATGCGTCCCCGGTGACGAGCCTACGGTACACCTCCTGGTACGCCTCCTCCACGCCGCCCATGTCGCGACGGAAGCGATCCTTGTCCAGCCGCTCCTTGCTCCCGCTATCCCAGAGCCGGCACGTGTCCGGAGAGATCTCGTCGCCCAGCATGAGCTTCTTGCCGCGACGCCCGAACTCGAGCTTGAAGTCGACCAGGAGCAAGCGTCGCTTCGCCAGGTGCGGTCTCAGGATCGAGTTGATCTTGAGCGCGATGCGCTTCATCCAGGCGACCTCCGTGGGCGAGGCGAGCTTCAGCATGCGCACGTGGTCCTCGTTGAGCATCGGATCCCCGAGGGGATCAGACTTGTAGTAGAGCTCGACGATCGGCTGCGTGATCGGCGTGCCCTCCTCGAGCCCGGTCCGTTTCGCGAGGCTTCCGGCGAC
>QHSQ01000073.1 GCA_003221615.1 Candidatus Rokuibacteriota bacterium | reverse complement strand
GGACGAAGCGCTTGTTTTCCCCGGTGTCGAGCACGGGTGAGTACGAGAGCCAGCTGACCACACCCACCGCGGCGTCGCCGACCGAACGCAGGTACGTTTCGTTCACCGTCTCGCCGAGGGTCAGGAGCGGCAGCTTGCCCTTCAGGCCGTACTCGTTCCATGCCTTGATCCACTGCGGCGCGCTCGGACCCCAGAGGATGCCGACCACGGCGTCGAGCTGGGGCGCCTTGTCCTGGACGCGCGTGATGTAGGGCGCGACATCCATCGCCCCGAGCGGCATTAGCACCTTCTCGACGGACTGGCCGCCGCCTTCCCTGAACGCCTTGATGAAGCCGTCGGCCTGCTCGTGGCCGGCGACGTAGTCGAGCGCGACGACCGCGATTCGCTTGTGACCCAGCTTGGCCGCTACGTACCAGCCGCCCGCCGCTTCTTGCTGATAGCTCGACATCGCGCTCCGGAAGACCGAGGGGCTGGCCTTCTCGGCGGTCAGGTTGTTCGCGGTGGCCTGGGTGATGATCGTGGGGATCGTCCGCTCGTGCACGTAGTCGCGGATGGCCACGGCCACGGCGCTCGACACCGGCCCGAGGACCAGGTGGACGCGATCGGACTCGACGAGCTTCCTGACCTTGGTGAGCCCCACGTCCGCCTTGCCTTCCTCGTCCTCGACGAGCAGCCGCACGGGTCGGCCCGCCACCTGCCCGCTCATCTCGTCTTCCCAGTAGAGCCGGATGCCCTCGTTGATCTCTGTGCCATTGACCGCGAGCGGACCCGTCATGGCGTTGAGCAGGCCGATCCTGATGGGTTCCCGCTGCGCCTGGGCCACGAGGGCTGCGCCCGCCAGCACCATCGCGACGACGAGCCCTGCGAGCACGCGAGAGAGCCGTGCGAACCTGTTCTGTCCCATCGTCGTTCCCCTTTCCGTGGCGTGGCCGAGATTATAGACTTCCTTCCTCTGCGCCCTGCAGATTTGGAGGTGACCGATGCCGAGCTTCATCGGACAGCAAGCGGTAGTCATCGGTGCCGGGATGGGAGGGCTCACCGCGGCGCGGGCGCTCGCGGACCATTTCGAACGGGTGCTGGTGCTGGAACGCGATGTCCTGCCCGCCGATCCGCTCGACCGCAACGGTATCCCGCAGGGCCGGCACGTTCACGCTCTGCTCGCCGGCGGACAGCGCGCGCTCGCGGAGTTGTTTCCGGGATTCGAGGACGGTCTCGCCCACGCGGGCGCAGCTCGGCTCCGCGTCGGGCTCGACGTGCGGGTCGAGCGCCCGGGCTTCGACCCGTTCCCGCAGCGGGATCTCGGCTTCGACGCACACGCGATGTCGAGGCCTCTTGTAGAGCTGGCGGTACGCCGGCGGGTCCAGGAGTTATCCGCCATCGACCTGCGCCAGGGCTGCCGCGTTCAGGAGCTCGTGCACCGGCCTGACGGCACCGCGGTGACGGGAGTGCGATATACCGACCCGGCGGGAAGGACCGAAACAGTCGGCTCCGAGTTGGTGATCGACGCCTCCGGCCGCGGTATGCCCACGCTCGACCTTCTCGGTGCACTGGGTCGGGTACCACCCGACGAGACGACGATCGGCGTCGACCTGGCCTATGCGTCCGCCGTGTTCGCGATTCCCGACGATGCGCCCGTCGACTGGAAGGGCGTGTTCTGCTTCCCGGGCGCGGGGCGGGCCAGCCGTGGATCGCTCATGTTGCCGCTCGAGGGGCACCGCTGGATCGTCACAGTAGGAGGACGCCACGGCGATATTCCTCCCGGCGACGAGGCCGGTTTCATGGAGTACTCAAAGGGGTTGCGGACCCCGACGATCTACAACGCACGCCGCGCTACTGCGCCCCGATCTCTTCCGCGCCGTGATCGGCCTCAGCGTGCCGTTCCGGCCGCGTGGTCCAGTGCGGCCCACCGCCGCCATGCCACGGACCGATGAGGCGATCTTCTACCAGCTCTACTTCCAGACTCCGGGAGTGGCTGAGGCCGAGCTCGAGCGCGACGTGCGCGCGACGATACGCCGGCTCGCGTACTCCGGCTCGGGCAACGCGCCCGGGCGCGATAGCATCGCCATGGTTTCTCGGGGCGGTGGCTTTCTCGATCACACAACCGATCCGGATACTTTGCCGCCGTGGCTGAGCGCCGCCGACATCGAATTCTATGCCGGTGAGTTCGGCCGCACCGGCTTTCGCGGCGGGCTCAGCTGGTACCGCAACATCGATCGCAACTGGGAGCTGCTGGCGCCGTTCGCCGGCGCCGTTGTCACCGTCCCGGCCCTCTACGTCGCCGGCGACCGTGATCTCGTTGTCCGGTTCCCTGGAATGGAGCAGCTCATCGCGAATCTCTCGACGTTCGTGCCTCAGCTTCGGGCGGACGGTCATGCTGCCCGGTTGCGGGCACTGGACGCAGCAGGAGCGGGCACGCGAGGTGAACGACGTCATGCTCGAATTCCTCAAGGGCGTTTGAAGGACGCCGTGAGGTGAACCAGTACCTTTGGTTGACAGCCCGCGAGTGGCAGCCTAAACTCCCGCCGACTGTGCGATTCACGGTCGGACTTCCTGGGGAAAGCGGACAAGGAGGAAACGCATGAAGACTCTGGTGTCTGCTGTTGCCACGGCTTCGGTGCTGCTCGGGGCCGACGTGGCCTATGCCGGCGGGCCCGACTGGCTGCTCTCCATCCCGATGAAGTACTGGCTAGACTTGATCGTGATCCTGCTGATCCTCAACCTGGCGTGTTGCTGGTGGCGAAAGAGATAGCCCTCACCCGAGGGCGTCCAGCGCCGTCTGGGCCGCGTCTTCCCAGAACGGCATCCCCATTTCCCTGAACGAGGCACGCGCCTCTTCCAACGTCGGACGCGACGCCGGGTCGCCGTCCCGGTGGAGCAGAATACCGAGGTCGAGGCGGCCGCGTGCGGCGAACGGCCGCATGCCGAGCGACTCGGCCAGAGCGATCGCCTGTCCATAGCAACGCCGCGCGTCGCTGCCGGACCCGCGGCCGACGGCGACGGCGCCGAGTAACCGGAGCGCGGCCGCTTTGTCGGCCTGCTGTCCGCGGTCGTGCGCGATGGCGTGCGCCTGCTCCGCGACCGTCGCCGCCTCCTCGACGCGCCCGGCGATCACGTAGGCTTCCCCCAGGTGGGAGAGCGTGCTCGAGTGCCCGACCACCAGGCCGATCGACTCCACGATTCGCAGCGCATCCTCGAGCAAGCCAATGCCGTCGCTCACCCGTCTCGACAGCGCGTACCCGAGGCCGAGCTCGCGCATCACCTGGGGCAACAGGCGCGTGACACCGGCTTCTCGAGCCGTCGTCAGGGCCCTCTCCAGCACGGGGACGGCCTTCCCGAAGTCACCCTGCAGCGCGTGAAGGCAGCCGAGGCCCCAGCATGCGGAGGCGAGGCTGTAGGGATGGTCGATGCTCTCCGCGATGCGGACCGCTTCCCTGCCGTGCACCCGACCTTCGTCGAAGTCGCCGATCTCAGCGAGGCACCGCGCGACCCAGCCGAGCGAGACAGCCCGGAACCCCGCGGGCGAGCCGGCCTGTGTCGGGCGGAACTGCACGGCGACGACGTCGTCCTGTGGTAATTGGACGACGGTCCGCATGAGAGCTGCCGCCCGCCGGTAGTCGCCGACGGCGTAGCAGGCGAGACCGAGGTACAGATGCGCCGCGAGCCTGACCGCCGGATCGCCAACCGTCCCGCCGAGGCCCAGAGCTCGCTCGATCAACGCGAGCGCCCGCGTAAATTCTCCGGTTTGACGCCAGTGCTCGCCCATGTAGATGGAGACCCACGCGATCCGTCGCGGGTCGTCGAGCTTGCACGCCAGCTCGTCGGCTTCGCGGAGTCGCGCGACCATCGGCTCGAACTCACCGAGCGCGTACAGCGCCGCTCGCAGGTCGAGCCGGATATCGACAGCCAGGCGCAGCGTGTCGGAGTCGGTCGGCAAACGCCCGAGCGCGTCAAGGGCCTGCACGAACCAATCTGCCGCCTCCCGGGTCGCGGATCGGCCGAGCGCCTTGTCACCCGCCTGACGAAGGTAGCCGACCGCCTTGCCCCAGGCCTCGGCACGCGACGAGTGATGCGCGAGCCGCTCGATCTGCTCGGCGAGGCGTCCGGCGTGGAGCCGCTCGATCGCCTCGGCGATCCGCGCGTGCAGCGCTTTACGTCGTTCCGTGATGACGCTTCCATACGCGACGTCGTGGGTGAGCGCGTGCCGGAAGGTGTACTCGATATCGGGGAAAAGCCGCGTCTCGTAGAGGAGCTCGTCGGCTTGCAGCCGAGCCAGCGCGCCACGAAGGTCGTCGGAGCCGACGTCGCTCACCTCACGCAGCAGCGCGAACGGGACGTCTTGCCCGATCACCGCCGCGTGCTGCAGGAGCCGCTTCAGCTCGTCGGGCAGTCGGTCGATGCGAGCGGCGAGCACAGCCTGGACCGTCGCCGGGACGCGAAGATCATCGACCGCACGAGCCAGGCGATGGGCGCCGCGCGTGCCCTCGAGAGCGTTCGTCTCGCGAAGCGTCCAGACGATCTCCTCCATGAAGAACGGGTTACCGTCCGTGCGCTCGACGAGGAGCCGCCTGAGCGGCCGCAAGGAGGGATCAGGGCCAAGCAAGGCGTCCATCATCTCGTCAGCCGTTTCCGGCGGAAGCCCGTTGATGCGCAGGAGCCGGTAGTACGAGCGCCCTGCCCAGCCGTGCTGATATTCGGGCCGGTAGTTGACCAGCAGTAACAGACGCGCCGCTCCCAGCGCGACGACGAGGCTGTCGAGAAACGCCTGACTCTCGGCGTCGATCCAGTGGAGATCCTCGAACACGATGACCACGGGATGGATGCGGCACTCCTGCAACAGGAGCAGCTGCACCGCCTCCAGAGCGCGCCGACGGCGCTGCTCGGGGTCGAGCCGCTCCCACCGAGAATCATCGACCGGGACGTCGAGCATCCAGAGACACGGCGCCACGAAGGCGTCGAAGGGGACCCCGAGGGACGCCAGCTTGCCCGTGACCTTCTCTCGCGTCTTGAATGGCGCCTCGTGCTCAACCACCTGAAAGTAAGCCCGGAGTAGCTCGATGACCGGCAGGTAGGGTGCCTTTCGGTACGACACGCAGCCGCTCTCCAGCGTGAGGCAGTCGCGCGTGTGAGGCGAGCGCAGAAACTCCGCGAACAGACGTGACTTGCCAACGCCGGCCTCCGAGACGACGGCCACCACCTGTCCGTGACCGCGACGAACGCGCTCTAGTGTGACGGCCAGCTTGTCCAGCTCCTCGGCGCGTCCGACGAACTTCGTCAGGTGTTCCGCTCGCGCTTGCAAGCGCGACCGCACCGGTTCAGCGCCGAACAGCTCGAACAGCTCGAGCGGTTCGGCCAGGCCCTTGATCGCGCGAGCCCCGAGCGACCTCACGCGGACGTAGCCCTCGACCAGAGCCGCCGTCGCCTGGGCCATGAGCGTCGTTCCCGGTGCCGCCAGCTGCTCCATGCGGCTGGCGACGTGCGTCGTCTGGCCGACCGCGGAGTAGTCCATGCGGAGGTCGCTGCCGATGGAGCGCACGACGACTTCTCCGGAGTTCAGACCGATCCGGACATTGACGGCCACTCCGATGGCCGAGCGCTCTTTGGCGTAACGCCTCACCGCCTCCTGCATGCGCAGCGCCGCGTAGCACCCGCGTAGGGCATGGTCTTCCTGGGCGAGGGGGGCGCCAAACAGAGCCATGATCCCGTCGCCCATCACCTGGTTGACCGTGCCTTCGTACCAGTGGACGGCATCCATCATGAGCTCCAGGATGGGGTCCAGGAGCTCCCGGGCTTCCTCTGGATCGCGTTCCACCAGAAGTTGCATCGACCCCTGGAGATCGGCAAAGAGCACCGTCACCTGCTTGCGCTCACCCTCGAGAGCTGTTTGCGATGTGAGTATCCTGTCAGCGAGGTACCGGGGCGTGTAGGCGCTCGGCGAGCTGAACCGTGTCGTTGACGACGGCACGACGGGAAGGTCGGTGGTAACCCCGCGACCGCACTCGGCACAGAACTTCGCGGTCGGCGCCAATTGCGTCCCACAACCGGCGCAGCGCCACACGAGGGGCGCGCCGCATGCCTGGCAGAACCTCGCCTGCCCGGGGTTGTCGGAGCCGCAGCCCAAGCAACGCATGTCCCGTCCAGTCTGTACCACAACGGCGCCGACTTTTAGTAGCGCGCGCGTGTTAGATTGTCCCACCCGGAATGGCTGCTGTGGGTTCCCGGATCGTAGCGCTCGACGCTCTTCGGGGCGTCGGGATACTCGGCATCCTGGCTGTGCACATTCAGCTCTTCGCGATGCCGCTGGCGGCACGGTCCAACCCCACGGTGTCCGGGAGCCTCGACGGCGCCGCGGGCGCGGTATGGCTGGCCACCTACGTGCTGGCGGACGGCAAATTCATCGCGATCTTCGCGATGCTCTTCGGCGCCGGTATCGCGATGCAGGCCTCGCGCTGTGAGGCAAACCGGCTACCGGCTGCCCCCCCGCATTACCGGCGAATGGCGGCCCTTCTCCTCATCGGCGTGCTGCATGCGTATCTGCTGTGGTATGGCGACATGCTCGTCATGTTCGCTCTGTGCGGAGCCCTGGTCTTTCAGCACCGGCAGCTCGCCCCCACGCGCCTGATCGTGGTGGGGGCCATCATCCTCTCCGTCGCGCCGCTGCTGAGCTCTGCGCTTGCGTGGCTCGCGCCCGACGTGCTTGCACAAGCAGCGGCCAGCTCGGGAGCTACTCGCGAGGCCGTGGCCCGCGAAATCACCGCTTACCGCGGCGGCTGGCTCCGTCAGCAGGCCCACCGCGTGCCGACGGCCTGGGAGTTCCAGACTTCGTATCTGGTGCTGCGCGGCGTCTGGCAAACGAGCGGCCTCATGCTGCTCGGGATGGGGCTCTATCGCACTGGCGCATTGACGGGCGAGCGCCCGGCACGGTGGTACGCCACCCTGGCCGCGGGCGGCTTCGGCGCCGGCATCCCCTTGATGCTGCTGGCTGCCGGTCGGAGCTGGGCGCACAACTGGGATCTACGCGACCACATGCTGGTGGTCGTCCACCTCGAGTACTGGGGCAATGTGCTCATCGGCCTCGGCTGGGTGGGGGCGATCCTGCTGCTGTGCCGCCGCGCGATCGTGCCTCACGCCATCCTCGCGGTCGGACGGACGGCGCTGTCGAACTACGTGCTCGCGACACTCCTGTGCACGACGGTGTTCTATGGCCACGGTCTCGGTCTCTTCAGTTCGGTGGATCGTGTAGGCCAGCTCGCTTTCGTGGTTTTCGTCTGGGCGATCCAGCTCATCGTGTCGCCCTGGTGGCTCCGGCGGTTTGCGACGGGCCCGCTGGAATGGGTGCTGCGGTGGGCGACGTTTGGTCGCCGAGCGCCGATCCGCTCAACCGTTGCGGAGCGGGCGGCGTAGCGTCCCAACCATTCCGGACGGAGGTGCCCCATGCCGAACGGTGACATTCGACGGCGGGTTGTCGTGAAGTTCCGCGACGCAGTCAACCTCCCCTATGAAGACGGCGCAGAGCGCCACGTAGTCCGCCTGGGGGTCGGGCCATGGACCGAGCTGGCGCAGCGGTACCAGGGTGTCCGGCTCAATCGTCTCTTCACGGTGATATCGCCCGAGCGCATCGGGAAGCTCGTGTCGCGGGCAAGCGAGCGCGACCGCCACTACCGTGCCCCGAATCTCCTGTCGTTCTTCGTGATCGATTCGCCGGACGGTGTCGACCCGGAGGCGCTGGCCTCCGCGTTGCGAGAGTGGCCGCAGGTCCAGGAGGCGTACATCGATCCACTCGACGCGTCGCCCGCGCCGCCAGGCACCAATCCCTTCTACGCCCTGCAGACCTACCTCAAGCCGCCGGCCACGGCCGCTCCCCCGGCGCCGCAGGGCGCGATCGATGCAGAGTTCGCCTGGCTTCAGCCAGGTGGCACAGGAGCCAATCAGAAGATCGTCGACCTGGAGCGCGGGGCGAAGCTGGACCAGGAAGACATCGTCGCTCGTAACATCCAGAAGCTCCATGGCATCAACAACCCGGTCGACCGCGTCCACGGCGCGCAAGTGCTCTGCGTCGTGGCAGCCGTGGACAACGCCATCGGCGTCATCGGGATCGCCCCCGGTGTCGCCGAGGTCGCCTACGCGTGCCAGGTGATCGACAACCTGGGTCACGTCGACCGTCCGAACGCGGTCGCAGCCGTCATCGACCACTTCACGCAGCCTGGAGAGGATCCCGTCGGCCGGGTGCTGCTGCTCGAAGTGGAGCTCGGCTCGCAGAATGATCTCGTGTCCCTGACGCATGTGGACACCAGCGTGTGGAGCGGCATGCCGATGGAAACCACGCTGGCGGACTACGAGCTCATTCGCCTCGCGACCGCGCTCGGGATCGTCGTGGTCGAGGCGGCCGGCAACGGTGACCACAACCTCGACGACTTCCAGCAGGCGAGCAGCGGCCAGTTCGTGCTGGCGCGTCCCGGCGGACGCCCGGACTCGGGCGCGATCATGGTCGGCGGCTCCACTTCCAACTTCCCGTACAAGCGCGCGGCCTTCGCCGGTCAGGCCAGCTGCTACGGGCACCGTGTCGACTGTTTCGCGTGGGCGTTCAACGTGGCCACGTACTACGTCGATCCGTTCACCGGGCAGGAGGGCTACGGCGCTGCCTTCGGCGCAACATCGGCAGCCTCGGCCATCGTGGCCGGCGCGGCGCTCCTGGTCGAGGGTGTCGCGGAGGCGACCCTCGGTCACCGGTTGGCCCCCGCGCAGCTGCGGGCCCTCCTCGCCGACCAGACGCTGAACGCCAACACGCCGTCGAACGATCCGCCGGTAGACCTGATCGGCGTGATGCCCAACCTCAAGCACATTCTCCAGGACGCGCTCGGGGTCGCTCCGGACGTCTACATCCGCGACTACCTCGGCGATGTGGGCGACGTTCACGCCGGGGCCATCTCACTGAGCCCGGATGTCATCATACGTCCCGTGGCGGACCCCGCCCCCGCTGTGACGTTCGGCCCCGGCACCGCGAATGACCTCATGCTGGGCCCGACGGTCACAAGCGGTCAGGACAATTTCGTGTACGTCCGGGTCTGGAACCGTGGCGCGGTGGCGGCGGCGAACGTGACCGCGACTGTTTTCTATGCCGAGCCCGCGACACTGGTGACGGCCGACGACTGGAAATTCGTAGGCTCCGTCGCGATCGCCCACGTGCCGGCGGGCAACGTGATGACCGTCTCGGATGCGATCCGATGGCCCAGCGCCGCAGTGCCAGGGCCCGGCCACTATTGCTTCATCGCACTCGTCGGCAACACCCAGGATCCGGTGCCTACCCGGGCCAACTTCCTGAACTTCGACTACTACTGCGCGTACATCCGGCAAAACAACAACGTGACCTGGAGGAACTTCAACGTCGTCACCGCAGCGGCTTCCCGTGCCCCGATGCTGAGTGTGGACCCCGAAGACGCCTTCGAGTTCGAGTTCGCGGCGCCGGGGGCCTACAATGCCGAGCGGTATTTCCAGTTGCGCGTTGACGGAACGCTGCCACCGGACGCGCAGGTGTGGTTGGAGTTTCCGCTGACGTTGTTCAGCGGCCACGTGCCTCTGATGAACATCGACACCGCTCGGCAGACGGGTCAGGTGGTGATCGGCCATGCGGGCGCCACGCTCCCGGCCGCGCTGTTTCCCGCGAAATCCCGGGCCCGATGCCGTCTGCTGGTACGCATACCGCGGAGGCTCCGTGACGAAGACTGGGACGTATACGTGAGCCAGCTCTATGAGGGCTTCGAGGTCGGCCGTATCACCTGGCGTATCGCCCGCATTCGTTGACGCCCGGGCGGACATCGACGGAGGGAATCATGCCGAACAAGAATATTCCGCGGCGGGTCGTCGTGAAGTTCCGCGATGCAGTCAACCTCCCCTACGAAGACGGCGCGGAGCGACACGTAGTCCGCCTCGGCGTCGGACCGTGGACCGAGCTGGCGCAGCGGTTCCAGGGTGTCCGCCTCAATCGCCTCTTCACGGTGATATCGCCCGAGCGCATCGGGCAGCTCGTCTCCCGGGCCACCGATCGCGACCGCCACTACCGTGCCCCGAATCTCCTGTCGTTCTTCGTGATCGATGCGCCGGTCGGCGTCGACCCGAAGGCGCTGGCCGCCGCGTTGCGAGAGTGGCCGCAGATCGAGGAGGCGTACATCGATCCGTTGGACAGCTCGCCAGGGCCGTCAGGGATCAATCCGTCCGCTGCAGGTCAGAGGTACCTCAAGCCGCCGGCGACGCCCGCCAACCCGACGCAGGTAGGCGCGATCGATGCCGAGTTCGCCTGGCTCCAGCCAGGTGGCACGGGACTCAATCAGAAGATCGTCGACCTGGAGCGTGGGGCGAAGCTCGATCAGGAAGACATCGTCGGTCGTAACATCGCGCCTCAGCTGCACGGCATCAACAACCCGGACCCCAAGGACCGCCGCCACGGCGCGCAGGTCCTTTGTGTCGTGGCAGCCATGGACAACGCCGTGGGTGTCGTCGGGATTGCCTACGGAGTCCAGGAGGTCAAATACACCTGCCAGGTGATCGACAGCGCGGGGACCGTCAACCGTCCAAACGCCGTCATGGCCGCGATCGACCACTTCACGCAGCCCGGGGAGGATCCGGTGGGCCGTGTGCTTCTGCTCGAGGTGCAGCTCGGCTCGACCAATGACGGCGTCTCGCTGCAGGACGTGAACGGCAACGTCTGGGAAGCAATGCCCATGGAGACCACGCTGGCGGACTATGAGGCGATTCGCCTGGCGACCGGGCTCGGGATCGTCGTGATCGAGGCGGCTGGAAACGGCGACCACAATCTGGACCAGTTCAAGCAGCAGAGCAGCGGCCAGTTCGTACTGGCGCGGCCCGGCGGCCGCGCGGACTCGGGCGCGATCATTGTCGGCGGCTCCGAGTCGGCCTTCCCCTATAAGCGCAAGGTCAACTTCCCGGGCATCGATGGCAGTTGCTTCGGAACCCGCGTCGACTGCTTCGCCTGGTCCGAGAACGTCATGACCTTCGACGTCGAACGGACCGGGGAGGACCTCTACTCGGCCAGCTTCGGCGGAACCTCCGCGGCGGCCGCGATCGTGGCCGGGGCCGCGCTCCTCGTTCAGGGTGCCGCAGAGGCCAAGAACGGCAGCCGTTTGGATCCGGCTCAATTGCGAGCGCTCGTCGCGGACAAGACACCGAACGGCAACACGCCTTCGAACAACCCCGGAGTCGACCTGATCGGCGTGATGCCCAATCTCAAGTACATTCTCCAGACAAAGCTTGGAATTGGCGTCGACGTCGCTCCCAGTGCCCCGCAAAGCGTTACCATCAGATGATCCGAGGACTCCACGCGGATCGGCCCGACCCACGTGGTCCACGTCGCCGCGCTGTCCGTCCGGGCTGACTCCACGCGCACATAGTCCATTGTCGTCGGACTGGCGGTGCCCGCCTTCACGGCGACTTGCGCGTCCGCATTGCAGGCGGCAAAATCCGCCGCCGTCGGCGGCAGGGCATACACGCTCACCGCCGCCGCGACGAGGCTCGCCACGCGGCCGCCCGAACCTCGGTCTGGCATCGCTAAAAACTATACTTGATATATAATTTATATAGTGCTATCGTGATCGAGTCAAGCGGAATCGCGAAGGGGAGGCGGCGGCCGACGCTCCTCGCCCCCCGAAGAAGGAGGACGGATCATGGAGTTCGGAATGTTCATCTCGTGGGTGGTCGTGGGGTTGCTGGCTGGCGGGCTGGCCGAGATCGTGATGAAGGATGGAGGGTACGGGCTGATCGGGGATCTGGTGCTCGGCCTGGTCGGGAGTGTCGTGGGGGGCGGGATCTTCTGGGCCCTGGGCGTCTCTGCTGGCGGGGGGCTCTTCCCGACGGTGTACGTCGCGTTCGCCGGGGCGGTCATCGCGATCGTCGCCCAGCGAAAGGTCTGGACGCACGCCTAGGAATGTGAACCGTGGCCCAGGTGAAGTCCACCGCAGGAGGAGGAGCGTATGAAGATTCGTCCATTGCACGATCGGCTTCTGGTGGAGCGGCTCGAGGAGAAGGAGGTCAAGAAGGGTGGGATCATCATCCCGGACACGGCCAAGGAGAAGCCTCAAGAGGGTAAGGTGATCGCCGTCGGTAACGGCAAGGTCACCGACGAGGGCAAGAAGATCCCGCTCGATGTGAAGGCCGGGGACAAGATCCTGTTCGGGAAGTACTCCGGCTCCGAGGTGAAGATCGACGACAAGGAGTATCTGATCATGCGCGAGGACGACGTCCTCGCCATTCTCGAGTAAGCAGGAGGAACGCGACCCATGCCAAAGCAGCTCAAATTTGACGAGGACGCCCGGGCGGCGCTGCTCAGGGGCGTCAACATCATGGCGGCGGCCGTGAAGGCCACGCTGGGGCCGAAGGGCCGCAACGTCGTCATCGACAAGAAGTTCGGCAGCCCCACGATCACCAAGGACGGCGTCGCCGTCGCCAAGGAGATCGAGCTGAAGGACCCCTACGAGAATATGGGCGCCCAGATGCTGAAGGAAGTGGCGTCCAAGACCTCCGACATCGCCGGTGACGGCACGACCACCGCCACCGTGCTGGCGCAGGCCATCTTCCGAGAGGGCCTCCGCAACGTCACCGCCGGCGCCAACCCAATGGGCCTCAAGCGGGGCATCGAGGCGGCCGTGGAAGCGGTGACCGACGAGCTGAAGAAGCTCTCCAAGTCCACCAAGGACAAGAAGGAGATCGCCCAGGTCGCGACGATCGCCTCGAACAACGACAAGACGATCGGTAACCTGATCGCCGAGGCGATGGAGAAGGTGGGCAAAGACGGCGTCATCACGGTCGAGGAGTCGAAGTCGGCCGACACGGTTCTGGATTTGGTCGAGGGCATGCAGTTCGACCGCGGCTACCTCTCGCCGTACTTCGTGACGGACGCCGAGCGCATGGAGGTCGTGTTCGAGGATGCGTTCGTTCTCATCTACGAGAAGAAGGTCAGCGTGATGAAGGACATGCTCCCGCTGCTGGAGCAGGTCGCCCGAGCCGGCAAGCCGTTCCTCATCATCGCCGAGGACATCGAGGGCGAGGCGCTGGCGACCCTGGTCGTGAACAAGCTCCGCGGCACGCTGCACTGCGCCGCCGTCAAGGCGCCGGGCTTCGGCGACCGTCGCAAGGCCATGCTCGAGGACATCGCCACTCTGACCGGCGGCAAGGCGATCACGGAGGACCTGGGGATCAAGCTCGAGAACATCAAGCTCGAGGACCTCGGAAAGGCCAAGAAGGTGGTCCTCGACAAGGACAACACCACGATCGTCGAGGGCGCCGGCAAGACGAAGGAGATCGAGGGCCGCATCAAGCAGATCCGCGCCCAGATCGAGGAGACCACGTCGGACTACGACCGCGAGAAGCTGCAGGAGCGGCTGGCGAAGCTGGCCGGCGGCGTGGCGGTGATCAAGGTCGGGGCGGCCACCGAGACGGCGATGAAGGAGAAGAAGGCGCGCGTCGAGGACGCGCTGAATGCGACGCGAGCGGCCGTCGAGGAGGGCATCGTCCCGGGCGGCGGCGTCGCGCTGCTGCGCGCGTCCAAGGCCGTCGACCGGGTGACGGCCGAGGGCGACGAGAAAGTGAGCGCCATGATCGTCAAGCGGGCGCTCGAGGAGCCGATTCGCCAGATCGTCGAGAACGCGGGCCTCGAAGGCAGCGTGATTGTCGAGAAGGTGAAGAGCGAGACGGCGCCGAACCGCGGCTACG
>QHSQ01000282.1 GCA_003221615.1 Candidatus Rokuibacteriota bacterium | reverse complement strand
GACGTCAACAAGGCGTTCGCGTTCGCGGAGTGGCAGGGCAAGAACACCGGCACGGCCGCGACGCGCGTGATTCTCAAACCGTAAGCGCCTCGCCGCTCGTCAGCCAGTCGAGGATCCTGGGATTTTCATCCCTCGGGTAGGTGTGGGACAGATCCTCGATCTCCCGGTAGACGAGCCGGGCGCCGGCGGCCTGCAGGGTGTCGCGCCCCATGTGCGCCACCGAGAGCGGGAACATCCAGTCGAGCGCGCCGTGGACCATGTAGATCGGCCGGCCCGCGGCGCGCTCGAGCCCACCGGCGAAGAGATACGGATGAAGCACGCCGCACGCCGGCGCGAGATGCGTGAAGGGCATGCCGTCGCGAAGGCCACACAGGAGCGCGTAGGTCGCGCCGTCGGACATCCCGGTCAGTAGGACGCGCGTGCGGTCGACCGGATAGCGCCCCGCCACCGACGCGACCATTTCACCGAGCCCCTCGGCGTCGACGTCCTGGCCGCCCATGATCGACCAGGTGCGATCGCGCGACGTGGGCGCCATCAGCAGTACACCGCGCGAGCGCGCGTCGGCGAGCCAGCTCCAGAGAAAGTCGCGGCCGTGCCCGCTTCCCCCGTGGAGCGCGACGACGAGCGGCATCGCCGTCTCGCCGTCCCAGTGCTCGGGCACGTAGACGGAGAAGCCGCCCCTCGCGTCGCGCTCGTTCGAGGCGTGCAACACGCCCACGCGCACCTCGTCGTCGCGGAGCGCGCCGTCGCGCAGCCGCGCGACGAGATCGTCGTCATCGCGCCGCGCCGGCTCGAGAAACCAGCGGCTCACCGGCTCGAAGGCCGGCGCCAGCGGATAGAGCGTCTCCTGGATCCGGGCGAAGCGCCGAAGCGCCCGATAGAGGTCGATGGGATTGTCGGGCGACTGCGCCGCGGCGATGAAGGCCGTGACCAGATCCACGGTTTGCCGCGACACGTCGACCAGCCGCTCGCGCATGAACCGAAGATCGTCCGGCCACTCGAGCTTCTCGAGCGCGCTCAGCGGTCCCGCGATGGCTTCGGCGCCCGGCGCCAGCTGCTCGGCCAGCCGCGGGGCGAGCGGAGGATAGAGATTCCGCTGGGCCCAGAGGACTCGCTCGAGCGTCTCCAGGAGCGGCTGGAGGAGCTGGCCGATCGCACCGATCACATCGGGTGAGGGCGGCATGGCGAGAAGCATCTCACAGGGGCCGTTCTCTCGCGCACGCCTTCGCCGTCCTCAAGTACACTAGAGCGGCGTCGGGTCGCCGCGGTGCTCGCGCGCCCGGCCATGCCGGAGCGACTGGATCCCCGACGACGGAGAGCGGCCAATGAGATTGAGTCTGGCCTACGAGATGCAGCGCCCGGTGGTGGACGACCACGCGGTCATCAAAGAGACGATCGAGCAGTGCGTGCTCGCCGACCGCATGGGCTTCGACACCGTCTGGTTCGTCGAGCATCACTTCCTCACGAGCTTCTCGATGTCGCCGTGCCCGGAGGTGATCTTCGGCGCGTTGAGCCAGCTGACCAAGCGCATCCGCCTGGGATTCGGCGTCGTCATCCTGCCGTATCACCACCCGGTGCGGGTCGCCGAGCGCGTGGCCATGGTCGATCACATGTCGGGCGGACGTGTCGAGTTCGGCACCGGGCGCTCGGCGCCGTACGAGCAGATGGGAATGGGGATCGATCCGCGCAACACGCGCGCCATGTGGGAGGAATCGCTCCGGATGATTCCGCGGATCTGGGAGGACGGTCCGTTTTCGGCAGAGGGCCAGTTCTGGAAAGTCCCGCCGCGCGACGTACGGCCCAAGCCCTACCAGAAGCCACACCCCCCGATCTGGGTCGCGGCGCTGCAGCCGGCCACCTACGAGCTGGCCGCCGAGACCGGCATCGGCGTGATGGCGCTGAGCGTAGCGGCGCCGTCGTATCTGGCGCCCCACATCAAGCGGTACAAGGAGCGCGTTCGGCATGCCAGGCCGGTGGGCAAGTTCATCAACGACCAGTGGCTGAGCTCGACGATGGCGCTCTGCGACTCCGACGACAAGGGCGCGCGCGAGCTGGCCGCCAAGTCGCTCAGGACGTTCTTCGGGCCCGATCGCCCGTATCTCAAGGACCAGACCCATCTCTACGAGCAGCTCGTCGCCTCGTGGGGCGGCGTCCCCGAGCACCTGAAGGCGAATTTCGCGCGCTACCTGAAAAGCGAGGGGACCGCGGGCGCCCCCGAGGTGGATCTCTCCGGTGGATCCGGACAGATCGCGTCGGCGCTGTGGAATCAGATCGACGCCGACACCCTGGTCGACCGCGGCGTGCTCGTGGCCGGCGATCCGGACAGCTGTCTGCGCGGCATCGCGATCCACGAGGAGGCCGGCGTCGACGAGCTGCAGTTTCTGATGGCGACGGAGACCGTGCCGCACGAGAAGGTGATGACGTCGATCGAGATGTTCGGCAAGCGCGTCATCCCCGAGCTGAAGAAGAAGGCAGCAGCCGCTCCGGCTCGGGCCTGACGAGGCCGCCGCGCGCGCGATGATCCGGGCAAAGGCGGAGGTCGAAGGGCTCACGCCGTACGTGGCCCCGCTCGAAGGGCGCCGGTCGCTGCTGCGGCTGGACTTCAACGAGAGCACGATCGGTCCGAGCCCGCGCGTGGTCGAGGCGATTCGCGGCCTGCCCCCCGAAGCCTACGGCACCTATCCGGAGTACGCGGGGCTCAATGACGCGTTCGCGACGACCCTCGGGGCGCCCGTGAGCCACGTCGAGGCCTTCAACGGCGTCGATGCGGCGATCCGAGCGATCTTCGACGCGTATGGCGAGAAGGGCAGCACGTTTCTGACGACCGTGCCGACCTTCGGCTACTACGAGCCGTGCGCGCAGCAGCAGGGCATGGTCATCGACGAGGTCCCCTATGCGGACGATCTGCAGTATCCGCTGGCGGCCATCACGCGAAAGCTCGAAACGCGTCCGCGGCTGTTCTTCATCTGCAACCCGAACAATCCGACGGGGACGCTGCTAGCGCCGGAGACCGTCGTCGCGCTCGCTCGATCGGCGCCGCACACGCTGGTGGTCGTCGACGAGCTCTACGTGGCCTTCACCGGACAGTCGGTGGTGCCGCTCGCGCTGGAGCTCCCGAACGTTGTCGCGCTGCATTCCCTGTCGAAGGCGGCCGGAATCGCAGCCCTTCGCCTCGGGTTCGCGGTCGGCCACCCCACCATCGTGGAGCGCCTGCGCCGCGTGACCGGACCCTACGACATCAATATGTTCGCGGTGGTCGCGGGCCTGGCGGCCCTTGCCGATCCCGACCACATGCGGCGTTACGTGGTCGAGGTGCTCGCCGCGAAGTCGTGGACGATGGACGAGCTCCGGCGTCTGGGCGTGCGTCATGCTGGGGAGGGCGGCAACTACATCCTGGTCTGGCCCCCCGGCGATTGCGAGGTTGCGGTGAAAGCGCTCCGTGGTCAGGGAATTCTCGTGCGCAGCATGGCCGGCAAGGCCGTGATCGACGGTAGCTTTCGCCTTTCCATCGGGACGCTCGAGCACATGCGGCGCTTCATGGGCGCGTTCTCGGGAGTGGGGCTCGCTCACTCGCGATCGGCGCGGTAGTGCGTCGCGTAGGCGCGCCGGCACCGCTCGCGTAGCTCGGCCTCGTCGACCTCGCGCCCCACGAAGCGAGCCGTCGAGATCTCCGACAGGTCGAGCTCGGAAGTCCCGTTGACGATCCACTCGGCCAGCGCTTCGCCCAACGCCGGCGAAGCGCTGAGGCCGCCGACGCAGCAGCCACTCATCACCCAGGCCCCGGCAACGCCCGGCAGCGGCCCGACCAGGTAGCGGTCGTCGGTCGTGAGCGTCGGCAGGCCGCCGCGGTGCTCGGCGATCTGGATCGCCGAATCCTGGAAGATCGGGAACTGATCGGCGACGCTCGCCGCGAGGCGCCGGAGCACGTCGATGTCCAGGGGCAACTCGGCCATCTCGAACGTCGGCGACAGCGTGGTGGCGTCGACCTGCAGCGGATCGGACTCGTAGCCGCCCAGCATGAGACCGCCGCGCTCGTGGCGAACGTAGACGTGGGCATCGATGACTCTGGCGATCGGGAAATCCGGTGGCCGGCGTGTGGGGCAGCAGGGTCGCGCCCATCTTCTCCGCCGCGCGGCAATAGCCGAGCGGCAGCTCCGACGGCTCGACGTTGCAGTCGGTGGGGCTCCAGGTGACGGCGGCGATGCCGCGCTCACGAAGGATGGGCAGTCGGCGCCGCGCCTCGATGGTCGACACGAAGTCGATCGGGACGCCGGCGTCGCGGCCCCGCTCGACCTCGCGCGCGAGCTGGGCGGCGTCGCGCTCGTTGCGCGCGATCTTGAGCGCGCCGCTCTGCGTGAACCGCAGGGGTTGGCCCGTTTCGACGGCGAACGCGGCAAGCTTCACGACCGCGCGGCGCGCGATGGCCGTGAGAGCCGGGGTCGCGCGGACCTGGCTGGTGAGCCCGGCCGCGCGGGGTGACGTCTGTGAGGCGAGCCGCGAGCGCTCGAGCAGCGCCACCCGGAGACCGTGCCGGGCCAGGTGATACGCGACGCTCGAGCCGAAGGCGCCCGAGCCGACTATGACTGCGTCCGCCGCGTCGATCACGGGCCGGGCTCCGGCTTCAGTCGCGGAGCGTGTCGAGCCGCTTGACGATCTCCCGCTTGGGCGCCGCGCCCACGAGCCGGTCCTTCTCGACACCGTCCTTGAAGAACACGAGCTGCGGGATCGCCTGCACGCCGAAGCGCGACGCCAGCGCCGGCTCTTCGTCCACGTTCACCTTGGCGATCGTGGCCTGATCGCCGACCTCGCGCGCGATCTCGTCGAGCACGGGAGCGATGACCCGGCACGGACCGCACCACGGCGCCCAGAAGTCGACGACGACTGGCCGCTCGCTCGTGACCACGCCGTCGAAGGTGGCGTTCGTCACGTGCACGATTTGATTACTCATCGAGTCCACCCCCTTCGACCTTGAGACGCTACAATGCCGCGCATGGATTCATGGGCCGCCCGCCGGCCGTCAGCTCGGACGACACTCGAGGAACCGCGCGAGCTCGTTCATGTGCTCGTCGAAGAACGCGAACACCGGGATCGAGCGGTAGCGGCCCTGCTTGAGATATTGATCCATGAGATCGGGATTCGCGTCGCGAGGGAAGAGCCGCATCTCGATATTCGGCTTGCCGTCGATCAGCTTGGCCACATAGGGCACGTGCGCCAGACAGGTGCCACACCAGTCCTCGCTGATGACGAGCACCCGGCGCGTCCCGGCGAGCCGCTCCAACACGCGGGCGTCCTCGGGCTCGATCGTGGCTTCTTCGAGCGCCTCGACGAACCGCTCCCGGTTGAAGGTCATCTTGTCGACGTACTGCTGAAGGGTCAGCCCCTGCTCGAAGCGTTCCTTCGTGACCACGGACTCTCCTCCTGGGGCGCCTTCCCCCAGCCCGGTTACCCTACCACGGAAGCCTGGAGGCTCATCCCGCATGAAGATCACTCGCGTTCAGACGCTCGTGCTCAACCTGCCGATGCTGATCGAAGGCGCGACGCCGATGCTGGGCGGGCGGCCGCGCACCAGCATCGACATGCTGCTCGTCCGCATCGATACCGACGGCGGCATCACCGGCTGGGGTGAGGCGTTCGGCCACCGGATCTTCCCGGCGACCCGCGCGGCCATCGACACCTTGCTCGGGCCGATGTGCGTCGGCCGCGACCCGAGCCAGATCAGCGCGATTCACGATGAATTCCAGCGCCTGCTGCATGGGATCGGCCGGAACGGGCCGGTGCTCTATGCGCTGTCGGGCATCGACATCGCGCTCTGGGACATCGCGGGCAAGGTGGCCGGTGTTCCGCTCCACCGCCTGCTGGGCGGGAGCCCGCGCGCGGACTTGCCCGCCTACGCGAGCCTCTTGCGCTACGGCGCCGCCGACGCGGTCGCCCGCTACACCGAGCAGGCGCTGGGCCGTGGCTACCGCTTGATCAAGCTGCACGAGATCACGGTGCCCGAGGTGAAGGCCGTGCGCGACGTCGCCGGGCCGAGCATCCCGATCATGGTCGACACGAATTGCCCCTGGACGGTGCCGCAGGCGATCGAAATGGCGCGCCGGCTGGCGCCGCTCGATCTGCACTGGCTCGAGGAGCCGGTGTGGCCGCCGGAGAACCTCGCGGGTCTCGCCGAGGTGCGTGTGCGCGGCGGGATCGCGACCGCGGCGGGCGAAAACTACGGCACCGCGTGGGAGTTTCGCCGAGCGATGGAGGCGGGGGCGATCACGTATGCCCAGCCGAGCGTCACGAAGGTGGGCGGCGTGAGCGAGATGCGGCGGGTGATGACGCTCGGCGAGATGTTCGGGGTGCAGGTCGTGCCGCACTCGGCCTACTTCGGCCCGGGGCTGCTCGCGTCGATCCACTGCATCGCGGCGCTGGCGCCCGACTCGCCGGTCGAGCGCTTTTATTGCGACTTCGCCGACAACCCGCTGGGGGACGCGATCCATCCCAAGAACGGCCGGATCGTGGTGCCGCAAGGCCCCGGTCTCGGAATCGATCCCGACCCGCGGCTACTCGAGAAGCTACGAACGGGGTA
>QHSQ01000072.1 GCA_003221615.1 Candidatus Rokuibacteriota bacterium | reverse complement strand
GCTACCTGGCGCTGGCCGCGCTGATCTTCGGCCAGTGGCGGCCGGTGCCGACCCTGGCCGCGTGTCTCCTCTTCGCGTTCGCCGACGCGGCCCAGGCGCGCCTGCAAGGCACGCCGCTGCCGCTCGTCGGCGTCGTGCCGGTCCAGCTGATCCAGGCGATTCCCTACGCCCTGACGGTCCTGCTGCTGGCCGGCTTCGTCGGCCGCGCCGTGGCGCCCCGAGCGATCGGGGTGCCATACGTGAAGGAGCGATGAGCCCCGAGCCTCTCGAGCCCATGCTGGACCTCGCGCGGCACGCGCTCACCAACGCGCACGCGCCGTACTCACGCTTCCGGATCGGCGCCTGCGTGCGCTCCGGCAGCGGCCGTCTCTACGCGGGCTGCAACGTCGAGAACGTGTCGTATCCGGTCACGCAATGTGCCGAGGCGACCGCCATCGGCGCCATGGTCGCCGCCGGCGAGCGCCAGATCGTCGAGGTCGTGATCGTGTCGGAAGGCGCCGAGCCATGTCCACCATGCGGCCGCTGCCGTCAGCAGCTCGCCGAGTTCGCGAGCCCGCAGACGCGCGTTCATCTGTGCGGGCCTGAGGGCCTCCGCCTGAGCGCGACGCTCGGCGAGCTGCTGCCGATGGCGTTCGGGCCCAACTCGCTCAATCGTCCGACGTAGGAACCGTGCGAATTCTCTCGGGAGAGCCGCGATGAACTTCGACATCTTTCTGGCGCCCGCCGCCGACTCGTGGAAGGTCGTCAAGCGCGCCGAAGCGCTCGGCTTCCGCCGCGCCTGGTTCTACGACACACAGCTCCTGAACTCGGAGCTCTTTGCCTCGATGGCCGCCGCCGCCATGCAGACGACGACGATCCGCCTGGGCACCGGCGTGCTCATCCCGTCCAATCGCATCGCGCCCGTCGCCGCGAGCGGGCTGGCCACCTTGAACGCGCTCGCGCCGGGCCGGATCGATTTCGGCATCTCGACGGGCTTCACCGCCCGCCGGACCCTGGGACTACGCCCGGTGAAGCTCGCCGACATGGAAGAGTACGTGCGCGTCGTGTCCGGCTTGCTCGCGGGACAGACGCTCGAATGGACGTTCGAGGACAAGCGCCGGAAGATTCGCTTCCTCAATCCCGAGGTCGGGGCCATCAACATCGAGGACCCGATTCCCGTGCACGTCTCGGCGATGGGGCCGCGTGCGCGACGGCTCACGGCCAAGCTCGGCGCGGGGTTCATCCACGCGACCTCTCACCCCGGCCACGCCGCCGCCGCGATCGCCGACATGCAGGCCGCCTGGCGCGACGCCGGCCGCGACCCGGCGCGGCTGAACGCGACCGCGGCCATCGCCGGCTGCGTCCTCGCTGACGGTGAGCCGAGCGACAGCCCGCGGGCCAAGGCGCATGCCGGGCCGACCGCGACGATCGCGCTCCACAATCTGGTCGAGCGCGATCAGTTCGGCGATCTCGGCCGGCCGCTGCCGCCGAATCTCGCTCCACTGCTCGAGCAGTACCGCAAGATCTACCTCGCCTACGAGCCGGAAGATGCGCGCTATCTGAGCAATCACCGCGGGCACCTGATGTTCCTGCGCCCGGAGGAGCAGGCGGTCTGCACCGCCGAGCTGATTCGGGCGACCACCTTCACCGCGCCGAAATCCGAGCTGCGCGAGCGCATCCGCGAGCTCGGACGGATTGGATTCGACCACGTTGGGCTCACCGTCCGGCACGGATATCCCGAGATGCTGGAGGAATGGTCCGACGTGTTCGAGGGCGTGTGACGGCACGCGGGACCGCGGCGGAGCTGATCCGCAAGAAGCGGGACGGCGGGCTCCTCAGCGACGCGGCCATCTCGGAGCTGGTCGCCGGAATCGTCGACGGCTCGGTCACCGACCCACAGATCGCCGCCTTCGCGATGGCGGTCTTTTTCCGCGGGATGACCCGCGCGGAGTGCGCGTCGCTCACACGCGCGATGACACGGTCGGGCACGGTGCTCGACTGGCCCAACGCCGGCGGGCCGATTCTCGACAAGCACTCGACGGGCGGCGTGGGCGACAAGGTCAGCCTGATCCTCGCTCCGGTGGTGGCGGCCTGCGGCGGTCTGGTGCCGATGATCTCGGGCCGCGGCCTCGGCCACACCGGCGGCACGCTCGACAAGCTGAGCAGCATCCCCGGATACGACGTCGCCCCTGATCTCATGCGGTTTCGGGCGGCCGTGAGCGAGGCCGGCTGCGCCATCGTGGGGCAAACCGCCGACCTCGCCCCGGCCGATCGCCGGCTCTACGCGATCCGCGACGTCACGGCCACCGTCGACTCGATCCCGCTGATCACCGCGTCGATCCTCTCGAAGAAGCTGGCGGCCGGGCTCGACGCGCTCGTCATGGACGTCAAGGTCGGCTCCGGCGCGTTCGCGACCTCGCTCGAGGCGGCGATCGATCTCACCCAGAGTCTCCTCGCCGTCGCCCAGGGCGCCGGCCTCCGCGCGTCCGCGCTGCTGACCGATATGGGTCAGGTCCTCGGTCACCACGTCGGCAACGCGCTCGAGATGCGTGAGGCGATCGACGTGTTGACGGGCGGACGGCGCGACGTCCGGCTCCACACGGTGACGAGCGCGCTGACGAGCGAGCTCCTGGTCCTGGGCGGACTGGCCCGTGACGGCGTCGCCGCCGCGGCCGCCGTGGAAAAGGCGCTCGGCTCCGGCGCCGCGGCCGAGCGCTTCGCGCGCATGGTGACCGCGCTCGGTGGACCCACCGATATCGTCGAGTGCCCGGATCGTCACCTCGCCAGGGCGCCGATCGAGCTGGCCGCAGTGCCGGACGTGGCCGGCGTCCTCGCGCGCGTCGACGCGCGCGCGCTCGGGCTCATCGTGGTGGAGCTCGGCGGCGGCCGCCGCCGGGTCGAGGACTCGATCGATCCGGCGGTGGGGCTGGCCGAGGTCTGCGGAGTCGGCGAGGTCGTCGATCGGGATCGACCGATCGCGATCGTTCACGCGCGCTCCGCGGCCGACGCGGAAGCCGCGGCGATACGGCTGCGGGAAGCGGTGACGGTCGGCGACGAGCCGGGCGCCGCGAGCGCGTCGCCGGTGCTGCGCCGAATGGCGATCTAGTGCGCTACCGCAGATAGCGCCCGAAGAAGGCGGTGACCTCGCGAATGCTGTCGGCCCAGGCGGCGGGATCCCCGCCCGTCGTCGCACCGCGGCCGCCGGGAGCGTTGGCGTTGACTCGCGCCGCGACGTAGCGCACCGGGGCATGGCTGTCGAACGAGTGGTACGCGCCGGGATAGATCTTGATCGTCAGCGGGTACCCGGCCTGCTGCGCGGCTTCGGCGAGCCGGCGGCACGGCTCCGCGGGCGTCCAGTCGTCCTTCTCGCCGATCAGGATCAGCAGCGGCGCGACGGGCCGGTACGCGCCGGCGCTGCTCCAGGTGCGTCGCGACGCCACGCATCCTGGATAGAGCGCGACCGCGGCCGCGAAGCCCGCGCGCCGCTCGCGCGCGAGAAGGTCCGAGTCGCTCTCGGGGGCGATCATCGAGGTAAGCGTCGACGATCCGCCGTGAGAGCCGCCCATGAGCCCCACGCGGGCGCCATCGACGTAGGACAAGGTTCGCAGATACGCCAGTGCCGCATAGGCGTCGCGCACTCGTCGCGCGGGACTGACGTCGTCCCGGCTCCGTGACGCGTCGGTGCACACCCCGTCCGGATGGCCGCGTGTCGTGAAGCTATCGGGAAGGATCACGACGTAGCCGCGCCCCACCAGCTCCTTCGCCCAGCGGCCGGGCGCGCCGCTCGAGCGCGGCCCGAGCCCGCTGCAGTCGTGCATGATCACGACGGCGGGGAACGGCCCCGAGCCGTCCGGCTTGGACAGCTCGACCGGGATCTGCTCGGTCGTGCCGCTGGGCGTGGTCGTCGCGATCGAGAGGCCGGAGATCGCGCCGGCACAGCCGCCGGCGGCGAGGCACAGCCCGAGCGCGAGCGCGGTGGTTACCGGACGAAGCACCACGGCGATGCGGATCACCCGCGGGACTTGAAGAACTGGACCGCGCGCTCGCGCGCCTCCGCCTCGCGACGCGTCCCGAACGTGCCCAGGTTGCGTCGCTTTCCTGTCTTCGGATTTCTCTTCCGCGAGTAGAGCAGGTATCCGCCAGAGCTGAGCTTTCGGATCATCGCGTCTCCTCCGTGCTCACACTTCCAGTCCTACCAGCGGTGCGCGGACGTGTCCAGTCGAGCGTCGCCCTCGAGAGACGGCGTGCGCCAGGAGACAACGCTAGTCGGCGGGCGCGTCGATGACGCCGGCGCGCAGGAGCTCGGCGACACGCGCCGCGGGGTAGCCGAGGAGGTCGCCGAGCACGGTGCGCGTGTGCTCGCCGACGCGATAGGCCGCGGGGCCGCGGGGGTGAACGGGCTCGCCGTCGATGTGGTACGGGCTGGCAGTCACGCGAACCGCGCCGCGGCCTGGGTGCGGCACCGCGGGGAAGAACTGGCGCTCAGCCATGTGCGGCTCGGCGATCACCTCGGCCGGCTTCAGCACCGGGGCGCACGGAATGCGGGCCTCCGAGAGCATCTTGCGCGCCTCCTCGACCGAGCCGAACGTGGCCAGCCACGATTCGACGATTGGGCGCAGCTCGCGCCAGTTCGTGCGCCGCTTTTCGCTCGTGTCGAAGCGCGGGTCGCGCCCGAGCTCGGGGCGGCCCATCACCGAGAGCAAACGTGGCCAGAGCTCGCCGGCTCCGGTGAACTGCATCGCCAGGTAGCGGTCGCCGATCGCGGCCACGATCATGCCGGGCCGTGGGTTGCCGTACTCCTCACCGCCGTTCAGCACCGCCGCGTACGTCACGCTGTCGGCGGCGACGAGCGCCTCCAGCATCGACACGTCGAGATGGGCGCCCCGACCGGTGCGCGCCTTGCGGGTGATCGCGCCCAGGATCGCCACCGCGGCGTGCGTGCCGGCGAGCACGTCGGCGGCCTGGAGATTCGACGTACGCGGCGTGGGCTCGTCGCCCTGCTCGAGGTGCATGAGCCCCGACACCGCGTTGATGATGTGCGCGAAGGCCGGGCGCGCGCGCCAGGGGCCGGTCTGGCCGAAGCCCGAGATCGAGCAGTAGATGATGTCGGGCTTCAGGGCGCGCAGCGTCGCATCGTCGCAGTGCAGTCGTGCCACGACACCCGGCATGAAGTTCTCGACGACGACGTCGGACACCTTCGCCAGGTCGTGCACGATCGCCTGGCCCTCGGCCTTCGAGAGATCGACGCCGACGCTCTCCTTGCCGGCATTGACTCGGGTGAAATAGCTGCTCTGGTCGCCGCGGCCGGGCTCGAGCTGCAGATAGTTGCGGCGCATCTCGTCGCCCTCGCCGGGCCGCTCGATCTTGATCACGCGGGCGCCCAGGTCGCAGAGCAGCCGGGTGCAGTAGGGTCCGGCCAGGACGCGGGTCAGATCCAGGATGGTGACGCCGACCAGCGGCAGATCGTCGGGCTTCACGAGTCGAGTAGCGGAATAGTACGGGGCCGACGAAGCGCGGGTCAAGCCCGCTTGACTCCACCGCCGCGGAGCGCGATTGTGTCTCACCAGCTCCCCCACAGGAGGGCTCCGTGAGCGAAGAGATCCACATCCAGTTCACGCGCTTTTCGGCATTCTACTCGCCGCTGATCGCGACGATCGCCTGCGGATTCCTGAAGGAGGAAGGCCTGCAGCCCAAGCATTCGAACGCGCCGGTCGGCAAGTCGGCGATCGACGGCGTCGTGGCCGGCACGGTGCACGTGTGCCAGTCGGCGCCCTCGCAGGGCTTCGGCCCGCTCGAGAAGGGCCAGGCGCCGCCGGCGGTGCATTTCGCCCAGATCAACGAGAAGGACGGCTTCTTCCTCACCGGCCGCGCGGCCGATCCGGAGTTCAGCTGGGACAAGCTCAAGGGCAAGCAGGTGCTGGTCGACCACGGCGGCCAGCCGCTGGCGATGTTCAAGTACGCGTGTCACAAGCGCGGGCTCGACTACAAGGCGATCGGCGCAGTCGACGTGCCGAGCGCGCAGATGGACGGCGCGTTCCGCAAGGGCCAGGGCGACTATATCCACCAGCAGGGGCCGGCCCCGCAGCAGCTCGAGCACGACGGCGCCGGCCACGTCGTCGCCTCGGTGGGCGAGGCGATCGGCCCGTGCGCGTTCTCGAGCCTGGCCGCGACGCGCGAATGGCTGGGCACCGACATGGCGCGCCGCTTCATGCACGCGTACCGGAAGGCACGCGCCTGGCTCATCATGACGCCGGCCGCCAAGGTCGCCGAGGCCGAGTCGGCCTTCTTTCCGGAGATCGACCGGGCCGTGCTCGCTTCGACGATCGCCTACTATCAAAAGCTCGGCTGCTGGACGCCACACGTCGAGATCACGCGCCCGGCTTTCGAGGTGGCGCTGGACGTCTTCCAGCATTCGGGGCTGATCACCAAGCGCCATCGGTACGAAGACGTCGTCGCCCCGCCGCCGGACGTGGCGTGAGGGTCATCGGGGTACGGCTGAGCCTGCTCATCCTGCTCCTCGCCGGAACGGCGACGGCGGCGGACCCTCCGGTCCAGGATCTCGCCGACGGGCGCACCGGCAAGATCCACTTCGAGAGCGTGACGCCGACGGGTTTCTTCCAGCTGGCGAAGCGCCAGGCGACTCAGAAGACGGTGATCTTCGGTGTCCTGCGCGTGCCCAGGAAGGCGACCGGGCCCGTGCCGGCGATGGTTGTCGCGCACGGCAGCGCGGGCGTCGCGGAGCGCGAGTCTTGGTGGGCCGATCATCTGGACGACATCGGCGTGGCCTCGTTCATCGTCGACAGTTTCACGCCGCGTAACATCCGCGAGACGGCGACCGATCAGACGCAGCTCTCGACCGCGGCCAACGTGGCCGACGCGTTCGCGGCCCTCAAGCTCCTGGCTACGCACCCGAAGATCGATCGGCAGCGCATCGGCGTCATCGGCTTCTCGAAGGGCGGACAGGTCGCGCTCTGGACCGGGTTCGAGTCGTATCGAGCCGCCGTGATCGAGGACCAGACGAAGTTCGCGGCGCACGTCCCGCTCTACCCGGCCTGCAACGGCTGGCAGGTGACCGACCACCTGACGGGCGGTCCGATCCTGATGCTGCTCGGCGGGCGCGACGATTGCACGCCGGCCGTGCCGTGCCGCGAGTACGGCCAGTGGTTCAAGTCGAAGGGCGTCGACGTCAACACGATCGTTTACGAGAACGCCTATCACGACTTCGACTCGATCCGGCCGCCGGTGCGCGCCAAGAACGTTGTCACCGGCCGCAAGTGCAACATGCTGGTGGATCTGGACCGGTTCGTCATCACGGTCCGAGCCACCGGCGAGGATATCACGCGCACGGCGGCGAGCTACGAGCGAAGCTGCCAGGAGCGGGGCGTGATGGTCGGCGGCGACACCGAAGGGCGCAAGAAATCGCCCGAGCACGTGAAGGCGTTTCTCAAGAAGGTCTTCACCCTGTGAACACACCGAGGATCGGCCAATGAGCGGAGCGCTGGCGGGCATCCGGGTCGTCGATATCACGAACAATCAGGCGGGGCCCTCGTGCGGTCAGATGCTGGCCTGGCTCGGGGCCGACGTGATCAAGGTGGAAGAGCCGGTCAAGGGCGACCCCGCCCGGCAGATGCTCGCGGATCGGCCCGACGCGGACAGCCTCTTCTATCTGTCCTTCAACGCGAACAAGCGAAGCCTCACCCTGAATCTCAAGAACCCGGGCGCCAAGGACGTGTTTCGCACCCTGCTGAAGACCGGCGACGTGCTGCTCGAGAACTTCGGCCCGGGCGTCCTCGAGCGCCTCGGCTTCGGCTATGCGGCGGTCAAGCAGCTCAACCCGCGCCTGGTCTACGCGAGCATCAAGGGCTTCGGCTCGTACGGGCCCTACGCCGACTACAAGAGCTACGAACCGATCGCGCAGGCGATGGGCGGCGCGATGAGCGTCACCGGCTTTCCCGACAATCCGCCGACCTATGTGTGGCCGTCCATCGGGGATTCGGGCACCGGCATGCACTGCGTGGTCGGCATTCTCGCCGCGCTGATGCAGCGGCACCTCACCGGTGAAGGCCAGCAGGTCGAGGTCTCGATGCAGGACACGGTGGTCAATCTGATCCGCGTCAGCCTGCGCGATCATCAGCGCACCGGCAAGCCCGGCCAGCGCACCGGTAACCAGCTCGGCGCCGGCGTACCAGGCACGACGTATCGCTGCCATCCCGGCGGCCCCAACGACTACGTCTTCCTCTTCGTGCCGCAGCAATTCTGGCATGCGCTGCTGAAGATCATTGGCCGGGCCGACCTGATCGGCGACGCCCGGTACGAGACGGCCGCGGCCCGCTGGCAACGCAAGAGCGAGGTCGACGCGCTGGTGGAAGATTGGACGTCGAAGCGCCCCAAGCACGAGGTCATGAAGACCCTGGCCGGCGCGGGCGTGCCGTGCGGCGCCTGCCTCGACACCGGCGAGGTGCTGACCGACCCTCATCTGCACGCGCGCGAGATGATCGTCGAGGTCCAGCACCCCGTGCGCGGCCGCTACATCACCGCCGGCAACCCCATCAAGCTGTCGGCGTCGCCCACCAGGATCTCCGCGGCGCCCCTGCTCGGTCAGCATCGCGAGGAAGTGCTGAAAGAGCTGGGCTACAGCGCGGCCCAGATCGACAAGCTCGCCGCCGAGGGATCTATCTAGCTCCACCTTCCCGCCTGGCAACGGCGCCCGGCCGGCGAGGTGTGTGCGGGAGGGGGTGCCTCGACCACGCGGCACGCGTGCGCTGCCCCGTTGCGGCTGGGCTCCATCCCGGCGCGGCGCGTCCGCTGCCGCTCTTCGGGAACGGGTCGCGGCACCCCCTCCCGCACACACCTCGCCGGCCGGACGCCTCGCTGGCGGTACCATGGATCTTTGGGAGAGGGCTTAGAACTGCGATGGGAATCGTGGCGGAGCGAGTTCGTCCGACGGTGGCGCGCGTCGATCTCGGCGTGCTCAAGTCGAACTATCGCGCGATCCGCGAGCATCTGAAGCGCGAGCGGCCGACGGGGACGCCGGGCGTGATCGCGGTCGTCAAGGCGAACGCCTACGGCCACGGCGCCGCGCAGGTCGGGCGCGCCCTCGAGGACGCGGGCGCCGATCTCCTGGCGTGCGCGGATATAGAGGAAGGCGCTGCCCTGAGGGCGGCGGGCGTGCGCGCCGACATCCTGATCTTCGGCGCGCTCAGCGTCAGCGATCTCGACGGCCTCTTCGACTGCCGTCTCACGCCGACGATCTCGTCGCCGGGCGCCGCGCGCGCCGTGCAGGCGGCGGCCGCGCGACACAAGCAGCGCGTACGCTACCACCTGAAGATCGACACGGGCATGAACCGGCTCGGGTTCCGTGCCGACAACCTGCGCCGCACCCTGCCCGAGCTGCTGCGCAGCGAGAACCTCGACCTCGAGGCGGTCTTCACCCACTTCGCGACCGCCGACGATCCCGCGTCGTCCTTGTTCGACGAGCAGCGCCTGCGCTTCGACAAGGTGCTGGCCGACCTGCACGCGCTGGGCGCGCGGCCCCGCTACCGGCACGCCGCCAACAGCGCCGCGGTCGTGCGCGACCCGCGCGTGTGGTTCGATCGCGTGCGGCCGGGCCTCTTGCTCTACGGCATCGTGCCGCCGCCGCTGCAGTCCGCGATCGCGCTGGCCCCGGTGATGACGCTCGCCAGCCGCGTCACCGCTGTCAAGGGCATGCGCGCCGGCGAAGTCACCGGCTATGGCGCGCGGTTCACCGCGAAGAAGCCGACGACGATCGCGATCGTGCCGGCCGGCTATGCCGACGGGCTCGATCTGAGGCTGGCCGGGCGCGGCGCCGTCCTGATCCGCGGTCGCCGCGCGCCGATCATCGGCTCGGTCTGCATGGACATGATCATGATCGACGTGACCGGCCTGGACGCCTCGCCCGGCGACGAGGTGGTCTTCATCGGCCGCCAGGGCGGGGACACGATCGACGCGCGCGAGATGGCGGAAACGATCGGCTCGATACCCTGGGAGATCGTCTGCCGCGTCGGAACCCGGATCGAGCGCGTCTACGCCTGAAGAGCGGATCGCCGTCGAGCCGGCCGCTCGGGCTGATGACTCGCGGAATCGGTAGCGCGTCCACGAACGGGGCCAGGCTGACCTGCGCGTCCGCGCGCCGGGCTCGCACGAACGTGCCGCCGCTGCCGAGGGCGACGGCGCCTCCCGCCGCACCGCCGACGAGCTTCAGGAACTTGCGCCGCTCGATCGTCTGATGAATCCGCCGAGACCACCGCATGAGGGCCTCCTCGCGGTCGCCCCGCGCTCCGGCGCGGCGCGTTCTGCCTGACGGAACCAGTCGGACTCTCGATACAGCGCTCGGGAGAATCCTCGATACGGTCCATCCAGGTCAATGAGTGAAATACCTGAGAGCTACTTTCGCAGCGTCGAGAATCGAGATTCCGCGCCGCGGAACAGAACCTTGAAGCAAACGCTCGCGTGACGATTCGGTGACGATGCGGATCAGCGCGCGCGTGCGGTCTTGGGCGGCACGACCCAGAGGAACACATTCGACACGCGATCACGCGACGTGACGCGGATCGTCTGGCTCGGCGGCCAGTCGCCCATGTTGAAATCGTGCGACACGATGCGCGAGCCCGGGCGCAGCTCGTGCAGCAGCTTCGGGCGCAATCGCAGATTGAGCTCCGGCGAGAGATAGAGCGTCACCACGGTCGCGTCGGAGAGATCGGTCTCGAAAAGATCGCCCGCGCTGAACCTCACCCGGTCGCCGACACCGGCTCGGCGCGCCGACTCGGCGCTCTGCGCGACCAGGTGTGGGTCGATCTCGATGCCGACGCCGCGGGCGCCGAAGTCGCGCGCCGCCGCGATGACGAGGCGCCCGTCGCCCGAGCCGAGATCGTAGACGAGGTCGTTCCCGTTCACGCCGGCCAGGCGCAGCATCTCTGTCACGACCTCGGTTGGGGTCTGCACGTACGGGACTTCGGCGCCGGGGTAGAGGCAGCCGGCGGCACCGAATAGCGCGGCACAGAACAGCAGAACGACTCGACCTCGACCGCGCGCTATCGATTCGAAAGGTTCGTTCATCGGAGTGTGATCTCGTACTCGGGCGGCGTCACGCCGAGCTCCTGAAACCGGCTCTGCTCCGCCGGCAGATAGTCGCGACGGAAGCGCAGCTCGGGAAGGTCGGGCGCCGCGGGCTGACCCGCGGACGGCCGCGCACAGACGTTGTTAGGCTTACGCACGCCGCTCAGAGTACCCAAGCTCACCGAAAACTCCTCCTTCTTCCACACCAGCCCCGCTGGCGCCGACTCCGCGAAGATGCTGACCGTGCTCGTCGAGCACGAGGCGGCCTGCGAGCACCCGGCGAAGCAGTTCAGGCTCCCGGTCTGTTCCACGGTTCCAACACCGTAGCCGGCCACCACTCCGATTGGGACGAAGCCGACCGCGGAGTGCGCCGCAGTCAGGGGCAGCCGCGGTCCCGTCGAGGTCGCGTCGCGTCCCTCTCCATTCCCATCGCCGAAGAACACGAGCGCATGCAGGAGCGTGCTGTGGCTGATCACCTCTTCGCACTGGACCTCGGGCGGACAGGCGATCGCGGATTCCCGTCCCGCCCTGGCTTCGGCGAGCGAGGTAGCGCTTCGCCACCAGACGAGAGGAGTCTTGAACCTGACGCCTTCCACCGTCTCGACCACCACGAACCGTGGAACGTTCGGTACGAGAAATCCTGCGGCCCCACCATAGAAGGCCGACAGGTCGACTCGAATCTCCCACCGGCTCGGGCTCTCCAGCATCGAGTCTCCCCGATTCCATGCGGTGCCCACATCGATGTCGTCGAGAAACAGCCGGGCCGCCGGCGTGCCGACCACCCGAGAATCGAACTCGAGCGAAACGCGTTTCAGATGCGCGCCGGGGTCGCTCGACGTGGATGATACGAACGTTCCCCTGGCGCGCTGTCGCCGTGCGTCCTTGGAGCGCCTCTCGACCATGACGAGGGTCGAAGCGTTGTCCACGTCCGTCACGGTGATTCGCTCTTCTTCGCCGGCGAACTCGGTTGTCGTCTGGACGACCGATACCAACGGGCCGGTCGGCTTCACCCTTCCGGTCACGGCGTCAGACTCCGTACCCAGGCTGCCCCGGAACGCGAGCACGTAGGCCCTCACGCCTGAGCCGTGCGTGAACAGGGCCTGGGCCGACGCGCCTCTGGGCAACACCGTGGTGAGGGACGCGCCCGGGACCGGGCCGCGCACTCCATCGTTGTCTTCGGCGTAGAGCGTGAACGTTCCGTCCATGGTCTCCGCGGACAGATCGGGCGGGATGCTGATCGTCAATACCCGCTTGCCAGCATCGCCACCGCTCGCATCGACCGTGAAATCGAAGTTGCTGCGGAAGAAATAGTTCAGAAGGCCGGCGGAATAGCCTACCGCCCGCGGTAGAAGCTGCACCGCGTAATCCTCGTAGACCTTGTCATCGAGGATGAACCCCCCGACCATTTGACCTCGAAACAGGAGACGCTCGTAGAGGGCGCCCTCCGCGACAAAGTGGGCGATGGCGTCGCCATCGGTGGTCTTCGAAAAATACCGCCGTGCGCCGGGCGTGTCCGCCGGCGGATCGAAGAGCGGCGGCCCCAAGCTCTCCCGGCGAGGCAGCGGAAAGCCCAGAAAGATCGTGTCATCGCTCACGTAGCCGCCGCTGGTGTACTCGGCCAGTCCGGCCTGGGCTCCAGTCGCATACGTCTGCGCCGTTCCGTGGTACGCATCGCTGTCGATCAACTTCGCGACAGGCGCCGGCGCCTGCGGATCGCCCGTCGAGGTGAAGATCGACGCCGCCGGAAGGGTCGACGAGAGAGCCAAGAGCGCATCGAAGCGCGCGCGCAGCGTTGGGTCGAGGCTCCCCCGGAGCTCCTCGATTCGCGCTTCGTACCCATCACGAATCAAGTGCGGATCCTCGCGCGTGTGCGCTGGCGACGCCGCATCCTGGACCATGTGCATCACCTGCCCCAGGGCCCGCGCGGTGTCAGCGAGCGCCCGCTCGCGCGCCGCGGGGTTTGGCAGGATCAGAAAATCGAAGAAGCGCTGGCGAGCCACCGGCCACGACCATGTCCCACCCAGGCCCTGACTCTGGTTCTGCTGCCAGTAAACGGACGATTGGCCAAGCGGCCCACCCGCATCGGGCCACGGCTTGAGCGGGCTGTGAAAGTGATTGAGCGATCGAACGGGTGGAAAGTCCTCACGCGTCGCGCCGATCGCGATCCAGGTTCGAATCGCTTGTCCATCGACGGCGAACGAAGCTCCTCGGTCAACACCGTATTGGCTCTTCAAGATCGCGTCGAGATTCGATCGATCCACCGCGATGGCCCCGAATTCTGCATGAGTTGTCGGCGCATACGATTCTACTGGCCCAACGACTCCGTGCAGTACGAGCAGTACGCCGATCGCGCCTGCCGTGCCGACGAGCGTCACGCACCTCGCTGGATGAGTCATGACCCCTCCACTACGGACGAACCGGGCCCCCGCGCCCGAGCGCCAGCCGCTCTTCGACGATTGCTTTCTGCATGATTGGTCGCTGCTCCAGCGGAACGGCCAGGATATGAATCTCGAGCTTGTTCAGATACCCCCTTCGTTGCTCGGCACTCTGCAGCCGCGGCATTTCGAGCACGATACCGTCGAGCTGCAGCAGCTGAGCGGCAGTCCGGAGCGCCTCGCGTTTCTCCTTGGACCATGTCACCGATCGCTCGTAGCCCGGCCATCCGAAGTCGCCATGCCCCGACTTGAACATTCCGATGAACGGCCCGCGGAAGAACACCAGCGGATTGAGGCTGAAGAACGAGCGCGAGGCGATCGCGAATCGGCCATCCCTGTCGGTCAGGACCTCCTGGGAGTCACGGTATTCTTCGCTCGGTCCGCCGAAGCTCCGGACGTGTCTCGTCCACCAAGCCAGCACCACGACGCCCTCGAGCGGCTGCTTCGTCTCGGCGCCGACCACCTGCGCGTGCCATGGCCCGGCCGACTCGACGCGAGAGACCGACGCCATCAGACAGACCATCGAGAGGAGGGCGACAAGCGCGGAGTTTCGCATCACCACTCAGAACGACCGCACGCGCCAGAAACCATCGGCGTCGACGTGGAAGCGCACTTCGAAGGATTTGAGAATGCCGGCGTCGGTCCGGCTCATCTCGAAGATCGCCTCCGGACCTCGCACGCGGATGAATCTGACGTCCGTCAGAATCGAATCGACGGCGGGAAGATCCGGGGTGAGCGTCGTGAAGGCCTGCTGGTAGCGACTGCGCGCCCGCGCGGAGATCTGCGTCAAAGCTTGCCCCACGTCGCCGCGGCGCAACGCGTCCCGCAAGGCCATCCACTTGGACTGTAGTAGCCCATCGAGAATGGCGCGGTCGAAGACCTGGATGACGGCAGGAACCGTCGCTCGGTGGCCCTGGGCGTCGATGACGGTCACGAGCGGAGTGTAGAGACCGGGCTGGGTGTACGTGAAGACCTGCCCGTCAAGACGCGGGCCGGCGAAGTCTGCCGCGCCATTGCCGTCGAAGTCGGCCTGGAGCGTCGCCGAGGCCGAGGCGCCGAGCAAGGTGAAGCCAACCGTGAGCGGGGCCACTCCACTCTGAGGGCTGGTGACGAGCAGGAATGGAGAATCGATTGCCCCGGTGACGGTGACGGGCACGTCCTGGTAGGCGGAGCCACCCGCGGCGGTGGTGGCGACGATCTGAAGGCTCGTTGTCGTCTCCGTCAGCGGGACGAGCGCGGCGAACGTGTTTCCGTACACCGCGGCCGCGACGCCGTTGACGGTCACACCGAGCTCTTGCCCGCCCGTTGCCACCGTGCCGCGAACGAGACTGAGTCCGGCCGGCACGGTAGCGCCGGGCGCCGGCTCGACGAGCGCGATCTGAGACCGGCTCACCGTGAACGTTCTCGTGGCGGGCGTCGGATCGGCGTTGCCCGCGCGGTCTCGCGCCAGGACCTCGAACGTGTGCGCCCCATCCCCGAGATCGGCCAGAGTGACGGACCGTGACTCGGCGAACTCGCTGAAGGGCCGGTCGTCGAGGCGCCACGCGAACCGCAGATCACCGGCCGGCGTGACGTCGTCGACGCCCACGAAGCTGAACGTTGCCGTCGTCGCGTCGGTCGGGCTCGACGGGCCCTCGGTGATTGTAGTTTCCGGTGGCACGTCGTCGTGTCTCACGGTCGCTTCGGCAGGCCCGCCGGTCAACCCGTCGCCACGATGGGCCGTGGCGAAGACCTCGATGGTGTTCGCGGCGTTCCGCGTCAGCGCGATGGTCAGCGCGAACCCTCCGCTGGCGCCGCCCTGCGTCGTGAACAGGCTGCCTCCACCGTCGACGCGACCATCGAGCCGCGACGCCGGAGCCGCGCTCCCCCGCACGCGGACCGATGGCTCGTTCGTGAATACCGCGAGCGGATCCAGTTCCGGAGCCGGCGGCGAGAGGAAGCGGAAGATCCGGCCCGAGGGCCCATCGGCGACGTAGAGATTGCCGGCGGCATCGAACCCGAGCCCCTGTGGGTGATCGAGCCCTCCGGCGAACAAGCTGACTCGCCCGTTCGGATGCAGCTTCGCGATCGCACGCCCCGTTCGCTGTCCGTCGGTGCTGAGCTCCTGGGTCGTCAAGAACAGCGCCCCCAGCCGATCCTGCGCCAGCGCCGTCGGCCTCGTGAAGCTACCGGGGAATCCGAGCGCCCTCGCGGTGCCCGCGCGCGCGCCGGGCAGGATCGGAATCTCGAATACGGCTCCGTCCGCCATCGGCTCGCCGCGGCGGCCGTCGGTCGCCGCGTAGAGGACTCCATCGCTGGACACGATGCCCCGAAGGGCTCGGAAGCCGTCGGCGAAGATCGTGAGCGCTCCCGTTGGCGTGAGGGCCAGGATCGCCTCGGGCTCGGCCGATTCGTCGTCCGGCTCGGGGTCGGTGCCGCGCGTCAGCCGACGGGCGGCGATGAACACGGTCCCGTCTTCCGCGACGTCGAGCCACCGAGGCTGCTTGACTCCCGACACCAGGGTCGTGCGCGCGCCGTGGCGCTCCAGCCTCGTGACCCGGCCCGCTCGCTCCTCGGCGACGAGCAGTCGCCCTTCGGAATCGAAGGCGAGCCCGACAGGCCGCTCGAGCCCGCGGGCCACGACGGTCATGGACTGATCCGGAGCGATGCGCGTGACCGTCCCGGCAAGACGGTCGGCGACGAAGACGACGCCGTGAACATTCACAGCGACGCCGCGGGGCTGGAGAAATCCGCGCGCCCAGACGCTGGCCGGCGCCAACGCTATCGGAGAGTCTCCCGCGACGCTCGGTGCGTGCGCCGCGGACGGCAACAACATCAGGAGACTCAGGCCGACGAGCCTGAGGGGGCGCGGAATGCGCGACTGCGAAGCGACCGGTTTGTCCGTTGCTCGAGGCATGCTCGAGCACGGTGCAGCAGCAATGCCAGGCGACGACTCGACGACGATGCCGACCGCGAGAGCACTTCTCGCTCGTCACCTCGGACACGGCCTCGCGTTCTGCCCATCACGATGGGCAGGCCGCCCATCACGCGAGACACGTCGGGAACGGCGCACCGCTAGCGCGGTCGCGCGGCCATCTGTCCCGGATCCATCCCGTAGAAGAGCTGCGGCCCGCCGTCGCCCGGCCGCGGCCAGGGATGCTCGCGCAGTACACGCTCGTCGATGTCGGCGCCCCAGCCGGGCGCGTCGGAGAGCCAGATGTACCCGTCGCGGATCACCGGCGGGCGCGTGACGAGCGGCCCCTTCCACGGCACGTCGTCGATGTCGATCTCCATGATGCGCACGTTGGGGAGCACCGCGCAGAGGTGCAAGGAGTGCAGGTCCGCCAGGTGGCTGTAGTAGTTGTGCGGGGCGATGTTGATCTCGCACGCCTCGGCCAGCCGCCCGATCTGCACGGATTGCGAGAAGCCGTTCCACGGCACGTCGATGATCGCCACGTCGACCGCGTGGCGCTCGAGGAACGGCCGGTACTGCCGCAAGGTCACCAGGCTTTCGCACGAGGCCAGGCGCGTGGAGGTCGACTGCTTGATCTGCAGCAGCGCGTCCGGATCCCAGTTGTCGTACTCGACCCACTGCATGTCGTATTTCTCGAGCAGCTTGGCGATTCGCAGCACGCCCTCGGTGCGGAAGTTGTAGTTCAGGTCGAGGCAGAGGCCCACCTTCGGGCCGACCGCCTCGCGGAATGTGCCGATCAGCTTGGCGATCGCGTCGAGAATCTCGACCGTCGGCGCGCCGTCGGTGGTGTTGATGCCGCTGGCGAACCCGGGGAAGTACACGGTCGCTGGCTCGCCCGGGATCACCATGTTGGTCTTGAGCGCGGTGAAGCCGCGCTTCACCACCTCGCGCCCGAGCGCCGCGATGTCATCGTAGGTGCGAAGCGGCGGCGTCCCCAGGAAGGTCCCCATGCGCGCGCGCGTCGTGCCGCAGTGCGACCAGTAGAGGCGCATCCGGTCGCGCATCGGGCCGCCGAAGAGCTCGTAGACCGGCACCCCGAGCGCCTTGGCCTTGATGTCCCACAGGGCCAGCTCGATGCCGGCCATCGCCTTGTGCGAGACGCCGCCGCTGTTCTGGCGCATGCGGCGCAGCATGTCCCAGTAGAGGCGCTCGACGGGCCGCGGGTCCTGCCCCACCAGCAGATCGGCCACGTCGCGGACCGACCCGGCGATGCCGTGCGGGCTCCGGTTGTCGCTGCACTCACCCCAGCCCACCAGCCCGGTATCGGTCTCGATCCGCACGAACGTCCACGGCCGCCAGCCGCCGTCGCAATGCAGGGCTTCGACTCGCGCGATTTTCATGGCCGGCTCACGCGGCCTGCAGGCCGAGCGTGCGCCCGGCCTCGACGGCGAAGCGCTCGAGCGCCGCGGCATCCATCTCCGGCCGCGGTCGCAAGATCAACCGATCGACCCCGGCCGCCGCGTAGGCGTCGAGCGTTGCCTTGTCCGGAAGGTCCAGACCCGGCGGCGTCACGCTGATCTCGAGCCGGCCGAGCTCCGCCGGGCGCGAGTGCTTCTTGCCGGCCTCGCGCAGCGCCGCGACGAACTTCTGCGTCTCGTCGACGTTCAGTCCGAAGCCGTACCAGCCGTGGCCCTGCGTGACCGCGCGGCGAAAGGCCGGCGCCGTGCGGCCGCCCACGACGATCGGCGGTGTCGGCGTCTGCACCGGACGCGGCATCGCCTGCACGCCGTCGAACGACACGTACGGGCCCTTGTACGACGGCTTGGGCTGCGTCCACACCGCGCGCATCGCCGCCAGGTAATCGTCGGCGACTTTGCCACGCTCGGCGAACGGCGCGCCGACCGAGCGCATCTCGGGCTCGCACCAGCCCACGCCGAGCCCGAAGATCAGCCGGCCGTTCGAGAGCACGTCGAGCGAGGCGAGCTGCTTGGCGAGCACCAGCGCCTGGCGCTGCGGCAGGATGATCACGCCCGTCGCCAGGCGGATGCGCGCGGTGTGCGCGGCCAGGAACGTCAGCGCGACGATCGGATCGAGCAGCCGCTGATCCGGCGCCATCGGGCGCCCGGCGACCGGCGGATCGGGCAGCACCACGTGGTCGGCCACCCAGAGCGATTCGAACCCGGCGGCCTCCGCCGCCCGTCCGATGCGCGCGGCGGCGTCGGGATACCCGCAAGTGTGGAGATTGACGGAGTGCAGTCCGAATTTCATCGCGTGTCCTTTCCGATCACGGAGCTTCAGTGCGCACGCTCGCTTCGTGTCTCGCGAGCGGGTCGTAGTCTATCAGGTGGTCGTGCGCACTGCAGGCCGTCCCGGGGCTGGGGCCCGAACAGTTGGGGGGAGCGATAGTGGCTCAGCCGGGGCCGAGCCACTACCTGACGGTCGAAGCTGTTCTTACTGTTTGATGCCGAGATTGGCCATCGTGTCCATGGCAATCTTCTCCGCCTCGGCTGTCTTGCCTTCCTTGCACATCTTCGCGATCTCGTCGACCTTCATTCGCGCGTTGTGGCCGGCCTCGTCCACGCGCACGCCGGCCTCGCCGTTGATCGTGGCGATCCACTTGTCGCAGTCGCTCATCATCGGCGCCTGCTGAGCGGTCGCCGCAGCCGAGAGCCACATCAGAGAACCCAGAGCAAGGACGGTCGTCATCGTCCGCGTCATACCCTCACCTCCCCTCTGTGTGAGATACCCGGACACCACGCGCAGTTCTCCCGCGCTGGGACGGACTTCACTCACTGGAGGAAAGAGCTCGATGCTGTCACGAGCACCAAGACACGCGACGGAGCACCCGGAGCACCGGGTCCCGCGGACTATCGCCACGCGGCAGGTGGCGCGCCGATCGAAACACGGAGCCCCACGCGCATCGGGTGCAATCACGATCGTGCTTGCCGACGACCAGCAGCTGGTTAGAGGCGGCATTCGGTGCATGATCGAGGTGGCAAAGAACATCAAAGTCATCGGAGAGGTCGCGGACGGCTCCAAGGTCGTCGGCCTCGTCGAGCGGCTCAAGCCGCGCCTGTTGATCGTGGCCCTGGCGATGCCCGGGCTGAACGGTCTCGAGATCACGCGCCGGGTGTGTCAGCAGTCGCCGGCGACCGCCGTGATCATGCTCTCGATGTATTCGAGGGACCAGTACGTCATCCAGGCGCTGAGGAACGGCGCGTGCGGGTATGTGATGACGCAGGCCAAACCCGTTGAACTGATCCGCGCGATTCGGAAGGCCGCGGCAGGGTCACGATACCTGAGCGAGCCGCTGTCCCAGCGCCCAATGGCGACTTGGCTGCACCGGGCAAAGAGCGCGGCGCTCGACGCCGACGAGACACTGACGCGTCGCGAGCGCGAGGTGCTTCAACTCGTCTCGGAGGGCTTCAGCAACACGCGCATCGCAAGCTACTTGAGCATCAGTCGTCGCACCGCCGAGTCACACCGCGCGAGCGTCATGCACAAGCTACAGTTCAGAAACACCGCACATCTGATCCGCTACGTTCTCGCGCGTGCCGTACCGCTGCCCTTGACGTAACCCCCCACCCGTCTCGAGCACCGATCGCCCGGAAGTCTGTCCCGCGCGATCGGCCCGCGCTCGATTCTCCACTGAGCCTCCTCGATGCTCTACGTTGCCTTCGGACCCTCTACGCCACTCGGAACCGAGGACCCGGCGGCCCGCGCCGCACTGATCGCCGGTCTGTCTAGACAGACCACGTACTAGTACGGATTGACCCGTCCCCCGTTGACGTCTAGAAGTGCTGAACTAGACTCTCAATCGCAGGTCCCAAGGCCGGACGACCGCGCGACCGGCACCAGAGGAAAGGGATGCCGTCGAGGGATGGCGTCACCTGCTCGGCCTCGGTGCCTCCGGGTGGCGGAGTGAAAGGTCGAGTCGTCCTCCATCGCAGATCGTCCGTACGAGAATCCGAGAGCCCTTCGGGTTTCGGCAATGCGAGATCTTCCGGGCCAGCACTCGAAGCGGAGGCATGAGGGTGGGAGCGCTGGATGAAAGATACGCGACCCCGCGCCTGCGCCGCATCGTGGCAAAACTACTCGCCCACGAAGCGGGAGAGGCACCGGCCACGGCCGAGACTCTTGCGATCGCCGAGGACGACGCCGATGGGCGACCGGTTCTCACGCTCATCCTCGAGTTCGCCGGCGCGAAGGTCGAAGCCGTGGCCACGGTCCGTGCGGCTCTCAGCGCGCTCGATGGCCACCGACCGGACGTATTGATCAGCGATGTCGGGATGCCCGAGGAAGACGGGTATGCGCTCATCCGACATCTCCGAGCGCGTGAGGTGGACCGCAGCGGCAAGA
>QHSQ01000281.1 GCA_003221615.1 Candidatus Rokuibacteriota bacterium | reverse complement strand
CGGCTGCGGGCCGGGCGGGTCGAGCTCGGTCTGCCCCGCGAGCTTCGCCGCCTGCGAGGGTGTCATCGGTGCGCCGTGAGCGCCGATCAGCCAGCGGCCGTAAGAGTTCACGGTGAACGGCACCACCGGATAGGGGAATCCCTTGCGGTCGATGTCCAGATAGAGGATCGAGTTCACGAACGCGTGGCCGAGCGGATGGTGCAGGGGCTTGTACGAGTAGGCGACGTCGATCCCGTCACCCAGCAGCGCCGAGGCGAGGTGCTTGGCGCCAGCCCGGTGGCCGGCGATCGTGAACGTCTTGTCCTTGGGCTCGTCCCACCAGTTCTCGCCGCGGTGACCCTTCCAGGGCTGCACGTCGACGGAGTCATAGGCGAGGATCGAGAACGGCGGCACGCAGTCCTCGCGGTAGTTCTCGTATTGATCATCGCCCCAGAGCAGTACGAAATCGGGCTCGAACGCGTCGAGCTCGGCACGGATCTTTCTGAAGTGATGGATCAGGTCGTTCCGATGCTTCTCGGAGTGATTCGCGCCCTCGTCGGTGCTCCACTGCTCACGCATCGTCGGATGCCAGCCGGCCGGCGAGCGGAGCGGCTCCGGCAGCAGCGGATCGGCGAGCAGCAGCTTGATGCGGCTGGTCATGTTGCCCTTGTACGAGAGAGGGGGGTAGTGCGTGATGCCGAGGCCGAGGATCTGGCCCATGGGTCCTCCTCTTCTTCAGTCGGCCAGCGGGATGGTAACCGACAGTCGCGGCTTGTCGCCGACCACGCGCGTCGTGTGGCCTTTGCCCGTGAGGTCTTCGGCCAGAGTCACGTGGCCGGGACCGTAGCGGTGCACGGTGCCGTCACCCAGGCCGATCTCGACTTCGCCGGCCAGGGTGATGACGAACTGCCGGCGCGGCGCGTTGTGCCAGTCGGAGAAGTGGCCGGGCTTCGTCGTCCTGAAGACGATGCCCTTCGTCGCCTGCATGGTCGTCAGCTCCGGGTGAGTGGCGAGATCCAGCTCTTCGATGTGGGTCTGGCCGTCTTTCCCGGTGTAGAGCCGAATCATGTTCATGCTCGAGTCTCCTCCTATGAAACGCGCCCCACCTACGGAACGCGCAGAACCAGCTTGCCGAAGAAATCGCGCCCCGTCATGACCTCGTGAGCGCGAGCGGCTTCTGCCAGATCGAAGGTTTGCCCCACCACGCCGCGCAGGCCGCCGTAGCGGGCCGTATGCATCATGGCCGCGAAGCTCCGGCGACTGCGCGCGCCGCTGCCCATCAAGGTGAGCGGCCGGCTCTGCAGCACCGACAGGTTGAACGGGATCTGGCTTCCCGCGGTCGTCCCGGTGATGACGAGCCGGCCGCCGGGCTTGAGGCTCGCGCAGCTCTCGTCCCAGACCGTCGCGCCGACACAGTCGAACACCACGTCGACGCCGCGGCCGCCGGTGAGCTCCTTGACCCGCTGACTGAACTTCGGTGTGGTCGTGTAGTTGATGACCTCGTCGGCGCCGAGCTCCTTGGCCTTCGCGAGCTTCCAGTCGCTTCCCGCCGTGACGATCGCGCGCGCGCCGACCCCCTTGGCCATCAGGAGGCCGAAGCTGCCGACACCGCTGCCGACCGCCTGGATCAAGATGTCTTCGCCCTGCTGGAGCTGGACGCGCTCGAAGAGGCAGTGCCAGGCGGTGTGACCCGCGAGCGGAAACGTCGATGCTTCCTCGAACCCCATGCCCTCGGGGATTCGATGTAGATTGGCCGCGGGCACCTTGCAGTACTGCGCGTGGCCGCCGTCGAGCTCGCCGCCGAGTCGCTTCTGCCGCTCGCAGAACTCGTCGCGGCCCAGCACGCACGGCGAGCAAGTGCCGCACTTGACGCGGTTCTCGACCACGACCCGGTCGCCTTCCTTCCACCCGGTCACACCGGGCCCGACCCGCGCGATTTCTCCGGCGATGTCGAGTCCGAGGATGCGCGGCAGACCACCGGTCGCGGAGCGCCCGGCGCGCAGCGCGAGGTCGGCGTGATTCACCGACGTCGCGCGCACGCGTACGATGACCTCGCCGGCGCCCGCTTCCGGATCGGGGCGGTCGCCGAAGATCAGCTTCTCGGGACCTCCGGGCTCGGCGATGTAGACCGCTTTCATCGGAAGATCGCCTGACACTTCGGCGCATTGAAGATCCAGGTTTCGACCCAGTCCACGAGCTCCATCTTGGCGCCGAGCTCGGCCATCGCCCCTGCCAGGCAAACCCAGTTCAGGACCTCGTGCTGCCCCGAAGCTTCGAGCCGCTCGAGCGGCAGATCGCGCCAGGTCTCGTAGTCGCCCGCGCGCAGGTGCTCGAGCAGCACCCGATCGGCCTCGAGGTCGGGATAGAGGAAGTGATTCTTGGCGGTAAGGAACGCGTGCGACCAGCTCGACGAGGCCATGAGCACGACGCGCCACGGGCTCTCGCGCATGATCCGCGCGGAGAGCCGCCCGAGCTCGAAGCACCGGCCCGGCGAGGGCTCCGGCGGGTCCGCTTCCTCGGCGTGTTGAGTGCCGCCACCCTGGTAGTGAATCACGTCCCGGCCGTAGCAGTTCACCGTCACCGGTAGCACCGGGTACGAGAAGCCCTGACGGTCCAGGTCGAGGTAGAGCAGCGTGTTGGCGAACGCGTGCGCCACCCCGTCGCCGTGCAGCGGCCGGTAGGCGTAGGGCATGTCCACGCCGGCCTCGAGCAGACGGCTGGCGAGGAAGCGTCCGGCGGCGGGCTGGCCGGGCCAGGTGAACGTCTTGTCGGCAGGCTCCCCCCAGATGTTCGGGCGGTTGCCGAGCCGCTTGAACGGCTGAAATGTGAGCGTGTCGTAGGCCAGCACGCAGAACGGCGGAATCACGTCTTCCTTGAAGTTCTCGTACTGATCGTCGCCCCACATCAGGATGAAGTCGGGCCGGAAGGCGACGATCTCGTCCCGCAGGGTACGGAACGAGCTGAACACCCGCGTGCGGTGCGCCTTGAACGAGGTGATGCCCTCGTCGTTCCCCCATTCGGCACGCATCGGCTCGGGCCAGCTGGCGGGGTCTCGCGGGTGGTCCGGGATCCGCGGGTCGCTGTGGAGCATCCGGGCCAGCGGCCAGGGCTTGTACTCATCGGGCACCAGACCGGGCGGATAGTGCGTCGTTCCGATGCCCAGGATGTCACCCATGGCCGCCTCCTGTTCTTCTCGATCCTTATGCGCGGGAGGATCGCACAAACTGTCGCCAGACGCCAACGCGCCCGAATTGGTGGGTCCGAGATTGCCTGTTCCCGTTATTTTCCGCTTGACAGCGTTCGGCATGCGCGATCGCGGAGTGTCGCCACACGCCAATAAATCCGGCCTTGCGGACCCCGGGGACCCGGAGACGCCACAATAGGTGTGCTCGTGAAAAAAAATGGGGCGGCCCTACGATCGCCGCTCGTCCCGCCTCTCAAGTGGCGCCGAAACTCGGGTGTAGAGTCGCCCTTGCGGGAGGGAGACTCATGATGGACGCGCGCTCACTTGACCAGCTGGGCGACAAGATCGCAGAGCTTTCGGCCCACCTCGACGCTGCGACCGCGCACCTGCTCGATCTGATCCGTGAGTTCGACGTGCAGGGGGGTTGGAACACGGGATTCCGCTCCTGCGCCGCCTGGCTCAACTGGCGGGTGGGCCTCGACATGGGCGCCGCCCGTGAACGCGTTCGGGTAGCGCGCGCCCTCGGGACCTTACCGCTCCTGGCTCAGGCTCTGGCGCGGGGCGAGCTCTCGTACGCCAAGGTCCGGGCCCTGACTCGCGTGGCGACGCCGGAGACTGAGGAGCGGCTGTTGGCGATAGGTCGTGCCGGTACCGCCGATCATGTCGAGCGCATCGTGCGGGGCTGGCGCCGAATGGATCGGAAGGCAGAGGCCGCCGAGGCCACCCGACAGCACATGTACCGCGCGCTGCACGTGTATCAAGACGAAGACGGCATGGTGGTACTCCGCGGGCGGCTAGCTCCCGAGGTCGGCGCCGTGCTCATACGGGCGCTGGCCGCGGCCCGCGAGACGTTGTATCAGCAGGCGCGCGCGAAGCCCGCCGAGACCGGACTACTGGTCGATTCGGCGGAAGCGCCGCCTATGGAGCAGCAGCAGGCCGACGCCCTGGCGCTGCTCGCGGAGACAGCGCTCCATCACGGAATCAATCCCGGTGCGCCGGGCGAGCGCTATCAGGTGGTGGTCCACGTCGACGCCGCGGTGCTCGCCGACCCCGATCAGCCCGGTCAGTCAGTCCTCGAGGACGGCGCGCGCGTTTCCGCAGAAACGTCTCAGCGCCTGGCGTGCGACGCGAGCCGCGTGCTGATGCGCCACGGTCTCGACAGTCGAGTCGTGGAGGTTTCGGCCCGGACCCGC
>QHSQ01000280.1 GCA_003221615.1 Candidatus Rokuibacteriota bacterium | reverse complement strand
TGGCCTCCCGATCGTGCTGGGCTGCGCGGGTGGCGAAGTCGGCGGCCAGGCACCGCGCCCGGTGCTGCAGGTCCCTCTGCGCCGGCGTGACGTGAAACTCCATTCGGAGCTCTCCTACTACCCGCGAGTCAGCGTGAACCCCTCGTATCCCTTGGCGGCGACGCCGTCGCAGATCTGCCGATAGGCGCCGACTCCGCCGATGTAGGGCATGAAGACGCGCGGCTTGCCCGGAATGTTGGCGCCCATGTACCAGGAATTGGCGCGCGGATAGAGCGTGGCGTGGCCGATCTCGTTGACGTGGGCGACCCACGCCTCTTGCGCGGCGGCCGTGGCCTCGATCGTCTCGTGACCCTGAGCGCGCATGCGCTCGATACAGTCGGCGATCCAGTCGACGTGCTGCTCGATGGACACGATCATGTTGCTGAGCACGGAGGGGCTGCCGGGGGCGGTGATGGCGAACAGGTTGGGAAACCCTGCCACCGTGAGCCCCAGGTACGTCCGCGGTCCTTCCGTCCACGCCTCGTTCAGCCTGCGACCGGCACGCCCGCGGATGTCGATGCTCAGCAGCGCGCCGGTCATGGCGTCGAAGCCAGTGGCGAACACGATGCTGTCGAGCACGTACGCGGCCTCCCGCGTCCGGAGGCCATCTTGTGTGATCGCCTCGATCGGCGCCCGCCGGATGTCCACCAGGGTGACGTTGTCGCGATTGAACGTCTCGTAGTAGCCCGTGTCGACGCACATGCGTTTGGTGCCGACCGGATAGTCCTTGGGCAGGAGGACCTCGGCCACCGTGGGGTCGCGAACCGCGGCACGAATCTTCTCGCGGCAGAACTCGGCGGCCGTCTCATTGGCGTCCTTGTTGGTCAGCAAGTCTACGTAGGTCGCGGTAAAGCCGAGGCCGCCGCGGCCCCACCGCGTCTCGTACTCGCGCCGCCGCTCCTCGGGCGTTACCGCGAGCGCGGAGGCGTCGCTGCGCTCCACGACGAGGCCGACGCGCGACTCGCGCGCCTGGCGCCGGAAGTCGGCGTAGCTCGCCTTCACCTGTCGCTCGAAGTCCGGGTCGAGAGGTGCGTTGCGGGCCGGGACGCTGAAGTTCGGCGTGCGCTGGAAGACGAACAGGTGCGCCGCCTGCTCGGCGATGAGTGGGATCGACTGGATGGCCGAGGAGCCGGTGCCGATCACCCCGACCCGCTGGCCGCTGAAGTCGACACCCTCATGCGGCCAGCGTCCCGTGTGATACGTGGTACCCCGGAAGCTTCCCCGCCCCGGGAACTTCGGCACTTGAGCCGTCGACAAACACCCGGTCGCCATGATGCAGAAGCGCGCCGACACGCGATCGCCGCGGTCGGTCGTGACGGTCCATCGCCGGCCGGCCTCGTCGAAGGTCGCAGCGGTCACCCGGGTCGAGACCTGGATGTCGCGCCGCAGGTCGAAGCGGTCGGCGACGTGATTGATGTAGGTCAGAATCTCCGGCTGGGAGGCGTACCGCTCGCTCCACTTCCATTCCTGCTGCAGCTCGTCCGAGAACGAGTACGAATAGTCCATGCTCTCGACGTCGCAGCGCGCGCCCGGGTAGCGATTCCAGTACCAGGTGCCGCCGACGCCGTCGCCAGACTCGAAGACGCGGGCCGACAGCCCGAGCTGGCGCAGGCGGTGGAGCATGTAGAGCCCGGCGAATCCGGCCCCGACGATGACCGCGTGGAGATCAGGCATGTGCTCGCGATTATACGCAGGGAACGCTCGGGTCGCCGTAAGCCCGATCGCGAAGGGTCGGAACCGCGGTAAACTTCGCCGATCAGGAGGAACCCATGGCAGACGCGCCGATCCTCACGAATCCGCTGAAACAGATGATGAAAGCCGGCAAGGTGGCGCTCGGCATGAACGTGCGCCTCGCGCGCTCGGGCGATATCGCACGCATCGCGAAGTCGAGCGGCCACGACTTCATCTTCATCGACGGCCAGCACGCAATCTTCAGCCTGGAGACCATCGCGCACATCGCGCACACCGCGCTCGGCTGCGGCATCACGCCTCTCGCTCGCGTCAAGAGCGTCGACGACCAGGACGTGCAGGTGCTGCTGGACAACGGCGTGATGGGCATCGTCTACCCGGACGTCAACACCGCCGCCGAAGCGCGCCGGGCGGTCGCTCGTGCCAAGTTTCCACCGATCGGAAAGCGCTCCGCCGCGGGCGCATACCCGATGTTCGACTACCGTCCGGTGCCCGCCAGCCAGACGGTGTCGGCGCTGAACGACGCCACCTTGGTGGTGTGCATGATCGAGACGCCCGAAGGAGTGAACAACGTCGAAGAGATCGCCAAGGTGGACGGCGTGGACGTGATCCACATCGGCGCCAACGATCTTCTGACCGCGATGGGCAAGCCCGGCGCCTTCGGCGACCCGGAGGGCGCGAAGGCGATCGACCGCGTCATCTCCGCCGCCATTGCGAACGGCAAGATCGCCGGGATGGGCGGCGACCGCCACATCCCGCGTCAGATCGAGTACATCCGCAAGGGCGCACGCTTCCTCACGACCAACAGCGAGATCGCGTTCATTCTCGCCGAAGCCACGCGCGTGACGACGGAGCTGCGGCGCGCGATGGCGGAGAAGTAGGCGCGTCAGGCGTGGGTCGCTATTTGGCCTCCCGCAACGCCGCGTCGACCAGCGCGTCCATCATCCAGCGCACCACCGCCTCGGTCTCGCGATCGGTCGCGCCGCAGATGTCCTTGAGGATGATCATGGGCTCGATACCGTAGACGACCGCCAGCGCCTTGAGCAAGCGCTGGTACGTGCGGGGCTTCATTCGCTTTTTCAGCGGCTGAAGCGTGGTGGCGAGGATCTCGGTCCGTTGCCCACGGCGGAACGGCTCCTCCTCGAGCAGCCCCGCGGCTTCCAGAGCTTGGTGCTCGAGCGCCAGCTGGAGCGCGGCGCGCATGTGCGGCTCGTACTCAGCGAAGCGCGAATAGGTGCGGTCGAGCAACTCGTGGAGTCGCTGCTTGGCGTCACCGTGCTGCGGCACGGCGCGCCGGACCGGCCCCAGCGCTTCGGCGATCACCGCGCTCACCACCTTCGAGCGCGAGCGAAAATAGCGGTACGCCGTCGCCCGGGAAACCCCTGCACTTTGCGCCACTTCCGCCACCGACGGGATGTGCCCGCGTTGCACCAGCCGAACCGCTTCATCGAGCAGGCGGCGAAACACCCGGCCGCGGTGGCCCGTGCCGAGATCGGGCAGGACGTAGAAGGGTCTGGCGCCCTTCGCCATTTGGCGGTAGTCTGACACACCTAATTGAGACGGGTGTCTCAATTAGCCCAGTGCGGCAAACGCGGCCTCCTGGAGGGGCGATGTTCGTCGAGCGCATGGCCGTCGAGATCGAGGGCGAGGGCGAGCCGGTGGTCATGATCCACGGTCTCGGCGGAACGTCCAACACCTTCACCCCCCTGCTCGCCGCCTTCGCGCGCCACCGGACGATTCGATTCGATCTGCCCGGATCGGGACGATCGCATCGGGTCGAAGGTCCGCTCTCGGTCCAGTTGTTCGTCGAGCGAGCGCTCCTCGTCATGCAGAGGGCCGACATCGAGCGCGCGCACGTCGTCGCCCATTCGATGGGCACGATCGTGGCGGCGCACCTCGCCGCGGCGGAGCCCGGGAAGGTGGCGAGCCTCACGCTCTTCGGCCCCCTGCTCGCGCCGCCCGACCCGGCGCGCACCGCGATCCGGGCCCGCGCCGCCGAGGCGCGCAAGGGCGATATGCAGCCGATCGCGGACGGGCTGCTCCGCTCGAGCGTCTCGGCTGAAACGAGGGCCAAGCGACCCGCGGCCCTCGCCTTCGTCCGCGAGTCGCTGATGCGCCAGGATCCCGAGGGCTACGCGCGCAGCTGCGAGGCCCTCGCCGACATGCAGTCCGCGGACACGTCCAGGATCGCGTGCCCCGCGCTGCTCGTCACCGGCGACGAGGATGTGGTCGCCCCACCCCAGGCGGTCCGGATGATGGGTGAGCGGATAGCCGGGAGCCGCGTCGAGGTGCTGCGCGGCTGCGGGCACTGGGCGCCCGTGGAGAAGCCCGAGGAATGCACAGGGTTGCTGAAGAGATTTCTTCTCGAGAGGAGCTCGACATGGCGAACGTCCTTTTCACGAACGTACGCATAATCGACG